>JAJUIY010000004.1 GCA_029267415.1 Alcaligenaceae bacterium
CTACGATGTGACGGACCCCACCCGTGTCGATCCTGAACTGGGTGGTGAAGACGCCCTGCATGCCTTGGCCATGGCAGCCCGGGCTCGTGGTATGGGCCTGTTCGTGGATCTGGTTCCTAACCACATGGCCGCTCATCCCGATAACCCTTGGTGGCACAGCGTGTTACGCGAAGGGCGCGCCAGCCCGTATGCCGATTGGTTTGATATCCAATGGGATGGCGGCCCCCCAGAGTTGAAGGGTAAAGTATTGCTGCCGGTGCTGGCCGAGCCGTATGCCAGCGTAATCCGCAATGGCCTGGTTCGGCTTGCTCATGGCGATGAACAGTTTCATATCGATGTCCAGGGCATGCGGCTGCCCGTAGCGGCAGAGTCATTGTTGCCCGCAGGTCACTTTTCGGTGGACGAACATTTGGCGGCGCATGAACCTTCAACGGCGGCGGGACGCCAGGCGTTGCATGGCTTGCTTGAGCGGCAACATTACCGGCTGGCTTGGTGGCAATGTGCCGGCGAACAAATCAATTGGCGTCGCTTTTTTGAGGTGAGCGACCTGGTCGGGCTGCGTGTAGAGCGCGATGATGTTTTTAGCGCGGTGCACGCGCTGCCGTTGCGCTTGTTTGAGCAGGGCGTCATTGACGGTGTGCGGGTTGATCACGTAGATGGTCTAGCGCAGCCATTAGCGTACTGCCGCCGCCTGTCGCAGGCTTTGCATGGCCGGGCGGGACGCCGCCCGGAAACACTAGCGGGTACGCCGCCGTGGCGGCTGGTAGAGAAAATTCTGGCCCACGATGAACGTCTGGACGAACGCTGGGCTGTGGACGGCACAACCGGCTACGACTTTATGGACAAGGTAACCGGCGTGCTGCATGATCCCGACGGGGAGGCGCCGTTGACCGCCTGCTGGCATCGTCTCGCACGCGACGCGCGGCCTGTACACGCATGGCGCCGGGCGGCGCGAGCACGTATGGTCAGCCATCACTTTTGTGCGGAGCGTGACGCATTGCTGGCGCTGCTTTGCACATTGACGGGCGCTGACCTCCAGACCCATGATGTCACGCGACGCAGCCTTGGTCGGGCCCTTGACCGCCTGCTGATTGAGTTCGAGGTGTATCGCACCTATGCAAGTCTGGATGAACGCACGGCGCATGACACCACGTGGCTGAAACGCGCTCGGGATCGGGCGCGCGCATGGCTGCTTGAAGACCATGATCTTGCCGGTGCGCGCGCATTGGAGTTTGTGTCTGATTGCCTGCTAGGGCGAACAAAAAAGCTGACTGAGACATCAGTGCCCGCTGCACCCCGACTAAATGATGCTCACTACCACGACCTCGCCATGACGGTACTGGGCGAGGCTGCCTTGCAAAGCGGCAAGCGTGCGCAGCTGGCTTTGGCGTTGCAACGCTTTCAGCAGCTTACCCCCCCATTGGCAGCCAAGGCGCTGGAAGATACGGTGTTTTACCGCTATGGACGCTTATTGTCGCGTAACGACGTCGGCTCCGACCCCGCCTGCTTCAGTGTTTCGCCCGATGACTTCCACGCATGGAACGTACACCGCGCTCGTCATACCCCGAGGACAATGAACGCGACGGCCACGCATGACCACAAGCGCGGCGAAGACGTGCGGGCCCGCCTGGCCGTGATCAGCGAAGTGCCCGAGGTGTGGGACGATGTCAGCACGCGCTGCCTGGCCGCCATGGGGCAGCAGGCCACTATCAATTATGGTGTTCCGGCGTCACAGTGCTATATGCTGCTGCAAACTATTGTGGGCGCTTGGCCCCCCGATTTGCAGACCACGGACGAGGCCGGCATGGCTCACTATATGGACCGCTTGCAACAGTGGCAGCAAAAGGCGTTGCGCGAGGCCAAGCAAGAGAGCTCGTGGTTATGCCCGGATGACATGGTGGAGCAGGGCTATGCCGACCGAATCGAGTTTTTGCTGTGTGACCCGGAAAGCGAGAGCTGCCGCCTGCTGTCCGGGTTTGCGGCCGCGCTTGCCCCGGCCGGTGCCCTGAATAGCCTGGCGATGGCTGTATTGCGTTGCACGTTGCCTGGTATTCCGGACTTGTATCAAGGCACCGAGCTGTGGGATTTCAGCTTGGTGGATCCGGATAACCGCCGACCTGTTGACTTCGCATTACGTCAGACGCTACTGCATGACTTCGTCACCAACGGGTTGTACGACGCACTTAACCACGGCCACGGCGGCGGGCACAGCGCAGGACCCAACAATAAGCCAGACGTTGTCGTTAACAACGGGCTCGACGACGAAGGCGGCGACACAATGCCGTTGTTGCTGGCGGGCTGGCAAGACGGCGCGGTCAAGCAGGCAGTGATTATGCGATGCCTGCAATGGCGAGGTCGTCAACCCGACCTGTTTGATCAGGGTAGTTATGAACCGCTGCCAGTACAAGGCAAGCTGGCGGACCACCTGTTTGCCTTCATGCGGCGTACGCCGACACATGCCATGATCGTGCTGGTGTCCCGACTGGGCTGCAAGGCGCTTCGGACGACGAACGGACGGGTGGAGCCGTTTCTGGATCGGCCACTGATACCGGCCCGCTTATGGCAGGATACCCAGATAAAGCTTCCGCACGGCATCCAGCACGGCCAATGGTATGACGTGCTGACGGGGGCCAGGCGGGAAGCGGCCGGTAGCAGTTTGCAGGTCGGGGGGGTGTTGACCTGCCTTCCGGTTGCGGTGCTGGTGGCACCCGGACCGGATCTGTAGACCGGGTTGGCGCGGTGCGCGGATCAGGGGTAAAGGCCGCGAATTTCGTGCGCTTCAAGAATCCGCGAGCACGCCGTAATGAAGGTGGCGGTGCGCATGGTGACCTTATGTTCGGCGGCGGTGGCTGAAATTGAGGCGTAAGCATCACGCATGATGGCCTCAAGCCGTTCGTTGATTTCGCCTTCGGTCCAGTAGAACGAGGCCGAGTTCTGGACCCATTCGAAATAACTGACCGTGACGCCACCCGCATTGGCCAGAACGTCGGGTACGACCGTGACGCCGTTGGACGCGAGGATATCGTCCGCTTGTGGCGAGGTGGGGCCGTTTGCGCCTTCAACGATAATACGGGCCCGGACGCTGGGGGCGTTCTTGGCCGTGATTTGGCCTTCCAGCGCGGCCGGAATCAGGATTTCAGTTTCCAGTGCCCAGAACTCATCGGGTGTTACGGTGTCGGCATCGGCAAAGCCGGCAACACCACCGGTTTCACGGGCGTGCTCGGACAGGGCCGGGATGTCTAGACCGTTCTCGTGATAAACCGCGCCGGTGTGGTCGTAAATAGCCACCACTTTGGCGCCGTGCTCATGGAACAGCCGGGCAGCCGTACCGCCAACGTTGCCAAACCCTTGTACGGCAACCCGCGCACCGTTGATGGCGATGCCCGCATCACGCATGGCTTCCGATGCCACAACAAACACACCGCGACCCGTCGCCTGCACGCGGCCAAGGCTGCCGCCAATGCTGATGGGCTTACCGGTGACCACCCCCGGCGATGTAACGCCGACATTCATGGAGTAGGTGTCCATCATCCAGGCCATGGTCTGGGCATTGGTGTTGACGTCGGGGGCGGGGATGTCGTCCATGGGGCCAATGACCAGGCCGATTTCGCTGATGTAACGACGGGTGATGCGCTCGAGTTCGCGCTGCGAGTGCTGTCGGGGGTCAATTCGGATGCCCCCTTTGGCACCGCCAAACGGCACATTGACGGCCGCTGTTTTTACCGACATCCAGGCAGACAGCGCCATGACTTCGGATAGCGTGACATCTTGGTGGTAGCGGACACCGCCTTTACCGGGGCCACGCGCCATATTGTGCTGGACGCGGTAGCCCTCGAAATGGGCGATGGTGCCGTCGTCGAGCTCGACGGGCACGTCGACCACCAGAATGCGTTTTGGCCGCTTAAGGGTTTCGACCCATTTCGACAGCTTACCCAAGTAGGGCGTGACCCGGTCTACCTGTTCCAGATAGTCGCCCCAGGGGCCAAGTTCGTCCGGGTTAAGGTAAGATGGCAGCGAATGCGCTGTTTGTTCAGGCATGCTTCGGACCTCTATAAACTTTAGAAATAAAATGGCCCCGGCGCACAAAAAAAGTGCCCCCGAGCCCGGTAATATTTTGACGACAATCGGCCATTTTAGTCTCGAATTGGTGCAAAACGCACCCTTTCCAGTAAAACAGACCCTAAATTGGGGTCAACACCCACGTTCGGGACACCCTACATGCCGCCGTAGGTGCGCAAGCCTTCCAGATCCAGTACTTTTACGGCCCCATATTCAACGCGCAACAATCCTGCCTGCTCCAATACGCGCAAGGCCTGGTTGGTGCGTTGACGCGAAATGCGGGCCAAATAGCCAATCTCTTCCTGGGTAATGTCCAACCGCATACTTTTGCCCGGGTACAGCAAGGGGTTAAACAGCTCGGCAATGCAGCGAGCCACCCGTGCGTCCGGTGCCAGTAAGCGGTCGTACTCCGCCTTGCCAATAAACTGGGCTACTCGCTCGTTAAGCTGATGCAGTAAATAGCGATTAAAGGCAATGCTGCTGTCCAGCAGCCAGTTGAAGGTCGTTTCGGGAACTCTGAAAACCGTGCAGTCGCGCAAGGCCACCACATCGTATTTTCGGATTTCTCGTTTCAGCAGCGACCCTTCTCCAATCCATCCACCGGCGGGAACCCCTGTCAGTGACGCGGTTTTGCCATCCGCCGTGGAAACGGAGACTTTAACCAAGCCACTGCCCACTCCTAACCATGACTGTGCGCGCTCACCTTTGCGCTCGATCAAGGCGTCAGCGCGGTACGACGTTTTGGTGACGTCATGCAACACGCGTTCTTGGTGTTGCGGGTCCAGCACATGAAACCATGCCGCGGTGTCCTCAAATTCTTTTTTTGCGCGCATGTGGATTCACCCGGATGAAAGCGTTGCATTAATGTCGGAAGTCATGGTGGTAGTTTTACCCGAAACCGCGTGTTGACGCATGTGTGCCAAGCACAAACTAGCTCTGCCCCGGTGTACAACGCGCTTTGCGGCCCGGCGGCGAGCGCTTTCGCCTTGATCACAAGTTTCGCATCGCGCTTACACGCAGCCCCATGCGAAGTCGCGGAGAGTGACGGATGAAATCAGGGCGGGAGACGGGGTCTGCGACCGTCGCAGGAAGGCGCCCCGCGCTGTCAACACAGCGGGAGCGGTGCGAAGATTCAGACGGGGCTAGCCCAGCTGATGGTCGCGTGCGTCTTCGATCACCTTGCCGTCATTGGGCAGGCTGTCAATGGGCACAACTTCGATCTCGGCGCGCATTTTGGTGACTTCGCGCATGGCGTCAGCCACGTGCTGTGTCAGCATGTTATCTGTGTTGGGTGCTTCAATCTTTAGCGTCATTTGGTCATTGGCCATTTCGCCACTTACCACCAGGCGCACGCGACGAATGTCGGGAAAGCGTTTGGCAACTTGGTCAACCTGGCCCGGATGCACGAACATGCCGCGTACTTTTACGGTTTGGTCGGCTCGTCCCATCCAGCCTTTGATGCGGGTGTTGGTGCGGCCGGTGGGGCAGGACCCAGGCAGAACAGCCGAAAGGTCGCCGGTACCGAATCGAATCAGGGGATATTCAGGCCGCAGGACCGTGACCACCACTTCACCCACCTCGCCTTCCGGCACCGGGTCGCCCGTACCGGGACGCACAATTTCAACAATGACGGACTCGTCAACCACCAAGCCTTCGCGTGAGGCGGTCTCGTAGGCGATCAGGCCCACATCTGCCGTGGCATAGCATTGGTAGGCCTGGATGCCGCGTTGGGCAAACCAGTCGCGCAGGGCGGGTGGGAAGGGCTCGCCACTGACCATGGCTTTACGCACGCTGGAGATGTCGGTGCCGGATTCTTGCGCTTTTTCTACCAGAATGCGCAGAAAACTGGGGGTGCCAATATACGCGTCGGGGCGCAGGTCGGCCATGGCCGCCAGTTGCTGCTCGGTTTGGCCAGTGCCGGCCGGAAACACGGTACACCCCAGCGCCAGGGCGCCGCCTTCAAGAATGAAGGCACCCGGTGTCATGTGGTAGCTGAACGCGTTGTGTGCGAGGTCGCCTTCGCGAAACCCGGCGGCGTATAACGCCCGGGCCGTTCTCCAGTAGTCCGCGCTTGTTCCTTCGGGTTCGTAGATGGGCCCCGGGCTGGCAAACAAGCGCCCCATGGACCGACCCTTACGCACCGCTGCAAAGCCGCCGAATACATCCCCCCCTTGGGCCCGGCTGGCGCGCTGACGCTCCAGTAGTTCGGTCTTGCGGGTAACGGGCAACCGGGCCAGCGCGTCGCGTGATTGGATTTGTGCCGCGTCGACGCCGGCCAGAATGTCTGCGAACGCCGTGCTATTGGCCTGGGCATGCCTGACCTGACGGCTCAGGGCCTCCATTAACTGGGCTTCGCGTTGCTTGGGGCTGCGGGTTTCAAGGTCGTCCAGAAATTCACTCATAATTAATCTACTGTAGGTAGTGGGCTGTCATGCAAAAAAGCGTGGCTGGCAGGCTCTGTGCCCTCAGGCAAGCCAGCGTTTGCGTCGTTTATAACTTTTGACGTTGCGAAAGCTGATTCGCTCGTCGCCGCCCACGCCAAGATAGAACTCTTTCACATCTTGGTTGGTGGCCAGGTCGTGCGCGTTACCGTCCATCACGATACGACCGCTTTCAAGGATGTATCCGTAGTCGGCGTACTTCAGGGCCATATTGGTGTTTTGTTCGGCCAGCAAAAAGGTGGTGCCTTCCTTTTGGTTCAGTTCGAGCACAATGTTGAATACTTCTTCGACCAGCTGCGGCGCCAGCCCCATTGAGGGCTCGTCCAGCAGGACCAGTCGGGGATTTGACATCAGGGCGCGCCCAATCGCGCACATTTGTTGCTCCCCGCCAGAAGTGTACGCTGCCTGGCTTTTGCGGCGGTCTTTCAGGCGCGGAAAATAGTTGTAGATTTTTTCTAGGTTGGCCGCGATTTCACCGCGGTCTTTGCGGGTGTAGGCGCCCGTCAGCAAGTTTTCTTCGATGGTCAGGTGGGCAAAGCAGTGACGGCCTTCCATTACTTGCACAACGCCGCGCTTCACCAGTTCGGACGGGCTGAGGTTTTCGATGCGTTCGCCCAGGTAATTGATGTAGCCTTTGGTGACCTCGCCACGCTCGCCTCTAAGCAGGTTGGAGATGGCCCGCAATGTGGTGGTCTTGCCAGCGCCGTTACCGCCAAGGAGCGCCACAATGCCTTTCTCGGGCACCGTAAGTGACACACCCTTCAGAACCAGGATGACGTGGTTGTAGATGACCTCGATGCCATTGACATCGAGCAGTGTCTCGCGAGCTGAATCAGTCATGTCATGCATAAATAATTGAACACAGAGGGGGTGGCCCCGCGGACAAGCCGCGAGGCCGGGCCCGGAGTAATGATCAGCTTTCGCAGTCGCGACGCTCGATGTTGTTGTCCGCGGCGTACTTGTCGGCGAATTCCTTGATCAGAGGATCAATGATCTCGCGATCGCCTTCGTACCAATCGCTGTTGATCTTCCACTCAGTGCCGTCCCATACGGACATGCGGGCCGTGTAGGTTCCCATGTGGTTCTTGCAACTGGTCTTGTGTGGCTGCAGGATGCCGGTGAAGCCAAGCTCTTCCAGGCGTTCTGCCGTCAGATCCAGGTTTTCCAGTGCCCATTGGGCCTGTTCGCCGGTGATGGGTTTGCCAATACCGAACTCTTCCTGAGCAATGCGCACCGCTTCGGCGGTCAGCATGCCGGTGATCAGACCGCGTACATACAGGACGTCACCCACCGTGCTGCGATCTTCTGCCGTGCCTTTACCTTGGTCGTACAGGGTTTCCAGGATGTCCTGGATAACCTTGGCGTCACGGTTGGCCGAGGCTTGTAGCGCGACGGCGTTGTAACCTTTGGCGGCTTCTTCAACCCCTTTGACGTCGGACTCGGAGCCGGCCCACCAGAAGCCATAGATTTTGTCACGCGGGTAGCCGACCGATTGGGCTTCTTTGAGCGCGGTGGCGTTCATGACACCATAGCCAACGTAGAGCACGTAGTCGGGGCGGTCGCGGCGCACCTGCAGCCAGGTGGACTTTTGGTCCAGGCCCGGAGCGGTAACAGGCAGCTTGTTAAGTTTGAACCCGTGCATCTCGGCGCGTTTTTCGAATACTGGCATGAACTCGTGGCCGAAAGGTGCGTCCATAAAGACATAGCTGATGGTTTTACCCTTCAGATTGTCCAGACCGCCTTCACGTTCGCCGAGGGCCTGAATCATGACGTCGGCCGCGACGAAATAGTTGGGGATAACCGGGAACACCCACTTGAAGACTTCGCCGTCGGCCGCAGCCGGTGTGCCATAGCCTGCAATCACTACAGATACCTTGTCTTCAGCAGCCTTTTTGAGCAGAGCCGCCGTGACGCCGGTTGAAATGGGCTGGACGATGGCGGCGCCGCCATGTTGGTTTTTCATGCGCTCGTAGCATTCGATGCCTTTGGCGGTATCGAAGGCAAACTCGCATTCTTCGATGCGGAACTTGACCCCGTTGATACCCCCGCGCTCGTTGACCAGCTTGAGGTAGTCGACCGTGCCGTCCGCGACAGGCACCCCGTTGGGGGCGTAAGGCCCGGTTCGATACGCGAAGATCGGGGCAAACTGTTCGGCTTCTTGTGCCATGGTCACGCTTGGTACGGTGGCGATGCCCGCCGCAATACAACTTGCGGCCAGCAACTTGGAAATGCGTCTCATGGTTGTCTCCTTAGTATTTATAAGGGCGTTTGCGCCAGGCAAGACACCGCGGTTGAAAGTTTCCGTCAGTGCGGGAAAGGCCAGACACGTAATTTGTGTTTGGCCGTGGACCAGAGTCGGGCCAGACCGTGAGGCTCGACAATGAGAAACCAGACGATAAGTGCGCCGAAAATCATGTGCTCGATATGCGCCGCGATGGCGGTGCTGAGCTGCAGATTAAAGAGGTCACTGATCTCGGGGAGTATCAAACGCAGGGCGATGGGCAGTACGACCATAAAGGCAGCACCGATGAAGTTACCCAGAATTGAACCTAGCCCGCCGATAATGATCATAAACAGCAGTTGCAGCGACATGTTCAGGTTAAAGGCGTCGGGCTCCCAGGCACCTAAGTAGAAAAACGCCCACAGCGCGCCGGCAATGCCCACCATGAAACTGCTGACGGCGAAGGCGGAAAGCTTGGCATAAACAGGGCGGATGCCGATAATTTCGGCCGCCACGTCCATGTCGCGGATGGCCATCCACTCGCGCCCGATCGCGCCGCGCACCAAATTTTTTGCGGCCAATGCAAAAAGGATCAGCACGGTAAGGCAGAACAGGTACTTGGACGTGTAGGTGTTCAGCGGGATGCCCAGCACGCTGACGTCGGGGGCAGTGACAGAGATAGATGGGCTGTGCATGGTTAGCCATTTGACACGATAGAACATCCAGTCGGCGAAAAATTGTGCCGCCAGCGTGGTGACGGCCAAATAAAGGCCCCGTACCCGAAGGCTGGGAAGGCCGAACAAGACACCAAACAACGCGGCACAGACACCGCCCACCAGCAGAGCCACGATAAGTGGCGTGCCGGGAAGGCGCATCAGCACGTTGTAGGCGCCGTACGCGCCTACCGCCATGAAGGCGCCCGAGCCCAGCGAGATTTGCCCGCAATAACCGATAAGGATGTTGGTGCCCAAGGCGGCCAGCGATAAGATCACCACCGGGATCAGAATGGTGGCGAGCAGATAGTTGCTGACGACCAAGGGAAGCAAAAAGGCAATGGCCAGCACGGCCAGCATGGCGATGCGATCTTGCCGGATCGGGAAGATCTGTTGATCTGCCTTGTACGTTGTCTTGAACTGACCATTCTCTCGGTAAAGCACCCAGTACTCCTTACAGAAACTTGATGTCGACGCTGACTTGGTGGTGTGGTGCGCGCTCAGACACGGTCGATGATTTTTTCGCCAAACAAGCCTTGTGGACGCACCAGCAAGAACAGCAGTGCCAGCACGTATGCGAACCAAACTTCAATGCCCCCGCCCACAAAGGGACCAAGGTAGATTTCAGATAGTTTTTCGCCGGCACCCACGATCAGCCCGGCGATAATGGCGCCCGGAATAGAGGTAAGGCCACCCAGAATTACTACTGGCAATGCGCGCAGCGCCAGGTTGGAGATTGAAAACTGCACCCCCAGCTTGCTGCCCCAAACCATGCCGGCTACCAAGGCGCTAAGCCCCGCAACAAACCAGACGATGACCCACATGCGCGACAGCGGGATGCCCACTGATTGCGCGGCTTGGTGGTCGTCGGCCACGGCGCGCAGTGCCCGCCCAGTTTTTGTTTTTTGAAAGAACAGCACCAGCGCCAGAACCAGCAGGGCAGCGATGACGGCGGCCGACAGTTCGCCGGAGTCGATCAAGACCCCGCCTTCGAACATGTTTTCAAACAAAAAGATGGGGTCGTCGGGCATGCCGACGTTGATGGTATAGACGTTACTGCCGAACACAATTTGACCGAAGCCTTCCAGGAACAGGCCGATGCCGATGGTGACCATAAGCAGCGAGGCTTCGGGTTGATTGACCAGGTGGCGCAGGGCCAGACGTTCGACCAGCCAGGCGAACACGAACATGAATGCGGCAGCCACGACGAAGGCCAGAAGATTGGCCAGCAACATGCTTTCGATGCCGAACCACGCGGGAATCCATTGAGAGAACCGTGCCATGGCCAGTGCGGCAAACAGCACCATGATGCCCTGCGAAAAGTTGAACACGCTGGATGCTTTGTAGATAAGCACAAAGCCCAGGGCAACCAGCGAATAAAGCACGCCACTCATCAGGCCGCCGAACAGGGTTTCCAGAAAAAATGCCATGTTGGTATTGCTCCAGTCAGCCGCTTGTGCCCAGGTAGGCACGGATTACGTCTTCGTTTGCCTGTACTTCTGCCGGGGGGCCGTCGCCGATTTTCTTGCCATAATCGAGCACGACGACGCGATCGGAGATGTCCATCACCACGCTCATGTCGTGTTCGATCAACACGATGGTGGTGCCATATTCTTCGTTGACATCCAGAATGAAGCGGCACATATCTTGTTTTTCTTCGAGGTTCATGCCGGCCATGGGCTCGTCCATCAGGAGCACGGTGGGCTCCATGGCGAGCGCCCGCCCAAGGTCGACCCGCTTCTGCAGACCATAAGGCAACTGCCCAACGGGAACCTTGCGGTAGGCTTCGATTTCAAGCAGTTCGATGATTTCTTCTACAAAGCGGCGGTGCTGCAACTCTTCGCGTTCGGCCGGGCCGATACGCAATGCCTGCAAAAACAGATTGCTGCGCATTTTCATGTTGCGGCCGGACATGATGTTGTCGAGAACACTCATGCCGTTGAACAGGGCCAGGTTTTGAAATGTGCGCCCGATTCCGCGGGCCGCTACCTGGTGCGGGCGGATGCGGGAAAACGGCTGCCCGCGAAAGGTGATGCTGCCTTCGGTGGGTGTATAAACGCCGTTGATGCAGTTGAGCATTGAGCTTTTGCCGGCGCCGTTGGGGCCAATGATGGCGCGGATTTCGTGTTCACGGACATTGAAGCTGATGTTGGTAAGCGCCTTCACGCCGCCAAAGCGCAGGCTTATATTACGGACATCGAGAATAACGGGGCCAATGCGGCGTCCGGTTGCTGTCGCCAGTTCGGTATCGGGGCTCAGCGTGGCGTGGTTGATGCTGCAATTCATTATGCTGTGCTCCTGACGGGCGGAAATACCTTGGCTTCCAGTATTTTGAGCGTTGCCGAAACCTTGCCGGTGCGCCCATCTTCAAACTTGACGGCGGTTTCGATGAACTGCTCGGTACGGCCGTCATACAAGGCATCGATCAGAACCTTATATTTTTCGGCAACAAACCCGCGACGCACTTTGCGGGTTCGGGTAAGTTCGTCGTCGTCCGGGTCAAGTTCTTTGTGAAGCACCAGAAAACGCCGGATCTGGACTTCATGCATGCCTTCTTCCGTGGCCAGGTCGGCATTGACCTGTTCCACGCAGCCCTTGATCATTTCAAGGACCTCGGGTTTGCCGGCCAGATCGACATAGCCCGCGTAGGGCAAGCTTTGGCGCTCGGCCCAGTTGCCCACGGCGTCAAATTCGATATTGATGAAGGCGCAGACTTCGTCGCGACCGTGCCCGAAGCACACGGCCTCTTTGATTTGAGGGAAAAACTTAAGCTTGTTTTCGACGTAGTTGGGGGCGAACATGGCCCCGCTGAGTAGTTGGCCGACATCTTTGGCGCGATCAATGATGCGCAGCTGCCCGTTGGAGTCGATGATGCCGGCGTCACCCGTATGGAAATAGCCGTGTTCGTCGAGGGCCTCGGCCGTGTCTTTGGGGCGCTTGTAGTATTCCTTAAGCACCGACACACCCTTCACCAGTATTTCGCCGGTATCGGAAATTTTAAGTTCGATGCCCGGCGCGGGCCGGCCCACCGTGGTGAGGTCGACCTCGCCATCGCGCTGCAGGCATACATAAGCACAGGTTTCGGTTTGGCCGTAAAGCTGTTTAAGGTTGACGCCGATGGAACGGAAGAAACGGAAGAGGTCGGGGCCGATGGCAGCACCCGCGGTGTACGCCACGCGTATGCGCGACAGGCCCAATGCGTTCTTGAGCGGGCCATAGACGAGAATATTCCCAAGCGCGTAGGCCATGCGGTCTTTCAGCGAGGTGGGTTTGCCATCCAGGATGTCGGCGCCCACGCGTGCCGCGAGAGCCATAAAGCGCGCATAGAGCCATTGTTTAAATCGTGAGGCGTCTTCCATCCGTATGGATACGGCGGTAAGCATGCCTTCAAAAATCCGTGGAGGGGCAAAGTAAAAGGTTGGGCCAATTTCGCCCATGTCGATAGAGACGGTTTCGGCGGATTCGGGGCAGTTGATAGTGAATCCCGCCACCAGCCATTGCGCCACCGAGAAAAAGAAGTCGCCCATCCATGCGGGCGGCAGGTAAGAGAGTACTTCGTCGGACGCGTTCAGCTTGTCGACTTCGATGGCCCCCTTGGCCGAAGCGACAAAGGCTGCGTGCGTTTGGCATACGCCTTTGGGCCGGCTGGTGGTACCGGATGTGTAGGAAATGATGGCGACGTCATCGGGTTGACCGGCGGCAACCAGCTGGTCAAAGCGATCGGGCATGCTGGCGGCACGTTCGCGCCCCAGTTCCATGAGCGCTTCGACACTGCGTAAACCGGGTTGTTGATAATTTCGCAGACCGCGCGGGTCGTTGTAGAAGAGGTTGTCGAGCCCCGGTACGCCCTCGTCGCCGGACAGTTCGCGTAATTCGAGAAACTTGTCCATTTGCTCTTGGTCTTCGGCGAAAGCAAAGCGCACGTTGGCATCGCGCAGCACGAAGCCCACTTCTTCTGTGATGGCATCTTGATACATGGGTACCGGCACGCCGCGCAATACCTGTACGGCAATAAACATTAGGTAAAGCTGGGGCCGGTTGTCGCCCAGTATGGCCAAATTTTCGCCGGCCTCGAAGCCCAGGGCATCTAGCCCAAGGGCCATGTGGCGCACATCTTCCAAGGCACGCTGCCATGACCAGGTTTGCCAGATACCGTATTCTTTTTCACGCAACGCCGGATCCTGCGGGCGTTGCCGGGCATGCTGCACCAGCAGGCGCGGAAGCGTGGTCTCCTGCACGTATTGTCTCCCCGATTTTTTATCGTCACGCCGGCATGTTTGCTTGCATATCAAGCGGTTGCCGGGTTGAGGTTTAAATTAATACTAAGACCCCTTTCGGGATTGCGTTGTCGCTCAAGCGACAATTGAGGGTGCTTTTGACATGGGTTTAACCCCAAGTCGCCCGGCGGTGGTGAGGCCGGTGACGTGCCTCGCGGGCGATCGGGCGTTCGGCCGAGCGGCGAGGTTGTCGGCCAAAAGGGGTCAAACGGGGCGGCGATGGTAAGCCAGGGCGATGTGGGCAAAAGCGATTTGCAGTTCTTGCGTGCCCCCCTGAAACACTACAGGGCGGCCTTTGCCGGTGAAGCAAACCAGCCGCTTCGACGCCACCATGGGAATAAATTTGGCAAACTGTATGTCGGACCATTGCACCGAGCGGCGGGTTACCCAGGTTTGGTGGATGCCTTCAGCGGTAATCGTGGTAACGGAAGTTTGCATGAACCGCGCGATGACCGCAAGGGCCAGAAAGGTGATGGTGACGCTGGCGGCGATGGCGGGCTGGACGGCCTGCCGGCTGGTGCCTATGGCCGTGTGCATTAGTTTGGCACCGATTATCAGCACTACACACCATGCCACCACTTTGACCCAGGCGGGCCACGCGGTACCGCGAATGGGCAAGGGTCCCAATGTTTGCATCAGGGTTTCGTGACGGTTCATAGTAGGCAGTGCGGCGGGCAGTTGCAGGGCGATTTTGTCATGGCGTCGGGCTGGCTTATTTGCGCGCCGCCAGGGCGTTGCCGGCACGGCTGTCAGCGCGTCGCCCAATTTCGGCAGAAATCCACTGCCCAGTGTCGACCACCGCATCCAGGTTGATGCCGGTGTCAATGCCCATGCCGTGCAACATATACAGCACGTCCTCGGTGGCGACGTTGCCGGTGGCCCCTTTGGCGTAGGGGCAGCCACCCAGCCCGGCCACCGAGCTGTGGAAAATGGAAATGCCGGCCTGCAATGATGCCAGAATATTGGCCAGCGCCTGCCCGTAGGTGTCGTGGAAGTGTCCGGAGATGGATGCGGGGTTGGCGATTTCAGTGACCGCTTTCATGACACGCTCGACCCGTTTTGGTGTACCGGTACCGATGGTGTCGGCAATGTCGATCTCGTCGCAACCCAACGCCTGCATGCGGCGCACTACGTCCAGGACATTGTCCACCGGGGTAGGGCCGTCGTAGGGGCAGTCAAGCGCACAGCTGATGCTGCCGCGCAAGCGTAGGCCGGCCTGTTTGGCGGCCTCGGCCACAGGTTCGAAGCGGGCGATGGACTCTGCAATCGAGCAATTGATGTTTTTCTGCGAGAACGCTTCGCTGGCGGCACCAAAGATGACGACTTCGTCGACGCCGGCAGCAACGGCGGCGTCAAAGCCACGCATGTTGGGCGTCAGTGCCGAATAAATAATGCCGGGGGCCCGCGTGATACCTGCCATGACTTCAGCGCCGTCTGCCATTTGGGGCACCCATTTTGGCGAGACAAACGAGGCCGCCTCGATATTAGGAAAACCGGCGGCCGACAGCCGGTTGATCAGTTCAACCTTGGTGGCGGCGGGAATCATGCTTTTCTCGTTCTGTAGACCGTCGCGGGGCGCGACTTCAACAATTTTCACCTTGCTGGGCAGTGTCATGATGGATCCTGTAATGCGTTACGGCGCGTTGATGCCATATAGGGGTGTCTGATGCCGGGGCCAACATTGGACGCGTTGTCTCCACAGGTCAACCACGGCCCCGTTCACTTTCAAGATTTAATCATAGCGCGACGCCGACCGTCGCGGGACGGTACCGCGGTGGCCGCAGCACGGCTGTACTCGGAGGCGTGTTGTGCCAAAACACGTCTGCCTTGACACACCGGCCCTTACTGCGCCAAGGCGGTCAGGTCCGTTGATATTGGCCGTCTTCGAGGCGGTGGACAGCTTGTGCCATTTCAAGCTCCAGCAGGGCGGCCGTTAATGTCGCCATTGGGAACCCCGTGCGCAGTTGCAGCGTGTCAGGGTGTGCGGGGTCGTGTCCCAAGGCCTGCAGCACCGTTTTGGCGTCTTCACTCAGTTGTTCGAATTGTGTCTGATATTTTGGCTGGGCCGAGGCGGATGCCGGCGTGTCGCGTGCGGCGGCAGGCTGCATGGGTTTGCCTTTCGAGCTCGCCCCGTCTGCGGGGGTGTGGGGCGCAGACTTTCGCCGGGTCGTGTGGGGCTGTGCCCCATCTACCCTGTCGGCATTCCCTTGCGACGCCAGTGGCAGCTTCCCCTGCATAGGGCGCGACAGTTCATCATGAATATCCTGTCCGGATTCCACGAGCTTGGCACCTTCACGGATCAGGGCGTGGCACCCACGCGAGAGTGGCGAATGGATGGACCCCGGAATGGCGAAGACCTCGCGGCCAAGCTCGCCGGCCATGCGCGCGGTAATCAGCGATCCGCTCTGGCGGGCGGCTTCAACCACCAGAATGCCTTTGCACAGCCCCGCCACCAGCCGGTTGCGTTTGGGAAACTGCCAGCGCAACGCGCGGGTACCAAGGGGAAATTCACTGATCAGCAGGCCATGGCGCGCAATGCGATGCGCTAAGTCCCGATTGGCCGCCGGGTAGACAATATCAATACCGGTACCCAGCACAGCAATGGTGCTGCCGGATTCTGTGCCGGCGTCCAGGGCACCAGTATGCGCGGCGGTATCGATGCCTTGTGCCAGCCCGCTGACAATGCACCAGCCCTGTGTGGCAAGGTGGCGCGCGAACGCGTGGGCATTTTCCAGCCCGCCAGGGGTGGCGCTGCGCGCCCCTACGATACCCAGCGACGCTCTGGACAATAGGCTGATGTCGCCGTGCGCAAATAACAAAAGCGGTGGGTCCCAGGTGTCGAGCAGCGTTTTGGGGTATTCGGGGTCAGCGAGGGTCAGAATACGGCGGTCAGGCGCGTCAAGCCACTGCAGGCTGCGCTCGATCTGGTCTTGTATGTCGTCCGAGGGCTCGCGACGTAATTGCTGGGCCATGGTGGTGGGCAGCAGCTTGTTCAGGGTACCCAGTGAGGCCGAATAGATGTCTTGCGGAAGGCCAATGGCTGCCAGCAGCGATCGCGCCTGTACCGGACCCAGGCCGGGCTCGAGCATCAGGCGTAACCAGGCACGCAGTTCTTCTCGGGAGGATGTGACAGGCATACCTTAGTTTTGCACAATGGGGCCGGCCGTGGGCATGCGTCGTGTTGTAAATGTCATGGTGAAATTGTGGAAGAGCTTTGCGAAGACGCCGCCGAGCGGGGAATTCGGGGGTTTTTGTTTTATCATAGATACTTACCCTAGTTTTGTTTTCTTGGACAAGTTCAATGGCATTGCTACCTATTCTTCGTTATCCGGACCCACGTTTGCATAAGACCGCGGCCCCGGTAACCGAGGTCGATGATCGTATCCGCACGCTGGTTCGCGATATGGCGGAAACGATGTATGCCGCACCCGGCATCGGGTTGGCCGCAACACAGGTCGATGTTCACGAACGCGTCATCGTGATCGACGTTTCCGAAGAAGGGGACGACCTGCTGGTGCTGATCAACCCCGAAATCATCTGGAAAAGCGATGAAAAGCAGGTGTTTGAAGAGGGCTGCCTGTCCGTTCCTGAAATCTACGACGAAGTCGAGCGCGCCGCGCGCATTCGTGTCCGCGCGCTGGACGAACACGGCAAAGAGTTCGAGCTTGACGCCGAGGGCTTGCTGGCCGTGTGCATACAGCACGAGATTGACCATTTGGATGGCAAGGTGTTTGTCGAATACCTGTCACGGCTGAAGCAAGAGCGTATCCGCACGCGCTTGCGTAAACGTGAACGCGAACGTGTGCGCGAGCAGCGTGAACGTGAAACCGTTAAAGTCTGACGTGCCGGATGCCTTGATGCGAGTTGTTTTTGCCGGAACCCCCCAGTTTGCCAAGCAGGCGCTGGACGCCATTCTTGATGCCGGATATACGGTTCCCCTGGTGCTGACCCAGCCCGATCGTCCAGCCGGGCGGGGCATGCGCCTTACTGCCAGTCCCGTAAAGCAGCGGGCCCAGCAGGCGGGTATCCCCGTGTGCCAGCCGCGCAGCCTGCGGCTTGATGGCAAGTACCCTGACGATGCCGCCGACGCCCGACAAGCGCTTGAGCAGGCGCGGCCCGATGTGATGGTGGTGGCCGCCTATGGCCTTATATTGCCCCAATGGGTACTGACGCTGCCCGCCCACGGTTGCCTGAATATCCATGCCAGCCTGTTGCCGCGCTGGCGCGGAGCCGCCCCAATCCACCGGGCCATTCAGGCTGGCGACACCCAAACCGGCATTACTATCATGCAAATGGACGAGGGCCTGGATACGGGCGATATGGTGCTTATCCGGGAAGTGCCCATTACCGCACAGCACACTAGTGGCACGCTGCATGACGAACTGGCCGACGTGGGCGCGCAAGCCATTGTGCACGCCCTGCACGCGCTGCAAAGTGGCCCGCTGCCTGCTACACCACAGCCTGAAACCGGTGTCACTTATGCTGAAAAGCTTTCGCGTGCCGAGGCGGCGCTTGATTTTTCACAGCCGGCCCCGCAGCTCGAACGCTACATCCGCGCTTTCAACCCATTTCCGGGAGCAACCATGACGTTGGCCGGCATTGACGGCCCGGTCAAGGTGTGGCGAGCGCAGGCGCAGGATGCCGATCGCAAACCCGAGGCCGCGGGGCCCCAGCCCGGCGAGGTTATCCAGGCGTCGCGGGACGGCATTGACGTGCAAACGGGTGCAGGGGTGTTGCGGCTGCTTGAGTTGCAGCGTCCGGGAGGGCGTCGCCAGCCCGTGGATGCCTTTGTGCAAGGCTGGGCCCCATGAGCCGGCACGACTCCGGTGTGCCCGACAATGACGCCCGCGAAGCGTCCCGTATTACGTTAAGCCATTATTCACGCACGGCGCAGCGTTTTGCTGAAGGCACGTGGGACCATGACGTCAGCCAGAACATTGATGCCTTGTTGCGCCATATTTCGGCGCCGCCACCGCTGAATATTCTGGATCTCGGCTGTGGGCCCGGGCGCGACTTGGTGGATTTCACCCAACGGGGGCACCGCGCCATTGGTGTGGACGGTTCGGCAGAGTTTGTGGCCATGGCTCGCGAAAATAGTGGATGCGAGGTCTGGCACCAGGATTTCCTGGATCTTGACCTGCCGTCCGGCTATTTTGATGGCGTATTTGCCAATGCGTCGTTGTTTCATGTGCCCAGTCGCCACGCTCCAGACGTGCTGACGCGCTTGTTCCATGCGCTGAAACCGGGTGGCGTCTTGTGTTGTTCGAACCCACGCGGCAATAACGAGGAGGGCTGGCAAGGTGAACGCTATGGCACTTGGTACGATTACCCCCGCTGGAGCCAATTAGTGCGCGCCGCGGGGTTTATTGAGCTGGAACATTATTATCGCCCCGACGGTCTGCCGCGCGAACAGCAGCCTTGGCTGGTCACCGTATGGCGCAAACCGGAACCTTGACTATGCCTGCCAAGCGTGTCGGCCGTGTTGCACACCCTCCTGGGCCCAATCGCGTGGCCTTGTCTGCCAGCATCCTGGCTGCGGCGCAGTGCGTGCAGGGTGTGTTGGCGGGACGATCATTGTCCGATTGCCTGGCAACTATCGAGGTGGCATTGCGTCCGTCGGCCCAGGCCATCAGTTTTCACGTCATGCGTCGCTTGGGCTTTGCTCGTGCCGTCCAGGCCCGGTTGGTGGCGCGTCCACCGGGCGACAAGCTGGTCAACAGCTTGCTGTTGGTGGCCCTGGCGTTGCTGGATGCGGCCATCAAGGGCGAGCGTGAGCAGGCCGATGGCTCCGCCCCGGCCCGTGGTACGCCCGTGTACGCGGTACACACGGTGGTCGATCAGGCCGTCAATGCGTTGCCCCGCACGTCGCAGCGCTACCGGGGTTTGCTGAACGGCACACTGCGCAATTTCATTCGTCAGCACGATGCCCTGCAAGCGTACGTGGCCAACAATGACGAAGCCGTGTGGAACTACCCGCATTGGTGGATTTCTGCCGTGCGCAACGCATGGCCCCGGCAGTGGCAAGATATCTTGCACGCCGGCAATGTGCCAGGCCCTTTGGTGTTGCGCGTAAACCAGCGCCGGACAACGATGCATGATGTGATCAACGCGTTTGACCAGGCCGGCATTGACGCCCGCGCATTGAATGGTCACGCGGTTTGGCTGCCGGAGCCGCGTCCGGTACAGGCCCTGCCTGGTTTCCAGCAAGGGTGGTGGTCGGTCCAAGACCTTTCTGCGCAGCGCGCCGGTGCATTGCTGCCCCTTGAGTCCGGCATGCGGGTGCTGGACGCATGCGCGGCGCCGGGAGGCAAAACGGCCCATCTGCTTGAGCAGGCTAACCTCCGGTTGCTTGCGCTTGATGCGGATGCCTCGCGCCTGCAGCGGGTGCAAGAAAACCTTGACCGGCTGGGCTTGAGTGGCTCGACGGTCGAGCTCTTGTGTGCAGATGCTGCAAAGCCCGAACAATGGTGGGATGGCGAGCCCTTCGATGCCATTTTGGCCGATGTGCCATGTACTGCATCGGGCGTTGTACGTCGCAATCCCGATATCCGCTGGCTCCGCCGCAAGTCCGATGTATTGCAAACGGCGGCGTTGCAACGCCGCATCGTCGACGCACTGTGGGGTACATTACGACCGGGTGGCCATTTCCTGTATGTGACGTGTTCGATATTTCCACAAGAAGGTGAGCAACAGGCGGCCGCGTTCGCGAAGCGTCACGGTGACGCCGTGCGCTTGCCTGCTCCTGGCCAAGTGTTACCCTTGCCCCATGCAGACGGTCCGGTCGGCGACGGCTTCTTTTATGCGCTGTTCGCCAAGGCTAACCCCGGTCCTGAACCTTCTTGATGGACAGCAAGCAATCTGGACAGGCGGCAATGCTCCGAATTCTGTTTTTCCTCGTCCTGTGTGTTTCGATGGCAGTCAGCGCTCCCGGCAGCCTGGCCGATAATGAAGCGCAGGTGCTGCGGGTCGATCCTGTGGCCCGCGACGGCCGGCTGTACATCGACGCCGATGTGCAGCTTCAGCTCGATGGCGACTTGCGTAATGTGGTGCAGCGCGGTGTGCCGCTTTATTTCACGGCTGACCTCGAAATTGTGTCCAAGCGCTGGTGGTGGTTTGATAAAACCGTGACGAAAGAACAACTTACCTGGCGCATTGTGTACAACGCCCTGACACGTCAGTGGCGCGTGGGTACGGGGGAGTTGTCCCTGCCCGAGGCGTCATTGGACGATGCCTTGGCCCGGGTCACCAAAATTCGGGGCTGGGATGTGGCCGATCTGCGTGATTTCACTTATGACGACACCTATTATGGCCGGTTGCGGCTGCGCCTGGACACGTCCTTGCTGGCGCGGCCGTTTCAGGTTGATGCCCTAAACAGCAGTGCTTGGTCCTTAGCGACACCATGGAAAGATTTCTCTTTTTCGATCTCGGTCGGCGAGCCCAGGCCCTGATACGCTGGGCTTCTCGTTTTGCGCTGGCGGTTGCCGCCGTCAGTGCTGTGGCGTTACTCGGCCTGCTGGTTTGGTCTACCGGCAACGCATCGCGTTACGCGCATTACTACGATCTGTTGCTGGTGCTCAACGGGATTCTGGCCGTTGCCCTGATCGTATGGGTCGGCGCCTTGTTTGGCCGTTTGGCACGCCAGGTCCGGCGCCGTCAATTTGGCGCGCGTCTGACCGCGCGGTTCGCTGTTTTTTTCACATTGATCGGTATCCTGCCGGGCGCACTTATCTATGTGCTGTCGGTCGAGTTCATGTCGCGCTCGATCGAGTCGTGGTTTAACGTTCGGGTCGATAGTGCCCTTGAGGCCGGGCTGAATCTGGGCCGGGCTGCGCTGGATTCGCAATTAAGTGAACTGACGGTCAGGGCGCGCGACATGAGCATGCAGCTTGAGCGCAGCAGCGAAACCGAAATGCCCTACCAGCTGACTCGACTGCGCGAGGCCAAGGACGTGGCCGAGGCCATGGTGTTTACCTCCAACGGACGATTGGTGGCGTTTTCATCCTCGGAATTTGGCGGTTTGCTGCCCGACTTGCCGCCGCCGAACGTCATGAACCAACTGCGTGTGGCCAGCGCCTATAGTGCGGCCGAAGCCGACGACTTTCAGGATGGTGCATCCCCGGGCCGCGGGCTTTTCTTGCGGGTGGTGTTGCCGATCAATCCCGCCGACCCGCTGGCTGCCATGCTTGGTAAATCGTCTGATGCGCGCTGGCTGCAGGTGATCCAGCCCGTGCCCGATTCGATCGCGCACAACGCCAACCAGGTGCAGCAAGGCTTTCGCGACTATCAAGAGCTGGCGCTCTCGCGGCTGGGCCTGCGCAAACTGTATGGCATTACGCTGACGCTGGCGTTGATTCTTGCGGTTTTTGCGGCCGTGGTGGTGGCGCTGGCCGTCTCACGCCGGTTGGTGCGCCCACTACTCGCGCTGGCTGCCGGTACGCAGGCGGTGGGGGTTGGTGATTACCGGCCCTTGCCGGAACCTCCCGTGAAAGATGAAATCGGGCAGCTGACACGCTCTTTCAATGCCATGACCCGCCAGCTGGACGAAGCGCGCCGCATGGTCGAGTCCAACCGGCACGAACTGGAGCGTTCCAATATTTATCTGGAATCGGTGCTCAGCCATCTTTCGTCGGGCGTGCTGGTGTTTGATGAAAGCTTTCGGGTAACCATGTTCAACCAAGGGGCGCAGTCGATTCTGAATGTCGATTTGCGTATGGTAAAAGGGCGTCCCCTTGAAACCGTCGAGGGGGCGGTGGCCCTTGCCCAACGGATTCGTGAATCGTTTGCCGAGCACATGGCCGTGGGCTCTGAGCGGCCATACTGGCAGCAGCAGTTTGAGCTCGAACGCGAGCCGGCTTCCGATAATGAATCCAAACGCCATATCGTAACCTTGCTGGCACGCGGTACGCATTTGCAGGTGGACGGGCGGGGCAACGGTTATCTGGTCGTGTTTGACGACATCAGTGAAGTGATTTCTGCCAACCGCGCCGTGGCCTGGGGTGAAGTGGCACGTCGGCTTGCCCACGAGATCAAGAACCCGCTCACACCAATTCAACTGTCCGCTGAACGGCTGTCCATGAAGCTGGCGCCGCGGTTGGATGAGAAGGATGCGGCTATGCTCGAACGTGCGACCACCACCATCGTGAACCAGGTGGCGTCCCTCAAGCAGATGGTGGACGATTTCCGCGAGTACGCCCGTACACCGCCAGCACAAATGCAGCGTGTCAATATCAATGAGCTGGTGTCCGATGTGCTCTTGTTGTACGGCTGGGATCCGGTGGATGGCATGGTGCATAGTCGCGAGCATGCTGTGCACCTTCATGTGTCATTGGACGAATCTATTCCATGGGTGCAGGGGGATCCCACGCAGTTGCGCCAGGTGATTCATAATTTGCTCGTTAACGCGTGCGACGCCGCCGAGCGGGAAAACCCTGACGACGGAGCACAAGTGTGGGTCACCACTACCTTGACGTCGTCCGGGGGCAATGGCGACGGCAACCAGCTTGCCGCACGCCTGACAGTATCGGATAATGGGTCGGGGTTTGCGCCACAGGTACTGACCCGGGTTTTCGAGCCCTATGTCACGACCAAGTCGACCGGAACGGGGCTTGGGCTTGCTATAGTCAAAAAATTGTTGAAGAACACGACGGGCGCATCGATGTGGCAAATCGCCGCGATGGCGGCGCACGGGTTTCAATTCTCCTTACCCGGCTTGAACCCGCCACCAGCAACACCGATGCCGTGCCGGCAAGCGGTAACAGGCAAGAACTATAAGTGAGGCTATATGGCCAGAATTCTGGTTGTCGATGATGAAATTGGTATTCGCGAACTTTTATCGGAAATCCTGTATGACGAAGGGCATACGATAGAACTCGCAGAAAACGCTGCGCAAGCGCGCGCTGCCCGGTTGCGCTCGCGGCCCGATCTGGTGTTGCTGGATATCTGGATGCCCGACACCGACGGGGTCAGTTTGCTGAAAGAATGGAGCTCGCAGGGGTTGCTGGATATGCCGGTCATCATGATGAGCGGGCATGCCACGGTCGACACCGCCGTGGAAGCCACACGCATTGGCGCCGTCGATTTCCTGGAAAAACCAATCACATTGCAAAAGCTGCTTAAAGCGGTCGAGTCAGGCTTGGCACGACCAGTGGTGTCGCCCGCCATGCTTGCCGCTGCCCGTGGCGAGCCTCTGGTTACCACCCCCAGCCACGAGACACCGCGCCCGGCGCCGGCGGCAGCGCCGTCCGCACCGGCACCCAAGGCGGATACCAATGCGCCGGCTGCCGAGAACGACGGCTCCATGGTGGGCGGTATATCCCTTGACCAGCCTTTGCGTGAAGCACGCGACGAATTCGAACGGGTGTATTTTGAATATCACCTGGCGCGCGAAAACTACAGCATGACACGCGTTTCGGAACGTACCGGGCTGGAACGCACGCATCTGTACCGAAAACTTAAACAGTTGGGTATTGATGCCTCGGCCCGACGCCGTAACCAGCGCTAAACCGGCGCATACCGTGGCCGGTACTATACATACGCCACGCTAATTAGAGCCCGCGGTGCCCGATGACGACGGGGGTGTGCCGCCGCGGTTGGCTCGGCCAATACTGCTGATCGAAATTTTTGTTTCACCGGATGCCGTGCGGTGTGCTGCCGCGCGCCAGGCATGGCCGTACGCCACTTCAACTGTAAGGTGTATGGTGCCGTCCATATGACGCTGCCGTTCAAGGCTGTCCAGCAGACGTTGCCGCCAAGCACGCCCAGGCAACCCGGTACGCCGATCCATGCTGGGGTTGCCACCCAGCAGGCGTATGTCTTGTAGTAATTTTTCAGCCGACCGATAGGTAAGAGTAATGACTTCCTGATCCATTACGGGATCCTGGAAGCCATGTTCAAGCAGCAAGTCGCCGTAATCGTGCATATCCACAAACTGCGGAATGTCGGTGTCCAACTGGGCGTCGCGAATGGCCTGGCGCAGTTCGGCCAGCGAACCGGGCCCAAGGCTTGAAAACATGGCCAGCATACCGGGGCGAAGCAGGCGGCGCCACTCCGCAATGACGCGGTGGGGTTCCGGGTGCCAGTGCAGCGCCATGTTTGACCACACCAAGTCAATACTTTCGGCATCCAGGCCCGTGGTGGCCATGTCGGCCAGCACAAAGTTGACCGGCGGAGTGGGCTTGTTGCGCAGACGCTGCCATAGGCCCGGCCGGGCCGCATACCGTTGGCGGGCGGTTTCCAGCAGGGGAGCGCAGAAGTCGAGCCCGATGTAGTCCAGGTCTGGATATTGGGCGCGAAGCGGCTCCAGTGCGTGGGCGTTGCCGCAGCCCGCATCCAGAATGGCGCCTGGCTGAATGCGGATGTAGCTGAGCCGTTGCAACATACGCTGGGCAATTTCGCCATATAAGAACTGTGCCGGGTCCAGGGGGTTGCGCCGTGCAAATTGCTGCATGACGTGGTCTGGATTAAGGCGTAGCGGGGCAAGCTGGGACATAAACGTCTGGGTGGCTGTGGCGCAATAGCGCGTGCTGTGATGAGATGCAGATTTAACTGCAAGGATTCCATTATGGCCCATCTGCGGACGTTGTGCGAATTAAAGCGTTGGCGGATGCGGCGCGTAGAAGGGCCAGTCGGCGTGCCGCCCCCGACGCCATGGCGAGGCCTACTGCCCATGCCCTGCGCGTTGTGTGGAATGACCACACGCGGAGCGGGGCTGTGCCGCCTATGTCACGACATGGTGCAGGGCAAGCAGGGAAACGGGGTGCGCTGCGCACGCTGCGCGTTGGTACTGCACCCGCAAGAGACATGCCCGGACTGCCTCGTCACGCTTGGCTCGTTCGATCGCGTGATTGCCGCGTTTGACTACGATGCCCCTGCCAGCTTGCTTATACATCGGCTCAAGGCGCAGCGCCGCTTCACCGACGTCCCCTTGCTGACCAACTTGCTGGCCAATGCGATCGCTTCGGCCTGGCCGGATTTACCGGTAAATTTGTGGCTGGTGCCGGTGCCCGCCAGCGCGCGCTCAATCCGCCAACGTGGGTTCAACCCCGCGGCCGACGTGGCGCGTTTGCTGGCGCGTCGTCTGAAGATGGCTTACCGTCCGTCGTTGGTGCGGCGGGTTACCGACGGCGTCAAGCAGGCCACGTTGGGGCGCGAGGCCCGGTTGATGGCCACCGCGCGCTTGTACCACCTTGCGGGCAACGTGCAGGGGGCGCACATTGCGATCGTTGACGATGTGCTGACCACAGGTAGTACTATGCACAGCATTGCACGAATGTTAAAACGTGGCGGCGCGGCCTCGGTGCACGGGCTTGTGCTGGCCCGCACCCAGCGCCGCCATGGCTGACCCTTGTCTGATTTCCCCGCTCTATGTTTCACATCATTTTGGTATCGCCCGAAATACCACCCAATACCGGCAATGTTATTCGTCTTGCTGCCAACACCGGCGCGCAGCTTCATCTTGTAAAACCGCTGGGCTTCAGGCTGGACGACGCCAAGCTGCGTCGAGCGGGGCTAGACTACCATGAATGGGCGCGGATGCAGGTGCATGAAAATCTGGAGCAGGCACTGGCCGCAACCGGCGCCACCCCGGACCGTTGTTTTGCCATGTCCACGAAAACGTCGCGTTTGTTTAGCCACGTTCCATTTCAGGCGGGTGATGTTTTTGTGTTTGGGTGTGAAACCGCCGGGTTGAGTTCGGCGCAGTTGGCACACTTTGCCCCCGAAAACCGCTTGCGCTTGCCTATGCGGCCCGGGCAGCGCAGTTTAAATCTTTCCAACGCGGTGGCGGTGACGGTATTTGAGGCCTGGCGCCAGTGCGGTTATGCCGGTGGCCAGTAACCATGGCCGGTGGTGTGGCGCTATGTAAATGACGGCAGACCTGGCCTCTGGATGTGCGTAGCGGCTATGCCTGCGGCAAGAAAGCGGTGCTGGTTTCCGGTTTGGCATCGCGGGCCAGTAGGCGGGCGACGGCCTCATGGGGGGCCAACCCATTGAACAACACCTGGTAGACAGCGTCGGTAATGGGCAGATCTACACCCAGACGCTGGCCGAGTTCTAGCGCAGCCCGTACACAACGAACGCCCTCCGCCGTCATGCCATTGGCCAAAATGTCATCAAGTTTCCGGCCTTGCCCTATGGCCAGGCCCACTTGCCGGTTACGGGATAAATCGCCGGTGGCGGTAAGCACCAGATCACCCAGGCCAGTTAACCCGGCAAAGGTATCGGCGCGTCCGCCCAGAGCCAGCCCAAGACGCTGGATTTCGGCCAGCCCGCGGGTAATAAGGGCGGCGCGTGCATTGTTGCCCAGTTTAAGACCGTCGGAAATGCCGCACGCAATCGCCATAATGTTTTTAAGTGCGCCGCCAATTTCGACCCCGATAATGTCATCGCTGGAATAAATGCGTGCGGCTTCGCCGTGCAGGGCACGGGTGGTGCGATCGATGGTGGCGAGGTTATGCGTGGCAATGGTGAGCGCAACGGGAAGGCCCTGGGCCACTTCATGTGCAAATGATGGCCCGGATAGCACACCCAGGCCCAGCCCGTGTCTGGCATGCGCGTCCAGTTGAGATTGCACCGTTTGGTGGGCAAGTTGACTGGTTTGTGGATGCAGGCCTTTGCATGTCCACACTACGCTGAGGCGTGAAACCGTGTCATCGCACGGTAAGCGTTCAGACAGCCGGCGACACGTTTCTTCCAGGGCCGACACCGGTACGCCCAGAATAATCAACCCCGAAGTGACCGACGGCGTTTGCACATGGCGCAAGGCCTGGTCGAAGTGCGCGGTGGCCCGCAACGCCGGGGGCAAGCTGATGCCAGCCAGGTAAGGCTTGTTTTCGTGAAGCGTGTTGATGGCATCGGCTGTGTCAGGATTGCGCGCCCACAACAGCGTGTCGTGCTGGCGGCTGGCCAGCACGGCCAGCGCCGTGCCCCAGCTTCCCGCACCCAGCACGGCAACGTGCAAGTCCGGTTGCGGCGCGCTCATGAGGGCTCCGGTGAGGCTTAGCGGTTAACGCCAGGCGGCAGGATGAGGTCAGATTCTTCTTGCTGACCTTGTTCGCCCTGCTGCTGTGCGGCTTCAGCGCGACGCTGTTCGTACAGTGCCTGGAAGTTGACTTCGGCAAGGTGCAGAGCAGGCAGCGATGTACGCGTAATGGCGTCGGCAACGTTGGCGCGCAGATAGGGGTACAGCATGGTCGGGCAAACAATGCCGATCAGCGGGTCAAGCTGCTCGTCGGGGATGTTGGCCGCTTCAAAAATGCCGGCCTGGGTGGCCTCGACCAGATACAGAACCTTGTCGTTGATGCGGGTGGTAACCGTAGTGGTTACGGTAGCTTCAAACACCGTTTCTGCCAGACGCTTGGCGCCTACGTTGAGGGAGACCTCGACTTTGGGCGTTTCTTGCTCGAGCAAAATTTCCGGGGCGTTGGGCATTTCGAGCGACAGGTCTTTCACGTAGGTACGCTGAAGGCTGAAGCTGGGGCTGTTGCTTTGATCCTGATTGCCGGCTTGGCTGTTGGCTTGGTTCTCGGCCATTGGGTTTCCTGTTGTATAAAACGTAATTAAGAGGGTTCCCCTTCGAGCAGGGGAATAAGCTTGCCTTCGCGGTCGAGCGCGGCGAGCTCGTCGTAACCCCCGACGTGGGTGTCACCAATATAGATTTGCGGCACGGTACGTCGACCGGTGCGCTCCATCATAGCAGCGCGCTCCTGGGCATCCAGGTCGATGCGGATTTTGTTGATTTCATTGACCCCCCGTTGTTTGAGCAACATTTCGGCGCGTACGCAAAACGGGCATACCGCGGTGGTGTACATGGTTACTTTAGCCATAAATTCCTTCCTGTTGGTCTGTCAAATGCAGTGGGCGCCAAATTAGCCCTTTTTGGACAGCGGCAGACCTTCCTGTGTCCAGCTGCGCAAGCCGCCCTGCATGCTGAAGACTTGTTCGAAACCCAGCTTGCGCAGCGTACCGGCGGCGGGGCCCGTACGTGTTCCGTTGTCGCAAACGAGGATAATAGGTTTGCTTTTGGGTAGCGAGTCAGCCTTGGCCTCGAGCTCGTCACCGGGGATGTTCCGTGCCTGTGGGACCGAGCCGGTCTTGAACTGGTCAGCGCTGCGGATATCGACGAAAATGCCATGCTGACGGTTGGCAAGCTGGATGGCGTCCTGGACGCTAAGCTGGGCGCCGCCCTTGCCACGACGCACCGAGTGCATGATCAGCATCGCCCCCGATACCACGGCGATGATCACAAGGAGAATATTGTTCTGCTGAAGTAGAAAGTCCACGATGGTTCCCGAATATCCCTTTAAAGAAGGTCTGAATCATACAATTATAAAATGGACTGCAGTTTTCAACTTTTAGGCGATTTTTATCATGTATAAACTTGTTCTGATGCGCCACGGCGAAAGCCAGTGGAACCTGGAAAACCGTTTCACTGGGTGGGCAGATGTCGACCTGACCGAAACCGGACGCGAGCAGGCTCGGCGTGCCGGCGAATTGCTGAAAGAAAAAGGGTATCAATTCGACCTGGCGTTCAGTTCAGTACTGAAGCGCGCCATTCGCACTCTTTGGATTGCGCTGGATACCATGGATGCCATGCATACACCGCTAGGCTATAGCTGGCGGCTCAACGAGCGCCATTACGGCGCCCTGCAAGGCCTGAACAAAGCCGAAACGGCCGCCCAATATGGCGATGAGCAAGTGCTTATCTGGCGTCGTGCGTACGACATCGCACCCGACCCGATCGCGCTGGACGATCCACGCCATCCGCGCTTTGACAGCCGCTACGCGCGACTGGATCCGGATAGCCTGCCGTCCACCGAGTGCCTTAAAGACACCGTTGCGCGCGTATTGCCGTTCTGGAAAGAATCCATTGCGCCTGCGGTTCGCTCGGGTCGTCGTGTGTTGATCGCGGCGCACGGCAACAGCTTGCGTGCGCTTATCAAGATCATCGACGAGATTTCCGACGAGGATATCGCCAAGGTGAATATTCCCACCGGGCAGCCGCTGGTTTACGAGCTCGACGAAAATCTGAAGCCCATCAAGCATTACTACCTGGCCGATCCCGCCGAAATTGAAGCGGCCACGGCGGCTGTGATCGCTCAGGGCAAGGCCAAGCAGGGATGAAGCGCGGCGCGCTGGCCGGTGCTCTTCTGGTGTGCGCAGGCCAGCTTTTCGC
This sequence comes from Alcaligenaceae bacterium, assembly GCA_029267415.1. GTDB lineage: Bacteria > Pseudomonadota > Gammaproteobacteria > Burkholderiales > Burkholderiaceae_B > JAJYRX01. The sequence goes on from JAJUIY010000004.1 coordinate 29,883, forward strand.
TGCGCCCGACGCCCACTTGGCCGCGCGCCAGGATCAGGCGCGCCAACAGCAAGCCGAGCTGCGCGCCCGCATCAAAATTCTTCAAGATCAAATCGAGCAACAAGAGGCGTCGCGCAAGGCCGCCGATACGGCGCTGCGCGAATCCGAATCTGCCATCTCGGACATTAGCCGCGAGCTGGCACGCTTGAACGATCAAGCAACGCAGCTCGAGAACGAACTGGCCGAATTGCAGGCCCAAACACAGCGCGGGCAACAAAACCTTGCCGAACGCCGACGCGAGCTGGGCAATCAGCTGCGCGCACAGTACACCAGTGGTCTTTCGCCGTGGATGGCGCTTCTTTCGGGTGACGATCCACATACCATTGGCCGTGATCTTCGCTATTTAGGGTATGTGGCCGAGGCCCAGGCGCAGGCCGTGCGTGACGTCAATGAAGCCGTTCAACATCTTGAGCACTTGCAGCAGCGTACCCGCGAAAAGAGCGAGGAAATTGCTGAATTAGAACGTCAGACCGTGCAACGTCGCGACGCCCTGCAAAAACAAAAACAGGAACGTCAGATCGTATTGCAGCGCATCGAGACGGCCCTGAACGAGCAGCGGGGCCATGCCAAGCAACTGGCTGCCGACGAAACCCGCCTGGGCAACCTGATCCGCGATATCGAGGCCGAAATTGCGCGGCAGGCCGAGCTGGCCCGAAAGGCAGAAGAGGAACGGTTAGCGGAGGCACGTCGTCAGGCCGAGCAGGCACGCGAAGCGGCGTTGGCCCGGCAAAAAGCCCTTGAGCAAGAGCAAGAACGCGCACGCGCTGCCGAACAAGCAGCACGTGAAGCCCGCGAACAGGCTGAACGTGAGCGCCTGGAGCGTGAAGCCGCTCAAGCGCGTATGCAGGTTGAGCGCGCCCGTGCCGAAGCCCAAGAGGCCGATCGCGCGGCCGAGGCGCGTCGTAAAGAAGCCCGAACATTGCGTGGTGAAGTGCCCGGTGCGGGCCAGCCGGGAGCCATGACGGGGCTCAGCAAAGGATTGCCCCGTCCGCTTGACGGCGAGGTGCTGGGCCGTTTCGGGGCCGAACGCCCCGACGGTGGCATCTGGCGCGGCGTCGTCATCCGCGCGCCCGCGGGCGCGCATGTCCGGGCCATTGCATCCGGTCGTGTCGCGTATGCCGGTTGGTTGGGAGGCTTTGGTAATATCATGATCGTCGACCATGGCAACCAATACATGAGTGTCTACGCGTACAATCAGAGTCTGCTGAAAGAGGTTGGCGATCCGGTCGGAGCAGGTGATGTTCTGGCCGCCGTGGGGGCCACGGGTGGCCAGGTCGAGCCCGGTCTCTATTTCGAGATCCGCTATCAGGGTAAGCCGGTAAACCCACTACTTTGGTTGCGGCCGTAATTTCGTTACTATTTGCCTGACACACCGGCACGTGTTGCGTCAACCGGTCACTACAAACAACTCCAGGAATGTGCATGAGCACTCGTAGGTTCGGCGGTTTAAGTTTGGTACTACTGGGCGCCTTGGGCGGTTTGCTTGTCAGCTTGGGCATCACAGCCGTGGCCCAGCGTGGCGAGCCCTTGCCCTTGCGCGACTTGCAGCAGTTTGCCAATGTGTTTTCCGCTATCAAAAGCAGCTACGTAGAGCCCGTTTCCGACGAGCAATTGATTCAGGACGCCATTCGCGGCCTGTTCAGCGAGCTCGACCCTCACTCTGCCTACCTTGATGCCGAAGCATTCAAGGAAATGGAAAGCATCACGCAAGGGGGCTTTGGCGGTTTGGGTATTGAAATCGGTAGCGAAGATGGCATGCCCAAGGTAATTGCGCCCATCGAAGACACTCCGGCGGCTCGTGCCGGCATCATGTCTGGCGACCTCATCACCCACATCGACGGCGAACCCACCAAGGGCATGTCGCTCAGTGAAGCCGTCAAGCGCATGCGTGGCGAGCCCAAAACCTCTATTGTGCTCACCATCCAGCGTCAGGGTCGCGACAAACCGCTTGTGATCCCCATTGTTCGCGATCACATCCAGGTACGCAGTGTGCGGGCCAAAATGCTCGAAAACGACATCGCCTATATTCGCATCGCCCAATTTCAAGAACGAACCGAAGCCGACCTGGCGCGGCATGTTGCCGATTTGGCCAGGCAGGGTGCCCGTGCGCTGGTTCTGGACTTGCGAAACGACCCCGGCGGGCTGCTCGACAGCGCCATCGGCGTGTCGTCCATGTTCATGGAAGGGGGTGGTTTGGTGGTGTCCACCAAAGGTCGCATCCCTTCAGCAAACCGCGAATACTTCGCGCGGCGCAGCAGTGCAGCACAGCAACACTTGCAGCGGCCCTTGTCCGGCAACAATAGCCCTGCCGGCACGGTGGCCAGCTGGGCCGAAACAGTACCTATGGTGGTGTTGGTAAACGTGGGGTCGGCATCAGCCTCTGAAATCGTCGCGGGCGCCTTGCAAGATTACGGACGTGCCACCGTAATTGGCAACCGCACCTTCGGCAAGGGCTCGGTTCAAAGTGTGCTTCCGCTCGGCGAAGACACCGGCATCAAGCTCACAACCGCGTTGTACTATACGCCCAAGGGACGGTCTATTCAGGTAACCGGTGTCGAACCCGACATCATTGTTGACGATACCCCTCAGGGCAACCTGTTCCGTCTGCCTCGCGAGGGCGATTTGCAGCGGCATCTTCTGAACGGCGCAGTCCCTGAAGTGGTGTCGCCCGATGACGAAGTGATCGACCCGGAGCCCGACCCTGAAACGCAGCCGGCCATGTTCGAGTTCGGTGGTGATGATGATTTCCAGCTTCAGCAGGCTATCAATCACCTGGAAGGGCGGCCCGTGAAGCGAAATGATCCCAAGCAGGTCGTCCACACCGACACGGCAGAAAAAAAAAGTCCACTGACTAGCCCTGCACCCGAGAACCGGGCACCTACCACGGACGATGCGGTCGAACGCTACCGTGTTACACCCGAAGGTTTGCAGCGAATCGGTAATGAATGATGAACAGCTGATGCGCTACGCCCGGCATATTTTGCTGGACGAGTTTGGCATCGAAGGACAAGAAAAGCTTTTGGGCAGCCGGGTACTGATTGTCGGCGCCGGCGGCCTGGGTTCCCCTGCGGCGCTGTACCTGGCCTCGGCCGGGGTGGGTCATATCGTGCTTGCTGACGACGACGTGGTCGACGTGTCCAACCTGCAGCGTCAAATTCTGCATACCACCGCGCGTGTCGACCAGCCCAAGGCCACGTCGGGCCAGCAGACACTGGAAGCCATCAACCCGCATATCCGTATCGAGCCTTTGGTGCAGCGCCTTGACGGCGAGGCACTGTCGCAACAGGTGCGCCAGGCCGATGTGGTGCTGGACTGCTGCGATAATTTCGCGACGCGACATGCGGTTAACCGGGCGTGCGTGCAGCATGGGAAGCCATTGGTGTCGGGGGCGGCCATCCGGTTTTCAGGGCAAATCAGTGTGTTTGATATGCGCGACGCCGACGCGCCGTGTTACCACTGTCTGTTTCCCGAGGCCGATGACGTCCAGGAGCTACGCTGTGCCACAACGGGGGTACTGGGCCCTCTGGTAGGTATTGTGGGCAGTACCCAGGCCGCCGAGGCCATCAAAGTACTGACGGGCATGGGTAAGCCCCTGGTGGGCCGTCTGCTTTGTCTGGATGCGCTTACGATGGAATGGAGCACCATTCGTTTCAGGCGTGATCCTGGTTGCCCAGTATGCGCCACGCGGCCGGTACCTGCAACAGCTGCCCCAACGAATTGACACGGATATCCACGTACGGTGCGCGCCCTCGGTAGTGCGACGAAAACGGTGTGCCCGGGTGGAAAATATGGATGGTACGCATGCCCAGTTGGTGAGCGGCCTGCAAGTTGCGTAAAGTATCTTCCACCAAGACGACGTCGCGCGCGGGCACATCAAGGCGCGCCAGCACCTGCTTCATCATCGCGAGCGACGGCTTGGGCCGGATACGGCCCTGCAGGTTCATGTGGTCAATTGCCCATAATGCTTCAAATTGGGGCAGTAGCCCAAGGGTGTCCAGCACCACGCGCGCATAGCCTTCAGGCGCGTTCGTCAGTAGTATTTTTCGGCCGGGAAACTGCGCAAGCTTTTGCGACAGCCCGGTTTCGGCGTGTACTAGCGGCCGAGCGTCAAAGTCGTGGCTCAAACGTAAAAACTCGTGGGGATCAGCGTTGTGATGGCGTACCATGCCGATAACGGTGGCCCCGTAGCGTTTCCAGTATGCAATGCGCAGTTTGTCGGCCGTTTCCAGGTCGCAACCCGCCATGCGCGCTACCGCCTGCTGCATGGCCGTGTCAATGTGCTGAAATATGGCCCGCGACGAATCATGCAAGGTGTTGTCGAGGTCAAACAGCCACACTTTGGGTGCGTGTATGCCCGCGCGATAGCGGGGCCGATGCAGCGGGCGCGTGCGACGCAGCGGCGTCACGACTTAGTGCGTAATCATGGTGCCCACGCCTTCATCCGTCAGGATTTCCAGGAGCAGGCTGTGGGGAACCCGACCATCAATGATGTGTACGGAATTGACCCCGTATCGGGCGGCGTCAACCGCCGAGGCAATTTTTGGGAGCATGCCACCGGAGATTGTTCCGTCGGCAAAGAGCGTATCGATGGTGCGTGCCGACAGGCTGCGCAGCAGCTCGCCGCCCTTGTCCAAAACGCCCGGTGTGTTCGTCATCATGATCAGTTTTTCGGCACCCAGTACCTCGGCCATCTTGCCGGCCACCAAGTCGGCATTGATGTTATAGGCTGTGCCGTCTTCACCGTAGCCGATCGAAGAAATGACCGGAATGAACTGGTCGTCTTGAAGGGCCCGGACCACGGCGGGTTCGATGCGAGTAATATCGCCCACGAAACCGATATCGAGCCATTCGCCGGGGCGCTCAGCGTCTTCGACCAGTTTCTTGGTTGCCTGGATAAGGCAGCCATCTTTGCCCGTAAGGCCCACCGCCTTGCCACCGGCCTCGTTGATCATCATGACGATATCTTGTTGAACCTGGCCGCCCAGCACCCATTCGACCACTTCCATAGTTTCGGCGTCGGTAATGCGCATACCCTGTACAAACGCCCCTTCTTTGCCAATACGCTTGAGGGCCTGGTTGATTTGTGGCCCGCCGCCGTGCACGATGACAGGCTTTAGACCCACCAGCTTGAGCAAGACGACGTCGTGGGCGAAGCTGCGCTGTAGTGCTTCGTCGGTCATGGCGTTGCCGCCGTATTTGACCACAACGGTTTTACCGTGAAAGCGGCGAATGTACGGGAGTGCTTCAGATAATACTTCGGCTTTGACCGTGGAAGAGTGTGAAGATGTGGGGTTGGCTGTGCTCATGACTATTGTTGTTTGCAGACTTAACCGGCCAGGGCCTGGTTGACCGTGGCGATGAAGGTTTCCTTGTCGTAGTTGCCCAGATAACGCTTGATAATATGCCCTTGCTTGTCGACCAGGAACGTGGTGGGCGTCATTTTGACGTCGTTGAAGGCCTTGGCCAGGCTGCCGTCCGTATCCATGCTGACGTGAAATGGCAGCTGGCGTGATTCGGTAAAGTTACGCACGTACGATTCTGGGTCGTGCTTCATGGCGACGGCAATGGTTTCAAAGCCCTTGGGAGAGAACTGTTTATAATAGTTGATGGTGTCGGGCATTTGTGCAACGCAGGTGGTGCAATCGGTTGCCCAAAACTTGACCATCACAACCTTGCCGCGAAGGTCATTGGTGGTGATTTGTTGTCCGTCGAGCGTGGTGAAGGTGACATCCGGCATTTTGTTGCCCGAGTCGGCCGAGCATGCGGCCAGCACCAGTGCGGTAAGCAGTGCAGAAAAAAGAAGACATAAACGTTTCATGGTTGTCACGCAGAGTAATACGCCCGGCAGCCAAGCTGCCCGGGCCGGGGTAACGGCCAATGCGCCGTGTGTTTATTGCACGGGCAAGGCCTGAACTTCAGATTCGGGGGCTGTTTCAGCCGGGGTGGACGCCGGAGCGGACTGTTGGGGCTGAGCGCTATTGTCCAGAGGGTCAATGAGGCTTTCCGGCGACACAATATGGAAAAGCTTGACGACTTTATTGACGCCCCGGACACCGGAGGCGGCAATCGCCGCACGCTGCCCTTCGTCGTTGGTTACTTTGCCCAGTAAGTAGACGACGCCTCGTTCAGTGGTTACGTTAATTGTACGACTAGGCACTTCGCGTGTGTTGATCAGTGCCGTCTTGACCTTTGATGTAAGCCAAGTATCGTTGCTTCTGACACTGATCGGGGTGACTTCGCCTACCCGCAGTTCGTTCACCACGCGCTGTACTTTTTCGACCTTTTCAGCCGCCTCACCGGCTTGCTGTTTGGCTTGTTCCGTGGGGACGTCGCCTGTCAGCAGTACCAGGCCGGCATACGAGGCGGCATTGACGCGTGCCGTGCCTTCGAACAGGCGCCGCATTTCGGCCGCCACTTTCATTTCGATTGCCTGATCTTCGACCTGTTCGCCCACGGTACGGCGGTCGGTGGCCACGATGGCCGTGGTAGCCGCCGTGCCGCCTACCACAAGGGCGCCGCAACCGGACAAAATTGAGGCACACAGCACCGCGGAACCCAGCAGTACCCGGCGTGTTGAACGAAATGGTGTCTTCATTACAGCGGATCTCCCAGAAGAAGAGCGTCGATCCCGTCACACAGTGCATGCAGCAACAAGATATGGACTTCTTGTATACGCATGGTGCGGTCGTGCGGGACGCATAAGTGGACATCAGTGTCGAGAAGCAAATCGGTGATCAGCCCGCCACCCTTGCCAGTCAGTGCAACAATGGACATTTCGCGGTCGTGGGCGGCCTCGATAGCATGCACAACGTTGTGCGAGTTGCCGCTGGTGGAGATGGCGACCAGGACGTCCCCGGGTTGACCCAATGCTTCCACTTGCCGTTTGAAAACGGTGTCAAAGCCGTAGTCATTGCCGACAGCCGTAAGAATGGACGTATCCGTGTTGAGTGCGATGCCGGCCAATGGAAGCCGGTCGCGTTCAAAGCGGCCAACTAGTTCAGCAATGAAATGCTGGGCGTCGGCGGCCGAGCCGCCATTGCCGCAGGCCAGAATACGGCCATTGTTGATCAGCGTGTTGAACAGCAGGTCGACCGCCTGGGACAGCGGTGCTGCCAGCTCGCGTGAACTGGCTTTGAAAGTATCAATAGCATCGTTGAAGTGCGATGCCATGCGGGACGTCATATCCATAAACTCTATTGTCTCATGTTCGGGGCGTATCGCTATTATGAAACGTAATTTTGAAACGTGCATGCCGGCGCCGCGCCGAATGTCGAGAGGGGGTTGCTGCCCGCCGCAGGCGCCTGGGTAAAGTCCGCCCTGTCGTGACGGGTATTTGGCCATGGTGGCGTGGACCGAACCCCTGGTTTGACGGACCCGGTGCGCGGCAAGCCCCGCCGTTCAGGGCGGGGAAGGATAGCGCGGACGGCGTAGCCGTCCCTGTGATTCAGTGAGGCGTCCGTTGCTGTTCAATGTATTGGCGAACGATGGCAATCGGCGCACCACCACAGGATGAGGCGAAGTAGGATGGCGACCAGAGTGCGCCCTTCCAGCAGCGTTTCTGGATGTCTGGCCGCTCCTTACGCAGCAGGCGGCTGGAAACGCCCTTGAGGCTGTTCACGGGGTTGGAAACGGCCACCTTCGGAGGATATTCCACTAACAGATGAACGTGATCGTCCTCGCCGTCCATCTCGATTAGTTGCGCCTCGAAGTCAGCGCAGGTCTTGGCGAAGATCGAG
>JAJUIY010000152.1 GCA_029267415.1 Alcaligenaceae bacterium
AAGCTGGTCAGCCCGCTTACCAAGCAGGGCATTCTTGGCAAAAAAGTGGTGCTGGCCATTGGTGATGCCGAAACGCGTCCCAATAGTGCCGTGCAGGCGGCAACACGCTTCCTGCGCCAAGACAAGGCCATGATGATCGCCGGCAGCGTCAGCAGCTCGGTGGCTATCGCTTTGCAAAACACCTGCGAGCGCGCGAAAACGCTGTACTTCAGTGTCATTAGTGGTTCCAGCGACACCACTGGCAAAGACTGCCGCCGATACGGCTTCCGTCTGTGCCACCACGCCTACACGGCCGCCAAGGCTCTGGCTCCCATTCTTGCTCGCGACTACGGCAAAGACATGAAAGCCATCTACCTGGTGCCCGACTACAACTACGGCCACTCCATCCACGACCACATGCGTGAATTTACCGAGGCCCAGGGTTGGACCACCATCGACAACCCGCAAATTCACCCGCTGGGCGCAACCGACTACAGCTCGTACATGCTGAACATCGCCAACAGCGGCGCCGACATCATGATCAACCTCGACTACGGCGCGGATGCGGTCAACTCGGCCAAGCAGGCGTACGAGTTCGGCGTTCTCAAGAACATGAAGATGTGCGTGCCCTACCTGCCCGCCTACATGCTGGAAGAAGTGGGTCCAGAAATCATGGAAGGCGTGTACGGCACCATGGTGTTCTGGTGGACGCTGGCCGAGCAAAACGAAATGGCCCGCAACTTCGTCGAGGCTTACGAAGAGAAATTCGGTGCCAAGCCGCGCGACCCGGAGCACAACGCCTTCATGACGATGCTGCTGTGGGCCGATGCCATCGAACGCGCTGGTACGTTCTACCCGCCGGCCGTGGTCGAAGCCCTGGAAGACAGTATTAACCACAAGCGTCCGTACACCACTGGTGGCGAGGTCTACTTCCGCGCCGAAGACCACGATGGTGCAGCAGCGTTTGCCATCGTGCGCGGCAAGAAGCCGTCCGAAATCCAGAACAAAGACGATCTGGTCGACGTGGTGGCAATTGCCGACGGGGTCGAAACCCTGCCGCCGGTAGGTTATGCCGGTTGCAGCATGGATCCCGCCGTATAGGCCGTCCGGCACTCATCGTTCTAGTTTCTCACAGCGATTCAAGGAGGACGTATGCCTGGTCTGGGCCTATTCATGTCGCAAGTGTTCAACGGTCTGGCGTTGGGGGTTTTGCTCTCTTTGATCGCTGCCGGACTCACTATTATCTACGGCACCCTGGGTGTCATTAACTTCGCCCACGGCGCGTTGTTCGTCGTGGGCGCGTACGCTGGCTTCAGCACCTATACGTTTACCGGCTCGTTTTTGCTGGCAATCGTGGGTGCTGCGGCGGCGGCGCTTATTGTTGGCCTGCTTATGGAGCGCACCCTGATCAAGCGTTTCTATAACAGGCCCCACGAAGACCAGATACTGGTTACCTTCGGGCTCAGTATTGTCATTGTGGAAGTTATCCGCGGTATTTATGGCGGGGTTGGTCAGCGCGTGCCGGTACCATCATGGGGCACGGGTGTGGTCGACATGGGCTTCGTTGTTTACCCGCTGTACCGCATTGAAATCCTGGCCATTGCCGCCGCAGCATTGTTCCTTTTCTGGATACTGCTGTACCGCACACGTCTGGGGCTTATTATCCGCTCGGGTATCGAAGACCAGCTCATGGTCCGTCTGCTGGGTCTTAACATCCAGCGCGCGTTCCTGGTGGTGTTCGGGCTGGGTGCCGCGGCCGCCGGGTTTGCCGGCATCATTTACGGCCCTATTGTCTCGATTGTTCCCGACATGGGTTTCCGGGTGCTTATCCAGTCCTTTGTCGTTGTGGTGCTGGGTGGTGTCGGGTCGTTCCCGGGGGCCATTCTGGGCGGTCTGCTGGCCGGCCAAATTCTAAGTATCACATCGTTATTTAATCCGGTTTATTCAGACGTCATGCTGTTTGCGGCGATGGCACTTGTGCTCATCTTCAAACCGCAAGGCTTGATGGGTGTGGAGGGTCGAGCATGAGTAGCAGGCTTGAGGCGGAAGTTTCCATGGACGCTGGCCAGGCTCTCGGCACTCAGCCGACAGGCCTGGGCACAGGGGCAGGCGCAATCCGCCGGCGCTACAGCCTTGAGGTCCTGGTTGCAGTAATTCTTGTCGTTGCGCCATTTGTCACGCCCGTTATCGGCATGAGCCCCGACCTCATGGGGCGCATCCTGATCTGGGGTTTATTTGGCTTGGGCTTCGACCTCCTGTTTGGCTATACCGGGTTGTTGTCGTTTGGGCAGGCCGCGTTCTTCGGAACGGGCAGTTTTGTAACGGCCTATTTGCTCACAACCGGTATTGTGCCCAACATGCTGATTGCGTTAGCGCTCAGCGCGGTAGTAGCAGCCATTCTGGGCTTGGGCATTGGCTATCTCACCTTGCGTCGTAGTGGCATTTACTTTGCCATGAGCACGTTGGCTTTCGGGGAAATGATTTACTTCCTTGAGTTCGGCCCCTTGCGCGATTGGACAGGGGGCGAGAACGGTATCCCGGGCATTCCCATGCCGGAAATCAATCTGGGCTTCTGGCGAATGCCCATTGATGCCGGTATGCCCATGTACATTTTCCTGGCCATCTTGTTTTTTATTGGCTTCGTCATCGCACGGCGTATCTCCCTGTCGCCCTTTGGTGTCATCCTGACCGCCATCAAGGGCAACCCGGCACGCGCCATGGCCGTGGGTCACAAAATCTGGAGCTATAAGCTTGCTGTATTTGTGGTTGCGGCCGCTTATGGTGGCGTGGCGGGTGGCTTGCTGGGTCTGTTCCAGGGGTACATGCCGCCTGATGCCTTCAACCTTCACACGTCTGCCGAAATCGTCATTCAAACGGTGATGGGCGGTGCGGGTACGCTGCTGGGGCCGCTGGTTGGTGCCACCATCTGGTTGTACCTGTTCGAAGTTCTACAGTTTGTCGATTTCATTGGGCCTTACTGGCGTCTGATTCTGGGCGTGGTGTTCGTGTTGCTGGTTACCCTGTTCCATCGCGGCGTGGTAGGCGAAATTATTGCTCTGCGCAATAAACGCATGGCACGACGTATGGATCGCGCCACCGATACGGTCACCGCTCGCGCAGGCTTAAGCAGTGCCGGTGAAATCCCCACGGTGCCCCTGGTGATGCGCGAAGTTGAAAAGGCTCCCGCCGGAACGCCTGTGCTGCGTGCCGACAACATTGCCAAGCACTATGGTGGCCTCAAGGCCGTCAAGGGTGTGTCGATCAGCATTGAAGAAGGCGAGCTACGCGGTCTTATCGGCCCTAACGGCGCCGGAAAGTCCACCTTCTTTAAAATGCTGGCCGGCGAAATCCCACCCACCAAAGGCGAAGTCTTCCTGCGGGGTAAAAACATTACCGGCATCGGGGTTACCGCAGTCTGCCAGATGGGCATGAGCAAAAGCTACCAGGTGAACGAGCTCTTCGAAGCCCTTACCGTGCGTCAAAATATTCTGATGTCGGTGCTGGGTCTGAAACGCGGGCAGTTCCGATTTGATGCCTTGGCCAGCCTTAACTCTGACAAGAGCTACCACGAGCAAACCGAAGCTGCCATGGCATTGGTCGAGCTTACCCACCGCGCTGACACGCCCATTCACGAGCTGTCATACGGTGAGAAGCGACGGGTAGAAATTGGCCTTGCTCTGGCAACAGGGGCCAATGTGCTGCTTCTTGACGAACCGCTTGCCGGCATGAGTCCCGAAGAGCGCGTCCACACTGTGGCTCTGCTCAAGAAGATTCGCAAAGGCCGTACAGTGCTTATTGTCGAACACGATATGGACGCCATGTTTGAACTGGCCGACAAAATCACCGTGCTCTACGACGGTAACTACCTGGCTGAAGGTACCCCCGAAGAAATCAAATCCAGCAAAGCTGTTCAAGATGCCTATCTGGGCGGTATGGAGGAATCATGAATCTTTTAGAAGCTCAAGGCGTCAATACCTACTACGGCGACTCACACATCCTTTTTGATGTCGACTTCCACGTCAAAGAGCACGAGGTGGTCGCCCTGCTGGGGCGTAACGGAGCGGGCAAGTCTACGCTGCTCAAAACGTTGGCGGGTGCGCTTACGCCCGCCTCGGGAACCATCACCTTTGCTGGCCAGCCCATCCATCAGTTGCCAACGCATCAAACGGCACGGCTGGGCTTGCAGCTGGTTCCCGAAGAGCGACGCGTTATTGGCGGCATTACCGTGCACGAAAACCTGCAACTTGCCGCCATGACCGCCGAAAAGCCGCTGGACTACTCCGAAATCTACCGGACGTTCCCACGTCTTGACGAGCGGCGGACCAACAAGGGGCGCGAGCTCTCGGGCGGTGAACAGCAAATGGTGGCCATTGCGCGCGCCATGATACGCGACGCCCGTCTTATATTGCTCGACGAACCCTTTGAAGGCCTGGCTCCGCTGATCGTACGTGACATCATGAACGTGTGCCAGCAACTGGCCGAACAAGGTCGCACCATTGTTATTGTCGAGCAAAACGTGGCGGCAGCATTGTCCATGGCCAGCCGTTGCTATTTGCTTAACACCGGCCACATGGTATTTAGCGGAACCAGCGAAGAACTGCTGCAAAAACCAGAAATCATGAACCGATATCTGGGTGCCGCCGCGTAACGGTAAGGCCTTGTCGTCATTTGTATTGTTGTAATGCTTGATTATTTCGACCGTTCATTGAATAGTTGAAGTATTCAATATCACGGTGTCCACACCCCGGTATGCATTTTCTCCGGGGTGTAGGTCACCACGCAGCCCCCAATTCAAATAAATACTCAGAGGGAAGCTGCATGACATAGTGAGGTGAGGAGCTCATGGTGTTGCAAGTCAATAACAAGTCCTTGCGGCCGGCATCTGCCCGTCGTGGGCATTTTGACCCGGCTTCACGTGGTACCGGCCGCGGAAAATCCCGGCAGCCGTTTTCAGAATCCGAGATCGCACACAATACCAAGCGAACACACCCCCAGTCCGGAATTGAATTTTCACCGCCACACGAGGCGCACGCGACAGAAGCCAACGCATCGGCCCAAGACAGCCTGCTGGTTTACTCGCCTAACGGCCTCATTGTTGTACATAGCGACGTGGGGCATTGGGTTGTTCCACCCACCACAGTCCTTCGCTTGCTTGCCGACGTCGAATTCACCATACGCAAAGCAGAGCAAGTAGACGTTCGCACCATCGTATTGCCGGCCCAAGCGGCGCAAGTACTAAAGCAGCAAAATATTTTGTACCGCCTTACGCCCTTGTTGCGTGAACTGCTGGAATCACTCAGTACAACGTCCTTTGCTTTTGGACAAAGTGACAACACTGAAAGCAAAATGCATTTTCTGGCCGAGCTGTTAATCGAAGCGGGCGCCTGGGAAGACGACACACGGCACCGCTGCAAAAGTATGCCTAAAGACCCTCGCGTAGCGCATATTTGCAACTACATTTACGAAAACCTTGATGCAACCAAAACGTTGCAAGAGTGGGCCGCCGAGCTCAAATACGACCCGCGCACGCTGCATCGGCTCTTTGTGCAAGAGTTTGGCATGCCGTTTGTCCAGTGGCGTCAACAAACTCGCTTGATGGCGGCGCTCGAGTGGCTTGCCGAAGGCCGTCAAATTATGGACGTGGCGCTTGACCTGGGTTATCAAACACAAAGTGCGTTTGCCGCCATGTTCCGTCGCAATATGGGCATCACGCCCAGCGAATGGCAAGAAAAGCGCCGATCATCAGCCAGGCGCTCGGGGTATGCGCTGGCTGAATCCAGTCAGGTGTAAACGCGCGGGGCGGTATCCTCGCCCGTTTCACGGGCGACCATGCCCGCGCGGCATTCCTGTCAGGTTTAGCGC
>JAJUIY010000082.1 GCA_029267415.1 Alcaligenaceae bacterium
ACGTCAATTTGTTTTTCCTGGACAATCCGTCGGTATCCGGCGTGTTCAACTGCGGCACGGGCCGTGCACAGCCGTTCAACGATGTCGCCATGTCGGTCGTCAACTGTCTCCGTGAGCACGCCGGGCAAAGTGTCCTGCCGCTGCAAGATCTGGTCGACCAAGACATTATTCGCTACATTGCGTTTCCGGAAGATCTGAAGGGTCGGTACCAAAGCCACACCCAGGCCGACTTGTCGGCGTTGCGCCAGGCCGGTTACACGAAGCCCTTTCGCGACGTGCAAACGGGTGTCAGCGACTACATCAACCAGTTGATCGCGCGTCGCCGCATTTAGGCGACGGGAAGGGCACTGCGTACTTGCCCGGGTGGGCAAAAGCATTCAGACGACCTGTTCCAGACCGGCCGCGTCACGCATCATGGTGGTGCATTCTTTCTTCGGGCGTATGCCTATTCCAAGGAGACCACCATGAATCCATTTACCCAGTCAACCGTTGCGCGGCCTCTGCCGGCCCACCACCCCGATCGCACTTGGCAGCGGCGTGCGGCTAACAGCCAGCACCAGCCACAGCAGCAGCCGCAACTATCCCAGCAGCTGGAGGGTGATCACTCGGGTGCTTCTCAACAAACCATGGCCGCCGCCGGGTCGCGCAAGCGGCGCGCACGGCTTGAACCGCAAACGAGGATACAGTCCGGCCGCTCGGGAGCGACATTGGGCCTCGCACTTTGTCTAAGTTGTGCCGCGGCTTTTGGCGGCCTGGCCGCCAAACCCGCGGTTGTGGCAGGCTCGGTGGCGGTGGCCAGTGCATTGATGCCACGTATTGCCACCGCAGTCGAGCTTAACTCGGCGACTGTTCAGCAGCTTCAGGAGGTCAAGGGCATTGGTCCCAAAACGGCCGCCCTGATCGTTGAAGAGCGCGAGCGGGGCGGCAACTTTTCATCATTGACCGATTTGTCGGAACGGGTACGGGGTATCGGGCCCAAGAAGGCTGCGGCACTTGAAGGTGCCGGTTTAAAGGTGGCGGCTGCCAATGCCAAGGCGGCGCCCAGCGGACCTGTGCCCACGGGCCGGGCGGCGCGCGCAGCACGCCGTTAGGCCAAAGGCGTGTATTATTTCGGTTATGAATACCTATCCGACAATCGAAGAAACCATCGGCCGCACCCCCTTGGTGCGGCTGCAACGTATCCCTGGGCAGCTCGCTATCGAGCGCGGCAACACGATTCTGGCCAAGCTGGAAGGCAATAATCCGGCCGGCTCGGTGAAGGATCGGCCCGCGTTAGCCATGATTGCGCGTGCGCAAGAACGTGGTGAAATCCAGCCGGGCGACACACTGATTGAGGCCACCAGCGGCAACACCGGTATAGCGCTGGCCATGGCCGCCGCTATTCGTGGTTATAAGATGGTGCTGATTATGCCCGACAACTTGTCGCTTGAGCGCCGCGCCGCCATGACGGCCTACGGGGCCGAACTTATTCTGACCCCGGCCGACCAAGGGGGCATGGAGTACGCGCGCGACTTGGCGTTACAGATGCAGGCGGACGGCAAAGGGAAGGTACTTGATCAATTCGCCAACGCCGACAACCCGCAAGCCCATTTTGAAACCACCGGGCCCGAGCTGTGGCAACAAACGTCCGGGCAAATCACGCATTTCGTCAGTGCCATGGGTACAACTGGCACCATTATGGGTGTGGGCCGCTATTTGAAATCACAAAATCCGCATGTGCAAATTGTTGGAGCACAGCCGGATGAGGGCGCGCAAATTCCCGGTATCCGCAAATGGCCCGAAGCCTATCAGCCGCGCATTTACAAGCCCGAAGAGGTCGATCGTTTCGAGCTCATTGGACAAGCCGAAGCTGAGGAAATGGCCCGTCGCCTGGCGGCTGAAGAAGGTATTTTTGCCGGTATTTCGTCGGCGGGCGCATTGGTGGCCGCCTTGCGTGTGGCGCGCGAAGTCACCAACGCCACTTTAGTATTTGTGGTGTGTGACCGCGGCGACCGCTACCTGTCTACCGGCGTATTCAACTAACAGCAAGGTCGGTCCTGCCCTTCAGTTACATCTGTCGACCACCACGGCCTGCCCAGACGTGTCCAATTCAGGACGGGGCAGGCCGTCCCATTTGGCGCGATAGTTCTCGCGCCAGTTCGAACACGGACGTGGCATAAAAATAACTACGGTTGTAGTGGGTAATGGCAAAGAAGTTAGGCGTGCCCGTGCGGTACTCGACCGTACCGCGCGGCTCGTCCCGTAGATCAATAACTCCCAGGGGATGGTGTTGCCACGTGGTGTCTTGCACGCCGGGTAACAGCGTGGCACCGTGATCGCGTAAGGTGTTCCAGTCTAGCGTGGGGTCAATGCCCCCTTTCACCAAGGCATCGGGCTGGGGAGGCAGCTGCACCGGCGCAAAAACCGGCAGCCCGGGGACCCAACCATGCAGACGTAAAAACGCCGCCACAGAGGCAATCGCATCCGCGGTGCTGTCGTGCAAATCGATCACACCATCGCCGTCCCCATCAACGGCAAAGCGCATCAGGCTGCCTGGCATGAATTGCGGCAGACCCATCGCCCCGGCAAAGGAGCCCTGTACATTTCGTGCGTCCAGTTTTTTTTCATGATGCAGCTGTGCCAGGTCGGCCAGCTGGTCGCGGAACAGTTGGCTGCGCTCAGGGCGTGAAGGGTCAGGGTAGCGAAAGCCCAGGGTTGCCAGCGCGTCCAGCACGCGAAAGTCGCCTGTGTAGCGGCCATAAATGGTTTCCACGCCAATAATCGCCACAATGATTGAAGCCGGCACACCGTAGGCCTGTTCGGTACGTGCAAGCTGCTGTTGGTGCGCCTGCCAGAATTGCAGCCCGGCCTTGATACGCACGGGCTCAACAAAGCGGCTGCGGTAGGTTGACCAGCTGCGGCGTACGCGTGTCTTGGCGGGTGACATCAGGCGTGCGACCGTTTCGTCATAGCGGGCTTCCCGCAATAGAGCCTCTACCGTCTGCTGTGGTATGTTGCGAGTACGTGCTACCTCGGCCGCATACGCTTGGATGTCGGGGTTCAGTTTGCCGTTGTCTTGCGTAAAGCCCATGGGCCCGGGGGTTGACTCACCGGCACTGATTGGCGGCGGCACAATGGGCGGTTGGGGCAGGGGTGGCAGGGTATCCGGCGCGGTGCCGGTTGTGGCGGGGGGCACTTGGCCGGGTTGGGCCGCGTGGGCGGCTGCGGCGGTACCAGGCTGGGCCCCGTTTTGGTTGTGCGGTGTACCCCCGGTGGCACACCCGGCAACCAGGCACAGCAGGGTGCCCAGCTGAAACATCCGTATTGGTCTGAACATACTTAATCCCTATGGCTACACTGTATATTACCCACCCCGCTTGCCATTTGCACGACATGGGGCCGTGGCATCCGGAGTGCCCTGGCCGGCTTCAAGCAATTGACAAACATCTGATACGTTCAGGGCTGGCCAATGTGGTGCACACGGTGCAGGCGTCTGAAGCGAGTGATGCCGACATGCTACGCATTCACACGGCCGGCCACCTTAACTACCTGAAGCAGCTTAACCCCCAATCGGGCATCGCCGACATCGACGGTGATACCGCCATGTGCCCCCATACACTGCAGGCAATCCGGGTTGCTGCCGGCGCCGGTATCCAGGCGGTTGATGCGCTGATGGAAGGGCGCCACAAGACGGCGTTCTGTGCTGTGCGTCCACCGGGTCACCATGCCACGCCCGACCGCGCCATGGGGTTTTGTTTCATCAACAATATTGCCGTAGCGGCGGCGTATGCACTTGACGTTCACGGTCTTGAGCGTGTGGCCATTATTGATTTCGATGTCCACCACGGTAACGGCACCGAAGACGCCCTGGCCGGCGACCCGCGGGTGCTGATGTGCGGTTTTTACCAGCATCCGTTTTATCCGGGCACACGGCACACCCCCCCAGCATCCAACATGATCAACATTCCGGTCAGTGCCGGCACGGACGGCGCCGAGTTGCGCCGTATCGCGTCCGACGACTGGATGCCTGCCTTGCGCCAATTTGCGCCGCAAATGGTGTTTATTTCTGCGGGCTTCGATGCCCACCAGGAAGATGATATTGGTCAGTTGGGCATGTCCGAAGACGATTTCGCATGGATTACCGAACAGTTGGTCGATCTGGCCAATCACTACGCTGAAGGCCGGGTAGTCAGCATGCTTGAGGGGGGCTACAACCTGTCTGCCCTCGGGCGCAGTGCGGTGGCGCACATCAAGGCGTTATCAAAGGTAGAATAATAGGGTTTAGCTATTTTTTGATATCTTGGAGAAGGCTCGATGAAGGTTTTGGTACCTGTGAAGCGTGTCGTTGACTACAACGTCAAGGTGCGCGTCAAATCCGACCAAAGCGGTGTGGATATCGCCAATGTGAAGATGTCCATGAACCCGTTTGACGAAATCGCGGTGGAAGAAGCCACCCGCCTGAAAGAGGCCGGCACGGTCACGGAAATCGTGGCGGTGTCTTGCGGGGTCTCGCAGTGTCAGGAAACCCTGCGTACCGCCATGGCCATTGGTGCCGACCGCGGCGCGTTGGTCGAAACCGACGTCGAGCTGCAGCCGCTGGCCGTTGCCAAGCTGCTTAAAGCATTGGTCGACAAAGAACAACCCCAGCTGGTCATTATGGGCAAACAGGCCATCGATGATGACGCCAACCAGACAGGCCAGATGCTGGCGGCTCTGCTCGACTGGCCCCAGGCAACATTTGCCAGCAAGGTCGAGGTCGAAGGTGATCAAGTCAAGGTTACCCGCGAAGTCGACGGTGGCCTCGAAACCATATCGCTCAAGTTGCCTGCCGTTATTACTACCGACCTGCGCCTGAACGAGCCTCGCTATGTCACGCTGCCCAACATCATGAAGGCCAAGAAAAAGCAGCTCGACGTGGTCAAGCCTGACGAGCTGGGTGTGGATGTCACGCCTCGCCTTAAAACGCTGAAGGTGGCCGAGCCCGCACCGCGCGCAGCCGGCATCATGGTGCCCGACGTGGCCACCCTGGTCGACAAACTCAAGAATGAAGCAAAGGTGATTTAAATGATTCTGGTAATCGCTGAACACGACAACGCCACGCTGAATGCGGCCACTCTTAACACCGTCGCGGCGGCTGGTCAGCTCGGAAGTGATATTCACGTTCTGGTGGCTGGCGAAAACGCATCGGCCGTGGCAGACCAGGCATCCAAGGTGGCCGGTGTTGCTAAAGTTTTGCTGGCCGATAGCCCGGCGCTGGCCGACGGCTTGGCCGAAAACGTGGCGGCCCAGGTGCTGGCAGTTGCCAACGGCTACACCCACATTTTGTTCCCGGCTACGGCAGCGGGTAAAAACGTGGCACCCCGTGTCGCGGCCAAGCTTGATGTCGCGCAAATTTCCGACATTACCGCAGTCGAATCCGCCGACACCTTCGTGCGTCCGATTTATGCCGGTAACGCGATGGCAACCGTGCAATCCGCGGACGCCGTCAAGGTAATCACCGTGCGTACCACGGCCTTCGACGCCGCCGCCGCTGAAGGCGGAAGCGCCGCCGTGGAAAACATTGATGCGGTGGCCGACTCGGGCTTGTCCTCGTTCGTGGGCCGCGAAGTTGCCAAGAGCGACCGCCCCGATCTGGCGGCGGCCTCCGTGGTGGTGTCAGGGGGACGTGGTCTGGGCAGTGCCGAAAACTTCAAGTTGCTTGACCAATTGGCTGATAAGCTGGGGGCCGCAGTGGGTGCATCACGTGCCGCGGTCGACGCCGGCTATGCCCCCAACGACTGGCAGGTGGGGCAAACGGGCAAAATCGTTGCGCCGCAGCTCTACATCGCGGTCGGTATTTCCGGTGCCATCCAGCATTTGGCCGGCATGAAAGACTCCAAGGTCATTGTCGCCATCAACAAAGATGCCGAAGCGCCAATTTTTGGGGTGGCCGACTACGGTCTCGAAGCCGACCTGTTTACGGCAGTTCCCGAACTGATCGACGCGCTCTAAGCGAGTCATTTCACGCATACTGATCAGCTACAAGCCCGCAGCCGTTATTGGTGTGCGGGCTTTTTTACAGCATTCCGGAGGCAGACATGGACTATCAGGCTCCTATTGACGACATGCGTTTTGTATTGCACGAGCTCGCGGGTTTGCGTGACGTGCTGGCACTACCCGGTTACCAGGAAGTAACGGTCGACCTGGTTGATGCCGTCTTGCAAGAAAACGCACGTTTTGCAGAACAAGAAGTGGCGCCGTTGAACCGCGTTGGTGATACCGCCCATCCCGTTTGGGATGACGGCGTAGTCACGACCTCACCAGGGTTCAAAGAAGCGTTCAAAGAATATACACAGGCTGGTTGGCAGGGCCTGAACCACTCGGCGGAAATGGGCGGGCAAGGGCTGCCCAAATTGCTTGCCGCCCCGGCAAACGAAATCATGAATGGGGCGAACCTGTCATTTTCGTTGTGCCCGTTGCTGACCGATGGGGCCATCGAGGCCCTTGCCATGGTGGGGACGCCGGAACAACAAAAATTGTTTATCCCGCCCATGCTCGAAGGCCGCTGGACGGGCACCATGAACCTCACCGAACCGCAAGCGGGTTCTGACCTTGCGCAGGTGTCCACCCGTGCGGTGCGTCAAGAAGACGGCAGCTATCGCCTTACCGGCCAGAAAATTTTCATCACCTACGGTGAACACGACATGGCCGAGAACATTGTTCACCTGGTGCTGGCCCGCACCCCCGAAGCGCCGAAAGGGGTCAAAGGCATCTCACTGTTCATTGTGCCCAAAGTTCTGGTAAACGACGACGGATCGCTGGGTAAACGCAATGATGTCTGGTGTGCATCGCTTGAACACAAATTGGGCATTCACGGCAGCCCTACGGCGGTGCTGTTGTACGGCTCGGGCAAGGGCGAGGTGGGCGAGGGCGCGGTCGGCTACCTGGTAGGCCAAGAAAATGAAGGCCTGAAGTACATGTTCATCATGATGAATGCCGCCCGTTTTGCCGTGGGCATGCAAGGCGTGGCCGTTAGCGAAGCGGCCTTGCAGCACGCGACCGCCTACGCGCACGAGCGCGTGCAGGGTCAGGCATTGCAAGGGTCCGATGGTCCGGTCAGCATCGCCAATCACCCTGATGTGCAGCGTATGTTGCTTACCATGCGCGCATTAACCGAGGGCAGCCGAGCCATGGCTTATTGTGCGGCAGCGTACAACGACGTTGCACGTAACCATGCCGATCAGGAGGTTCGCGCCGAAAACCAGAAGCGGTACGAATACTTCGTTCCCGTCGTGAAAGGGTTCTGCACCGAAATGGCGGTTGAGGTCGCTTCGCTGGGTGTCCAGGTACATGGCGGCATGGGTTTTATCGAAGAAACCGGCGTGGCACAGTTTTATCGTGACGCACGTATTCTTCCCATCTATGAAGGCACCACCGCCATTCAGGCCAACGACTTCGTCGGCCGCAAAGTGTTGCGCGACGGGGGCACGGTAGCCATTGGGCTGGCGCAAGAGATGCGTGCCACCTTGGCCGAAGTCAAAGCCATTCAGGACGGTCAAGACAAGCAGGCATTCAACGTGATCGCGCGCCAGCTCGAGGCCGCCATCGATGCCTACGAGCAAGCGACCCAATTTGTATTGCAACGTGCGCCCCAGTCGCCCGAAGCGGCGTACTTGGGCAGTGTTCCGTACCTGATGCTGGCAGGCACAGTCCATGCGGGATGGCAAATGGCCCGTGCGGCGCTGGTATGTGCCCGGCACAGCGCAGAAGGGCGTAGTACCGACTTCCACACCAAAAAATTGGCCACGTGCGTTGCGTACGCCACGTTGGTGTTGCCGCGCGCGCAGGCTTACGCGGCCGGCATTCTGGAAGGGCAGGTGTTGGCCTCGTATTCCGGTACCGTGTAAGAAGGCGAAGCGGGCCGCATTGCCGGCGGCCCGCCATGCCCCGCTACTCTCTATTATGTCAGCCACGGTCAGGGCAATGAACGGCTAAACCGGGTCGGGCCACCCGCATATCGGCAGGCATGGCGGGCGGGCCACGGTATCGCCACTGTTGCCTTTTGTATAAGGTTATGCAGAATTGATATGTCGCAATGGTGGGGGCAGTGCCACAATGGTATTGATTTGTGCTAATTAACCGAGGCCTGTCATGACGACTTTACGTTTGGGCGATACCGCCCCCGATTTCGAACAAGATTCATCCATGGGTCGAATCCGTTTGTACGACTACCTGGGTGACAGTTGGGGTGTGCTGTTTTCCCATCCCGCCGATTTCACGCCTGTATGTACCACTGAACTGGGGTATACCGCGCTGGTGTCGGGCGAATTCGCCAAGCGCAACGTAAAAGTACTGGCTGTGTCGGTAGACGATGTCGATTCACACAACCGCTGGATTGACGACATCAACGATACCCAGAACTGCGAGGTCAATTACCCGATTCTTGCCGACGCCGACCGCAAGGTGGCCACGCTGTATGACATGATCCACCCCAACGCCGACGCCACGGCCACCGTGCGTTCCGTATTTGTCATCGATCCGGCCAAGAAAATCCGTCTGATCATTACGTATCCGGCCAGCACCGGTCGCAATTTTGACGAGATCTTGCGGGTGATCGATTCACTGCAGCTTACCGATAACCATAGTGTTGCGACTCCCGTAAACTGGAAGCACGGTGACGACGTCATCATCGTCCCCAGCCTGCAAGATGAAGAGGTTATCAAGCAGAAGTTCCCGAAAGGGTATGTAGCGGTACGGCCCTACCTGCGCATTACGCCTCAGCCAGACCAGTAAACCCCAGCGTTACGGTACCGCCCGAACGGACTGCGCCATCCCCGCTGTGGCTCCGTTGCTATACCGATCGATGCCATAAGCGGGCTTGTAAGTTGATAACGCCTGATGGCCCCGCACCCTATGTGGTGGCGGGGCTTTTTTGTGGTTGTTAAGCAACGCAGTGAACAACACGCGCATTAGCGTCTTGCGCGAAAAGCTGTTTGTTTGTACAGTGGATATGTATCCAGTAGTTGTCTATTTATACAGTATTGGGGCGTAAACATGAATACAAAACAAACTATGCAATTCAACACGTGTGGTGGGCGCTTCTCGGCGGGCAGCATGCAGCGCAACAACTTGTCGCGCGCTACCGTGGTGTCTGATATCTTATTGGTGCTGGCGTGGGCCGCCGCAATACCCGGCCTGATGTGGCTGGGGGTGGCAGGCGGCTTCTAAAAAACGGTTTGGTCTTACGCCGGGTTTTGGTTTATAATTTTCTGCTTTGCAAACTCATCCTCTGGCCGGGTCTAATAACGCAACAGC
>JAJUIY010000102.1 GCA_029267415.1 Alcaligenaceae bacterium
TATCAGGGCGAGAAGTTCTCCACGTATTTCGATGCCAACACCTATTTGCTGATTACGCGGGCACTGGACTATTTTGATCCGGCGCGGCACTACGGTGGTGATTTGGCCAAGGTGCTTGAAAACGTGCAGGCCGAATTTCTGGTGGTGTCGTTCACCACCGATTGGCGTTTTCCACCGGAGCGGTCCCGCGAAATTGTACGTGGGTTGCTAAAAAACAAGGCGCCGGTCACCTACGCTGAAATCGACGCGCCACACGGGCATGACGCCTTCTTGCTTGGCGACCGCCGCTATCACGCAGTGGTTCAGGGCTACTATGACCGCGTTGCACAGCGTCTGGGTTTGCCCGAGCGTCAATCTGTAACGGGGGTGCTGGCATAATGGCAAACAGTGCTAATTTGAAGAACATCCGGCCAGACCTGCTCCGTATTGCAAGCTGGATCCGGCCCGGCAGCCGGGTGCTGGACCTGGGCTGTGGTGACGGCGCCCTGCTGGCCCATTTGCAAGAGAACAAAAACGTATCCGGCGCGGGGGTCGAGCTTGACGACGACGCGGTCATCGCCTCGACGCAGCGGGGCGTGCGGGTTATACAGCAAGACTTGGAAGAAGGCCTGGCGCTGTTTGACGACCAACAATTTGACACGGTGGTGCTGTCGCGCACCTTGCAGTCGATGCGCAATACCGAAAAAATCCTCCAGGAGATGGCGCGTGTGGCGCGGTTTGGCATTGTGTCGTTTCCCAACTTCGGCTACTGGAAGCACGGGGTGTCAATTTTGGCTGGGCGTATGCCGGTTACCGGCGAAATGCCGTATCAGTGGTACAACACGCCCAACATCCACCTGTGCACCCTGAAGGACTTTCAGGACTTGGCCGAGGCCCTGAATCTGCGGATCACCGACCTGGCCACCTTCAATGGGTCGCGAGAGGTGCAGTTTCTACCCGGGTGGCGCAGTACGCTGGCAGTTTATCGCTTCGCATCCCCGTTCTTCAAAGAGGCCTGACATCAGTTCTTTTGTTCGCGTTTATGCCAGCCCGCGGGTGTTCCCCTTGCTTGTGCTGGGGTTTGCCAGCGGTTTGCCTCTGGCACTTACCGGCGGCACCCTGCAGGCATGGGCTACGGTGGCCGATGTGTCACTGCAAAATATTGGTTTTCTTACGCTGGTGGGCTCCGCCTATACCTTGAAATTTTTATGGGCGCCGCTGGTTGATCGTTATGCGCCGCCCATGCTGGGGCGCCGGCGAAGCTGGATATTCCTTACCCAGATCTTGCTTGCCGTGTCGATTGCCGCCATGGGCTTGTATTCGCCCGGGCAACATCTGGGTATCTTGGCCCTGCTGGCGGTGATGGTGGCGTTTTTGTCGGCCACCCAAGACATCGCCTTTGATGCTTACAGCACCGATGTGCTCCGCAAAGATGAACGCGCGGCCGGGGCGGCGGTGAAGGTGCTGGGGTACCGGCTGGCCATGATTGTGTCGGGCGGGCTGGCGCTGATTATTGCTGATCGCTGGCTGGGCTGGAGCAACATGTATTTCCTGATGGGTGCCATGATGGCGGCGTGTGCCATTGCCACTCTGCTGGCGCCCGAACCCGAGCATGTCAGCAAGGCGCCCCGCACGCTGGGGCTGGCCGTGGTTCAGCCTCTGCTCGAGTTTTTTGGCCGGCGCGGTGCGTGGACCATTCTGCTGCTTATCGTACTGTACAAATTGGGCGACGCCTTTGCGGGTGCGTTATCAACCACGTTTTTATTGCGGGGGGCCGGCTTCAGTGCTACAGAAGTTGGCACCGTAAATAAGGTCTTTGGTCTGGCCACCACCATTGTGGGCGCCCTGGCAGGCGGGGCGTTTATGGCCCGCATCGGCTTGTATCGCTCGCTGATGTTGTTTGGTATTTTGCAGGCGGTGTCCAATTTTGGTTATTGGGTGCTGGCCGTTACGCCGCCTTATTTGTATTCCATGGCTGTGGTGGTGGCCATTGAGAACCTGTGTGGCGGCATGGGCACGGCCGCATTTGTGGCCTTGCTGATGGCCCTGTGCAAACAAGAGTTTTCGGCCACGCAGTTCGCGTTGCTGTCGGCGTTGTCGGCAGTGGGGCGCACCTACCTGGCCGGGCCGCTTACACCACCGCTGGTCGATATGCTGGGCTGGCCGGGCTTTTTTGTTGTGACGGTGTTTATCGCTTTGCCCGGCCTTGTTCTGTTGCATTGGCGCCGAAACGAGATCCACGCGCTCGATACCTCACGCGCCGAGTAGACGGCGCAGCGTCGCCGTGGCCCTCATCCGCACCCAGACGACTGATGCGGCGGACCGCCGGGCACTGTCGCCAATACCATCGGGCCTTTAAGCCGAGGGTTTGCCGGTGTCGGCGCACCAGTCGTAATCGATCGTCAAGGGTGCGTGGTCGCTGAAGCGCTCGTCTTTGTAGATGCTGGCCTGCCGGGCGGTTGCCCCAATGCCGGGCGTGGCCATGTGGTAGTCGATCCGCCAGCCCACGTTGTTTGCCCACGCTTGGCCGCGGTTGCTCCACCAGGTATAGCCTTCGCCTTCGGCAGTGGGGTATAGGTGGCGGTACACATCCATCCAGCCTTGCTCGTCCAGCACCCGTGTCAGCCATTCGCGCTCTTCGGGCAGGAAGCCGCTGTTTTTGCGATTGCCGCGCCAGTTTTTCAGGTCAATCTCTTTATGGGCAATATTCCAGTCGCCACAAATAATGACTTCGCGGCCGCAGTCGGCCAGCTGGCGCAAGTGCTCGAAGAAGTGGTCCATGAAGACATACTTCATATCTTGTCGATGGTCGCCGCTGGAGCCCGATGGCAAATACACCGAAATGACGGAGAGCTTGTCATACACCAGCTCCAGGTAGCGGCCTTCAGCATCAATTTCGGCCACGCCCAAGCCTTCGATGACCTGCTTGGGCTGGTGCCGGGTGTAAATGCCGACGCCGCTGTAGCCCTTGCGTTCGGCATAGTGAAAATAGCCCTGGTAACCGGCGGGGTTGCGCATGTCTTCAGTCAGGTTGGCGTCTTGCGCCTTCAATTCTTGCATGCAGATGAAGTCGGCATTTTGCGCGGGCAGCCACTCCAGAAAGCCTTTTCGGACGGCGGCGCGGATGCCGTTAAGATTGATGGAAATTACGCGAAGCATAGTGGATGATGTGAATTCGTTTGATGGTGCAGGTAATTGAACGGGTGGCCGGGCGCCAGAAGCCGGGCATCACCAATGGCCAGTCAGGATACTACAATAGTGGGCATTTTTAATTGATGGTGGCGCATACTATGGCGGATACGTATACCCGCGAAGATTTCGTTCAGTTCGCCCTCGAGCAGGGCGTGTTGCGGTTTGGTGAGTTTCGGGTCAAGTCCGGGCGGTTAAGTCCGTATTTCTTCAATGCCGGATTGTTTGATTCCGGCCGAACCGTCGCGCGCCTGGGCCAGTTCTATGCCCGCGCCTTGCTGGACTCCGGGGTTCATTTCGACATGTTGTTTGGGCCGGCCTACAAAGGGATTCCGCTGTCCACGTCGGCGGCCATCGCTTTGGCGCAGCAGCCCGACATGGCAGGGCGCGACGTACCCTTTGCTTTCAACCGCAAAGAGGCCAAAGACCACGGCGAGGGCGGGATTGTGGTGGGCGCCCCCCTGCAGGGTGATGTCGTCATTATTGATGACGTGATCACCGCCGGTACCTCGGTGCGGGAATCTGTGAATATTATCCGTGGCGCCGGGGCACGCCCGGCTGCAGTATTGATTGCGCTGGATCGTATGGAACGCGCCGGCCCCGACGATGCGCTGTCCGCACATTCGGCCGTGCAGGATGTTGAACAGCGCTATGGCATTCCGGTGGTCAGCATTGCTTCGTTGGCCGATATTATGGCCGTAATGGAAAACAACGAGGCGCTGGCGGCCCACCGCCAGCGGGTTGCTGATTACCGAAACAAGTACGGCGTTTAGCGGCTTACGAGTCCAGCTTTTCGCGCAGGATGTTGGTGACTTGCTGCGGGTTCGCCTTGCCGCGCGCGGCCCGCATGACCTGGCCCACCAACGAGTTGAACGCCTTGTCCTTGCCGGAACGGTATTCGTCAACAATGGCCGGGTGGTCGGCCAAAACCTGATCGACCATGGCTTCAATGGCCTTGGTGTCGGTAATTTGCTTCAGGCCCCGTGCTTCGATGATGGCATCGGCATCGCGGTTGTGTTCGCCTTCCCACATGGCGGCGAACACGTCGCGGGCAATCTTGTTTGAGATGGTGCCATCGACAATTCGGGTGATCAGCGCCGCCATTTGCTGTGCCGATACCGGGCTTTGGGTAATGTCCAGGTCGTCGCGGTTGAGCGCGGCGGCCAGTTCGCCCAGCACCCAGTTAGCCGCTGGTTTTGCACTGCCCTGGGGCAAGTGCTGCACAATTTCTTCGAAGTAGTCGGCCGTGGACCGTTGCATGGTGAGCTGGGCCGCATCGTAGGCGGTCAGGCCCAATTCTGTTTGAAAACGCCCGCGCCGTGCGGCAGGGAGTTCTGGCATGTTGGCACGTACGCGATCAACCCAGCCGCTGTCTACAACCAGTGGCGGCAGATCGGGGTCAGGAAAGTAGCGGTAATCGTGCGCGTCTTCCTTTGTGCGCATGCTGCGGGTTTCGTCGCGGTCGGAATCGTACAGACGGGTTTCTTGCACAATCGTGCCACCGTCTTCCAGTACCTCGATCTGACGACGGGCCTCATACAGGATGGCGCGCTCAAGAAAGCGGAACGAGTTTACGTTTTTGATTTCGGTCCGGGTGCCTAGCTTGTTGTCGCCTTTGCGGCGTACCGATACGTTGGCATCACACCGAAACGACCCTTCCTGCATGTTGCCGTCGCAAATGCCCAGCCATACAACCAATCCGTGCAGCGCCCGTGCGTAGGCTACGGCTTCGGCGGCCGATCGCATCTCGGGTTCGGTCACAATTTCGAGCAGGGGTGTGCCGGCACGGTTCAAGTCAATGCCTGTCGACGATTCGCCGTGCGGGCCGGTAAAGTTTTCGTGCAATGACTTGCCGGCATCTTCTTCAAGGTGGGCACGCGTCAGGTTGACGGTGGTTTCGTTCTCGCCCACAAAAAAAGTGAGTGAGCCGCCCTGAAGGATGGGCAGGTCAAATTGGCTGATCTGATAGTTTTTGGGCAGATCGGGGTAGAAGTAATTTTTGCGTGCAAACACCGATACGGGGGCGATGGTGGCGTTGACGGCCAAGCCAAACTGAATGGCGCGCTCGACGGCGCCGCGGTTCATGACCGGCAGGGTGCCGGGCAAGGCCATATCGACAACACCGGCCTGGGTGTTGGGCAAGGCCCCGTACTGGGTGCTGCTGTCAGAAAAGATCTTGGATGCCGTGGAAAGCTGAACGTGTGTTTCCAGGCCGATAACAATTTCCCAATCCATTATTGCTGTTCCGGTTTGCGTTGGTGCCAGTCGGTGACGTTTTGGTAGGCATGGGCGATGGCCAGCAATTGCCCTTCGCAGAA
This sequence comes from Alcaligenaceae bacterium, assembly GCA_029267415.1. GTDB lineage: Bacteria > Pseudomonadota > Gammaproteobacteria > Burkholderiales > Burkholderiaceae_B > JAJYRX01. The sequence continues at coordinate 5,487 of JAJUIY010000102.1, forward strand.
GTAGTTGCCGATCAGTTGCAAACCGACGGGCAAGTTGCGCTTGGAGGCAAAGCCGCAGGGGATGGACATGGCCGGCAGGCCGGCCAGGTTGGCACTGACCGTGAAGATGTCGGCGGTCCATTCTTCGGTGGGGCTGCCTTCGGTGCCCAGGTCACCGGCCACGGTGGGGGCGACGGGCCCCATGATGACATCGCATTGCTCGGTCAGGGCGCGGCGGAAATCGTCGGCAATCAGACGGCGCAGACGCTGGGCCTGCAGATAGTACGCGTCGTAGTAGCCGTGCGACAGTACGTACGTGCCCACCATAATGCGACGGATGACTTCCGAGCCGAAGCCTTCTGCGCGCGACCGGCTGATCATTTCGTCCAGGTCGTTGTACTGGGCGGTACGGTAACCATAGCGGACGCCGTCGAAACGGGACAGGTTGCTGGAGGACTCGGCGGGGCCAATCACGTAGTACACCGGCACTGACATGCTGGTGCGCGGCAGGCTGATACGTACGCGTTCGGCGCCCAGGCTTTCGTATTGTTTCAGGGCGGCATCAATGGTGGCTGCGACGTCGGGCTGAATGTCAGCGCTGAAAAATTCGTCGGGTACACCGATGCGCAGGCCTTTCAGGGGCGTGCTGCCCGCGGCCTGGTGGGCCTGGACGGCACGGTCGAAATCGTGTCGTACACGGCCCGGCTGGTTGGGTGTGCCATTGCAGTGCTCAAGGCTGGTGGCGTCGGCGGCGTCGAATGCCGTGATGGGGTCGAGGAGTTCGAGCAGATCCAGCGCGGAACGTGCAATGGGACCGGCTTGGTCAAGGCTGGAGCCATTGGCGATGACACCGTAACGCGACACCGTGCCGTACGTGGGTTTGATGCCGCTGACGCCGCACATGGCGGCGGGGCGGCGGATGGAGCCGCCGGTATCGGTAGCCGTGGCCCCCATAAGCAAGCCTGCGGCCACGGCGGCGGCCGAACCGCCGGAGGACCCGCCAGGGTTGGTGGCGGTGTTCCAGGGGTTCTTGACCGGGCCGAAGGCGGATTTCTCGTTGCTGGAACCCATGCCGAATTCGTCGCAATTGAGTTTGCCCAGCGAAACGGCGCCGGCTTGACGCAGTTGGGCGACAACCGTGGCGTCGAAGGGGCTGACGTAATCGGCCAGCATTTTGCTGGCGGCGGTGGTGCGCCAACCTTGGGTGACAAACAAGTCTTTGTGGCCAATAGGAACGCCGGCCAGTGCCGGTGCGTTGCCGTCGGCCAGCAGGCGGTCGGCATCGCGGGCCTGTTCGAGGGACAGGGTGGCGTCAACGTGAAGAAACGCATTGAGATCGGCACGGGCCTGAATGGCGTCCAGCGCGCTTTGCGCAAGTTCTTGTGCGCTGACTTGTCGGCTGACCAAAGCTTCGCGCAGCTGGGCAATGCTGTTGAATTGTGTGTGCAAGGGGGCGTCTGACATGAGTTATTCGATTACCGTTGGAACCAGGAACAGGCCGTCGGCGGTTGCCGGTGCATTGGCCATGAGCGCATCACGTTGCTCGGTGGTGGCGGCCGGACGGGCGACATCATCGCGCAGGCGCAGTGCCACGTCTTGCTGACCGCAAAGGGGGTGGGCCATGGGCTCGACACCTTGCGTGTCGACAGACTGCAGCTGCTGGATCAGGGCCAGAATGTCAGAGAAGTCGGATTGAATGCTTTCCGATTGCTGCGATGTAAGTTCCAGACTCGCCAGACGGGCGATGCGATCGACATCTTGCTGAGTGATAGACATGAATGTGTTTGGTGTGGACAGTTAATCCGGCAATGAACGCGGTTGCGGCGCGGATGGAAACCCGCGGACAAGACACGACGGCGTTGTGATGCCCGCCATGTAACAGACAACTTGATTCAATTTCGGCCGGTGAAGGACGAATTATAAGTTATCATAGTTGGTTTGATTCGTCCGCCATTTTTCCTGCATTTGTTGTCATTTGGAAGGGCGTCGGGATTACAATGTTTTTTTTTCCATCTCTGATAGAACTGAGCGCCCATGTTCGGATTTCTTCGTAGTTACTTCTCCAGCGATATGGCAATTGACCTTGGGACTGCCAATACGCTTATTTATGTCCGGGGCAAGGGTATTGTGCTCGACGAGCCCTCGGTAGTTGCCATTCGGCACGACGGCGGCCCCAATGGCAAGAAAATTATCCAGGCTGTTGGCCAAGAGGCCAAACAAATGCTGGGCCGGGTACCCGGCAACATTGAAGCCATTCGTCCCATGAAAGACGGTGTCATTGCTGACTTCACCGTCACCGAGCAAATGCTCAAGCAGTTCATACGCATGGTGCACCCGCGCAGCATGTTCGCGCCCAGCCCGCGTATTATTATTTGCGTCCCATGTGGTTCTACCCAGGTCGAGCGTCGCGCCATTCGCGAATCGGCGCTCGGGGCCGGCGCAAGCCAGGTCTATCTAATTGAAGAGCCCATGGCAGCAGCTATTGGCGCCGGGCTGGCCGTATCGGATGCCAGCGGTTCCATGGTGGTCGATATTGGCGGCGGCACCACCGAGGTAGCCGTAATCTCGCTGGGCGGCATGGTGTATAAAGGATCGGTGCGCGTCGGTGGCGACAAATTCGACGAGGCCATCATCAACTACATTCGCCGCAACTACGGCATGCTTATCGGCGAGCCCACGGCCGAGCTCATCAAGAAA
>JAJUIY010000222.1 GCA_029267415.1 Alcaligenaceae bacterium
CACGCCAACCCATTACCGGAGGTACCCACGCATGATCGAACTCAAGGATGTCAGCAAATGGTACGGCAGCACGCAAGTGCTCGACGCGTGCTCCACCGTTGTTTCCGACGGTGAAGTCGTGGTCATTTGCGGTCCATCCGGCTCGGGGAAATCCACACTCATCAAAGTCATCAACGGGCTCGAGCCCTTTCAGCGCGGCGAAGTCTATTTCAACGGCGTGTCGGTGGGCGACAAAAAAACCGACCTCACCAAGTTGCGTGCCCAAATCGGCATGGTGTTTCAAAGCTTCGAGCTCTTTCCACACCTGTCGGTCATGCGCAACCTGATGCTGGCCCAGGTCAAGGTGCTGAAGCGCAGCGACGACGAAGCGCGTGCGCGCGCCGAAGCCTTGCTGGAACGCGTGGGGCTGCTGGCGCACAAAGACAAGTTTCCCGGGCAGCTCTCTGGTGGGCAACAGCAACGGGTGGCCATTGCCCGTGCGCTGGCCATGGACCCCATCGCCATGCTGTTTGACGAACCCACTTCGGCGCTCGACCCTGAAATGGTTAACGAAGTGCTGGATGTCATGGTGTCGTTGGCACGTGAAGGCATGACCATGATGGTCGTTACCCACGAAATGGGCTTTGCACGCAAAGTAGCCGACCGCGTCATCTTTATGGACCAGGGGCGTATTATCGAAGACTGCAGCAAGGAAGAGTTTTTTGACGATATGGACGCGCGCTCGGAGCGCACGCAGCATTTCTTATCGAAAATTTTGCCGCATTAACTCTTCATGCAAGATTCAAATCAATTTGCCGGACGGTTTCTGGGGGTGCTGGGGGGCATGGGCCCCCTGGCCGGTGCTACCTTTGTTAACCGGCTGGTTTTGTTGACGCCGGCCACCTCAGACCAACACCATATCCCCGCCATCTTGTGGAATGACCCGCGCGTACCGGGCCGGCCCGCGGCCTTCCTGCACCAAGGTGAAGACCCCTTGCCCTGGATGCTGAACGGCATACGTCACCTTGAACAGGCCGGTGCCCAGGCTATCGCCATCCCGTGTAACACCGCCCATTTATGGTTTGACGCCATGCAGGCGCACACCCGGCTGCCGATTTTGCACATCGTTGACGCGGTGATAGCCAATTTGCGCGACAGCGGAATTACCGATGGCCGCGTTGGCCTGCTGGCCACCGGCGCAACACTGGCATCTCAGCTTTACCAAACAGCACTCACTGCCAACGGCTATGAATGCGTGGTGCCCGAAAGCGACGAAATCGAACGCTGGTGCACCGCACCGATCGGGCTTGTCAAAGAGAACCGCCTGGACGATGCACAGGAAGCGCTGACGCCGGGTGTGGCTGCGTTGCACGGGCGCGGTGTGCAGGCCGTTATTCTTGGGTGTACCGAGCTTCCTCTGGCCCTGCCCCTTGCCCGGCGCACGTGGGACATGCCCATCGTCGATTCCATTGACGCGCTGGCCCGCGCGGCCATCGCCTGGTATTTTGATTCCTCTCTGGCGCCGTACTCCCCATCGAATTAGTTGTAACCACGGGCGCTTTTCTTTATGATCAAGCAGTACGCCTTACTACACTACTAATGGGAGCAGCACTGTGAAAGGATTTATCGACGACATCGAAAAACTCACTGAAGAGAACGACAATTTCCGGAAAGTGCTGTACACCGGAAAGCATATGCAGCTGGTGCTCATGACCTTGCAACCCGGCGAGGAGATCGGCCTTGAAGTGCACGACGGTCACGACCAGTTTTTCCGCATCGAAGAAGGTGAAGGCGAGGTCGTCATCAACGGTGTTACCACACAGGTTGAAGATGACGATGCCGTCATTGTTCCGGCCGGCGCCGAGCACAACGTGATCAACACCGGCGACGAACCCCTGCGTCTTTACACAATTTACTCGCCGCCCGAGCATCGCGACGGCGTGGTCCACGCTACCAAAGCCGACGAAACCGAAGAACACTTCGACGGTAAAACAACGGAATAACGGTCGGCAAAACTGGCTATAAGCGCCAGGGCATGCCACACGGCACCCCCGGCACGACGGCGGCCACGTGCCGCCGTTTTTATATTGGCGATACGCCAAACAGCCATCGATGCAATCCGGCCACAAACAACCCATACACCGCAAGGCCGGCCACTACAGAAATCGCATCGTTGGGCCCCCAGCTTGCTGACCGTACGCGCTGTTGCCCAGATGTGCGGCGCAGGACCGACCACCAGTCGGCCAACGCCCACACCAAGAAACTGCCAAATAAAATCACGTCGGCCAGGCCGCCATTGGCCAGCAAATGCGCAATGGCCCACAGCACCGTAGCCAGCAACATGGGGTGGCCCACACGGTCACGAATACGGCCTTTCAAATACGTGGCAAACAGCAGGGGAAACACCGGCAGCATCAGCAGTAATGCCACATGGCGCAATCCTGTTGGGGGCACATAAACCATCGTGGGCTCGTGGCGGGCCAGACCGTATCCAAGGATCACCAGCAACAAGCCAATGGATGCCAACCCGGTATAGGGCCACTTCCACGCCCCCACACTGCCACCCTTTTGAATAACCCGTTCACGCATGCCGGGACGAACAATTTGCGCCGAGTGCACGCCCAAAAATACGATCAGGCCAAACACCAAAATCGCCATTGTGCCCTCCGAAATTAGCCGGTAACGCCGCCACTCACCATCCAGTTAACGCCAAAGCGGTCTTTCAGCATGCCAAACCCTTTGGCCCAGAATGTAGGCTCCCATGCCATCACAACTTCGCCGCCATCGGCCAGGGCGTCAAATACCTGCTGGGCGCGATCGACATCCTGTACCGACAGTGACACGGCGCAACCGTCCATGGCACGGGTCGGCTCTGACGGGCAACCGTCTGACACCATCAGCACACCTTGGTCCCACGCCAGCTGTGCGTGCATGACGCGGTCTGCGTGTTCGGGTGCCATATTTTTCTCAAAATCCGGCATTTCAGAGAAGCGGCTTAGCATCAGTTCACCGCCCAATACTTGGTGGTAGAAGTTAATTGCTTCTTCGGCACGGCCATTCAGAAACAAATACGGGCAGATATGCATGTCATCCTCCATTTGCTAATATGTGTACGGTGACCACATAAAGTAGCATGCGAGTGGAAACTACGACAAGCAATGTATCGACTGAAGATGTAAGAACTTATGGCAGAAAAGAAGTACGGGAAGCCGCGCACCACCTACCGGCACGGAAACCTTAAAGAAGCGCTATTGAAGGCCGGCCTTGATATGGCGCGCGAACATGGGCCAGAAGGCGTTGTGCTGCGTGAAGCCACTCGCCGTGCCGGTGTGGCATTCAACGCCGCCTACCGGCACTATAAGGGTCAACCCGATTTGCTGGATGCGGTACGCGCGGCGGCTTTGGCGCGTGTGGCGCGCACGATGGAAGCCGAGCTTTC
>JAJUIY010000032.1 GCA_029267415.1 Alcaligenaceae bacterium
AAATCTGGATGGCCAAGCGGCGTGCTGTGCTGTTCATTACGCACGATCTTGACGAAGCCATCGCAATGAGCGATCGGGTGGTCGTGCTGTCAGCCGGCCCAGCCACGCGCCCCATCGGCGAGTTTGACGTTACGTTGCCAAGGCCCCGCGACGTGGCCGAGGTGCGTATGCACCCCGAGTTTGTCGACCTTCATGCGGCAATATGGGCTGTGCTGCGCGAGGAAGTACTTAAAGGATATGCGCAACAACAGGAGCGGGGGTAAGGCATGCGTCAGCGCATCAGTTCGGATACGGTTATCTTGCGTTTCTGGCAGCTGTTGCTGCTGGTTATTTTGCTTGGCGGTTGGCACTGGTTGTCGCGCGACCCGCAGATGGCGTTTTTCTTTGGTGAGCCGCTGCAAGTGGTACGCCGCATCTGGCGCTGGTTTGTTACCGATGGCGATATCTACCGGCACCTGCGAATAACGCTTACCGAAACCTTGCTGGCGTTTGTGCTGGGCACGGTTGCCGGCTTGTTGTTTGGCTTGTGGCTGGGCTTGTCGCGACGCGCCAGCGCTATTCTGGACCCCTACATCACCGCGATGAACTCCATGCCGCGGGTCATCCTAGCTCCCATATTTGGCATGTGGTTTGGGCTGGGTATTTGGTCCAAAGTGGCCCTGGCCGTCACGCTGGTGTTTTTTATTGTGTTCTTTAACGTTTACCAAGGCGTACGCGAAGTAAGCCCCACCTTGCTGGACAATGCGCGTATGCTTGGTGCCGACAACCGCCAGCTGCTCCGGCATGTGTACTTGCCTTCTGCCACCAGCTGGGTGTTTTCCAGCCTCCATACGTCGGTGGGCCTGGCCTTTGTGGGCGCAGTGGTGGGCGAGTACCTGGGGTCCGCGGCGGGCGTGGGCTACCTGATTTTGCAGGCCGAAGGCACCTTTGACGTGAACACGGTATTTGCCGGCATCATTGTGCTGACCGCGTTTGCCCTGGTGCTGGACGGTGCGGTCAGCCGTATCGAACGTCGTCTTATGCGCTGGCAGCCAAAAACGGGCGAAACCGAGCAACTGTAGCTACGCGCGCTGGGCTTGTACGATCAACTCATCAAGCTTGCGTGCATCTGCACAAAACACACGTATGCCTTCGGCCAACTTTTCGGTGGCCATTGCATCTTCGTTAAGTTGGCTGCGAAAGGCGACTTCATTGGACGCCTGCCATTGCGGTGCTGCTGCTTTGGCGCGTTCTTCGTCAAGCCGGCGCGTCAGGGGGGCGGTTTCGTTTTGCAGTTGCTCAAGCAGGGCAGGGCTGATGGTAAGCAAATCGCAACCGGCCAAGGCCTGTATTTGCCCGATGTTGCGGAAGCTGGCGCCCATGACTTGCGTGGGGATGTCGTAGGTTTTGTAGTAGTTGTAGATGCGCTCAACCGACTGCACCCCCGGATCATTGGCGCCGGCGTTGGCGCTTTCATCCCAGCTTTTCCCGGCGGCTTTTTTATGCCAGTCGTAAATACGCCCGACAAATGGTGAAATCAGCTGCACTTTTGCTTGGGCGCAGGCCAGTGCTTGCGGCAGGCAAAACAGCAAGGTCATGTTGCAGCGGATGCCCTCGGCTTCCAGCTCGCGGGCGGCCTGTATGCCTTCCCAGGTAGAGGCCAGCTTGATCAGTACCCGCTCGCGGTCAACGCCGGCCGCCTCATACATTTGAATAAGCTGGCGTGCACGCTCAATACTGGCCTGCGTGTCGAATGACAAGCGCGCGTCTACTTCGGTGGAGACGCGTCCGGGGATAATGTCCAGGATTTCCCGCCCGAAGGCCACCAGCAATTGATCGGCCAACTCGATGGTGGACGCGTTGCCATTGTCGCGGATAACCCGGTCAAGAATGGGCCGGTATGCCGGCTGCTGTACGGCGTTCAGAATCAAGGTGGGGTTGGTGGTGGCATCAGTCGGCTGATACTTGCGCATCAGCGCCAGGTCGCCGGTGTCTGCAACCACCGTCGTCATGCTGCGTAGTGTTTCTAATTGGTTGGTCATAGTCAAATAACAGCGTGTTTTCGTCTTTAAAGGCAATAGCGTACAGTAGTTTTGTTGCGCAACGGTATAGTCACTTGCACGGATACGGCAATTCGTTCGGTGGGGTATCGGCGCACGCGTTATAATCAGCCAGTTTATTTCTCGACACAGAATATTGGGGTTTTAGCGTGCAGCCATCACTTTTTCCCGGGGGACCGGACCGATCTCCTGCAATCCTTGCTTTGGCTGATGGTACTGTTTTCAAGGGTGTTTCAATCGGGGCCAGCGGCCATAGTGTGGCCGAAGTGGTGTTTCACACCGCCATGACGGGCCATCAGGAAGTGCTTACCGATCCCAGCTACCGTAGTCAGATCGTTTCCTTCACCTATCCGCATATCGGCAGCACCGGCATCAACGACGAAGACATCGAATCCGACAACATTCAGGTTGCCGGCCTGGTCATTCGGGATTGCCCACAGCAAGTGTCCAACTTCCGGTCAACCATGTCGTTGCCCGACTACCTTCAGAAAAACGGCATTGTTGCCATTTCTGGCGTCGATACCCGCAAACTGACGCGTATTCTGCGTGATGGGGGGGCACAGGGCGCCTGCATCATGGTCGGCGAGGACGCCGAGCGCGCCATTGCGCTGGCCCGCGAATTCCACGGAATTGAAAACCAGGAGCTCGTCACCCAGGTTACGTGCGACAACATTTATCCGTGGAACCAGGCTGAATGGGCCTTGGGGCAGGGCTATGCCACGGCAGAAAACCCGCGCTGGCATGTGGTGGCCTACGACTACGGCCTTAAATACAATATCTTGCGCATGCTGGCGCAGCGGCAGTGCCGAATCACCGTGGTGCCGGCCACCACGCCAGCGTCCGAGGTGCTGGGCATGAAGCCCGACGGCGTGTTCTTGTCCAACGGCCCCGGCGATCCCGCTGCGTGCGATTTCGCCATCCATACCACCCGACAGTTCCTTGAGGCCCGTATCCCGCTATTTGGCATTTGCCTTGGGCTGCAGCTGATGGCGCTTAGCCTGGGGGCGTCCGTGTCCAAAATGAAAACCGGCCATCACGGCGCCAACCACCCGGTCAAAGATCACAGCAGTGGCCGCGTGTACATCACCAGTCAAAACCACGACTTCTGCGTCAATGCCGAGACCCTTCCCGGCAACGCGCGCGTCACCCATACGTCGCTGTTCGACGGGTCGCTACAAGGCTTTGAGCTTACCGACGCGCCCGCGTTCTGCTTCCAGGGGCATCCGGAAGCCAGCCCCGGCCCGCACGACATGGCCATTCTTTTTGACAAGTTCATCCAGCTCATGGCCGAACACAACTAATTCAGCACCATGCCCAAGCGTACAGACATTCAAAGCATTCTTATCATCGGCGCAGGCCCCATTGTCATCGGGCAGGCCTGCGAGTTCGACTACTCCGGGGCACAAGCCTGCAAGGCCCTGAAAGCCGAGGGCTATCGGACCATCCTGGTCAACAGCAACCCGGCCACCATCATGACCGACCCCGAAACTGCCGATGTCACCTACATCGAGCCCATCACCTGGCAGGCAGTAGAGAAAATCATCGAACGCGAAAAACCCGACGCCTTGCTGCCCACCATGGGCGGGCAGACGGCATTGAACTGCGCGCTCGACCTTGCGCATCACGGGGTGCTCGAAAAGCACGGTGTTGAAATGATCGGTGCCAATGCCGAGGCTATCGACAAGGCCGAAGACCGTCAAAAGTTTAAAGACGCCATGTCGCGTATTGGCCTTGAGTCGGCCAAATCCGGCATTGCGCATTCCATGGCCGAGGCTTGGGAGGTTCAGCGCCGCATCGCAACCGAAGCCGGCACATCGGGCTTCCCCGTCGTCATCCGACCCAGCTTTACCCTGGGCGGTACCGGTGGCGGTATCGCCTACAACGCGGAAGAGTTCGAAGACATCTGCCGACGTGGCCTTGAGGCGTCGCCCACGCACGAATTACTGATCGAAGAATCCCTGCTGGGCTGGAAGGAATACGAAATGGAAGTTGTGCGCGACAGCGCCGACAACTGCATTATTGTGTGTTCCATCGAAAACCTGGATCCCATGGGCGTGCACACGGGTGACTCCATCACGGTTGCCCCGGCGCAGACGCTTACCGACAAAGAATATCAGCTGATGCGCAATGCGTCGCTGGCAGTGCTGCGCGAAATCGGTGTCGACACCGGTGGCTCCAACGTGCAGTTTGCACTGAACCCGCACAATGGCCGCATGATCGTCATCGAAATGAACCCCCGGGTGTCGCGCTCGTCCGCTTTGGCGTCCAAGGCCACGGGCTTTCCCATTGCCAAAGTGGCGGCAAGGCTGGCCGTGGGTTATACGCTTGACGAACTCAAAAATGAAATCACTGATGGCATCACGCCGGCCTCGTTCGAACCCGCTATCGATTACGTGGTCACCAAGGTTCCCCGTTTCGCGTTCGAGAAATTCCCGCAGGCCAACTCCCGCCTGACCACCCAGATGAAATCGGTGGGCGAAGTCATGGCCATTGGCCGCACCTTTCAAGAATCGTTTCAGAAGGCGTTGCGCGGGCTTGAAGTGGGCGTTGACGGCCTTAACCAAATGACCATCGACCGCGAAAAGCTGCAAATCGAGCTGGGCGAGCCTGGCCCCGAGCGCATCTGGTACGTGGGCGATGCATTTGCCCAGGGCTTCACACTGGAAGAAGTTCACCAGTTGACGTCCATCGACCCGTGGTTTCTGGCGCAAATCAAAGAAATTGTCGATATCGAATTGGCGCTCGAACAATTGACGCTGGCCGAACTTAACCATGACAGCCTGCGCGAATTGAAGCGACGTGGCTTTTCCGACCGGCGTCTGGCGTTTTTGCTGGATACGTCCGAAACTGAAATCCGCAAACTGCGTCATCAGCTGGGTGTGCGTCCGGTTTACAAGCGGGTCGATACCTGTGCGGCCGAATTCGCCACCAGCACGGCTTACATGTACTCGACCTACGAGGACGAGTGCGAGGCGAACCCGTCCGATCGTAAGAAAATCATTGTTCTGGGCGGTGGGCCTAACCGAATCGGTCAGGGCATCGAATTTGACTACTGCTGCGTGCATGCAGCCCTGGCGTTGCGTGAAGATGGCTATGAAACCATCATGATCAACTGCAACCCTGAGACCGTCTCGACCGACTACGACACCTCCGACCGTCTGTATTTTGAGCCGCTTACGCTGGAAGACGTCCTTGAGATTGTGCACAAAGAGCAGCCCGTGGGCATGATTGTGCAGTACGGTGGTCAAACCCCGCTGAAACTGGCCAAAGCGCTTGAGGCCAACGGCGTGCCTATTATCGGGACCAGTCCCGAATCCATCGATATCGCCGAAGACCGTGAACGCTTCCAAAAACTGTTGAACAAGCTGGGTCTGCGCCAGCCGCCCAACCGGACGGCGCGCACCGAAGGGGAAGCATTGGCCCTGGCGGCTGAGATTGGCTATCCATTGGTGGTTCGCCCCAGCTACGTGCTGGGCGGCCGGGCCATGGAGATTGTGCACGAGCAGCAAGAACTTGAGCGTTACATGCGCGAAGCCGTGCAAGTCAGCAATGACTCTCCTGTACTGCTTGATCACTTCCTGAACAATGCCATCGAAGTGGACGTCGACTGCATCGCCGATGGCGAAACGGTGTTCATCGGCGGCGTCATGGAGCATATCGAACAGGCTGGGGTGCACTCGGGCGATTCCGCCTGCAGTTTGCCGCCGTATTCGCTGTCAGAAGACACCATCAGCGAAATCAAACGTCAGACTGCACTGATGGCGCGGGCGCTGAACGTAAAAGGGCTAATGAACGTGCAATTTGCGGTTCAAAACGGCGACGTGTTTGTGCTCGAAGTTAACCCGCGCGCTTCGCGTACCGTGCCCTATGTATCCAAGGCAACGGGTATGCAGCTGGCCAAAATTGCCGCACGCGTGATGGCGGGTGAAAGCCTGGGAAGCCAGGGCGTTACGCGCGAAATTACGCCTGATTACTACTCCATCAAAGAGGCCGTGTTCCCCTTCGTGAAGTTTCCCGGGGTTGACACCATTTTGGGCCCCGAAATGAAGTCCACCGGCGAAGTCATGGGCGTGGGTGCCAGCTTTGGCGAAGCGTTCGTCAAGTCTCAGCTGGCCGCCAGCGCTTCGTTGCCGGAAACGGGGCGGGTGTTCATCAGCGTTAAGGGCCAAGACAAGCCCCAAGCCGTTAACGTGGCGCGCCAGTTGATCGATATGGGCTTTACCGTGGTGGCCACACGCGGCACGGCGGCGGCTATTGCCGAACAAGGCCTGCCGGTGGAAAGCGTCAACAAGGTTACTGAAGGGCGCCCGCACGTGGTCGACATGATGAAAAACGGTGAAATCGCCATGGTGATCAACACGGTGGAAGCGCGCCGCAACGCCATTGCTGATTCGCGCGTGTTGCGCACTAATGCGTTATCTTCCGGTATCACCTACTTCACCACCATGGCCGGCGCGTGCGCCGCGGTCGAAGGCCTGCAATACTTGCGTGATACCGGCGGCGAGCTGCAGGTTTACTCACTACAAGAGCTTCACCAGCGCCTTATTGCCGACGTGGCGTAAACACGCTAATCATCACAGGCTGGCCGTCGCGATGGCGCCAAGCGCCCGCGCCGGCCGGCACACTTAACACACCAGATGGCCCCAATCGTGCATTTGCCACTGATGGTCGGCATGAATGCTGAAGCGGTTGATGCTGCAGTTGCGTATGGGGTCACGGCGGAATGCATCTAACCCCAATTGCTGTGCACGTCGCCATACGATGTCAATCACCCCGCCGTGGGCAAACACCATAATGTTTTGGCCGGCATACTGGGTGGCAAGTGATTCAAACGCACTATGCACGCGCTGGGCAAAGGCGGTCAGCGTTTCGCCTTGCTCAACCGGCGAGTGCGGGCAACGCAGGTCAAAATTTCGCAGGTTGGCGCGGCCGTTGGGCTGCATCACCAATTCATGCCCTTCGTATATTCCGTAATTGCGTTCGCGCAGCGCTTGCATTTCTACGACGGGGTGGCCGAAATGTCCCGCGGCGATAACGGCAGTATCGCGGGCACGCGATAAGTCACTGCTGACGACCACGTCGATACGTTCGGTAAATTGGGCAGAGGTCAGATAGCGCGCCAGTTGGCGTGCCTGCTCAATGCCGGTTTCGTTCAGTGCGATGTCGCGCCAGCCTTGCAGGCGCATGGCGTTGTTCCAGGCCGTTTCGCCATGCCGGATCAGCCAAAAATTGCTTGTACTGCTCATGGTTTAGTCGTGTCAGGTTGTAGTGTGAAGGTATCTGAAGGGAAAACCGTGCCGCCACCGGGGCCACAAAAACGCGGCGGCAGGTGGCGGCAACAAGAATGCTGCCGCTGCCGGCGGCCATAAGGTTGTCTGGCGCTGTTGTACCACACCGGCACATTTGCAGCGCAGGCCCGTCGGCCGTACACTCACGCCACGAAAAACAACTTAATCATTTCAGAATAAGGCTATCTATGTCCCGTTCATATTTTCCCCGGTGGCGTCTGGTGCATCCTGAACGCGATACGGATATTGTTGCGCCCGACGAACGCCTTCCCTTAGGCCAGAATACGGCCATGGGAATTCAGCACGTGGTGGCCATGTTTGGCTCCACCATTCTTGCGCCGCTGCTTATGGGGTTTGACCCGAACGTGGCGATTCTGATGTCAGGTATTGGAACGCTGATCTTTTTCTTGTTTGTGGGCGGGCGTGTGCCCAGTTATTTGGGGTCCAGCTTTGCTTTCATTGGCGGCGTGATCGCCGTAACGGGCTACGCCGGTGCCGGCCCCAACGCCAACATTGGTGTGGCCCTGGGCGCCATTATCGCGTGCGGGCTGGCCTATACCATTATCGGACTTATTGTCTGGTTCATCGGTGCCCGCACTGGCGAAGGCGCGGACTGGATCGATCGCCTCATGCCGCCGGTGGTTACCGGCTCGATTGTGGCCGTGATTGGCCTTAACCTGGCCCCCATCGCGGCCAAGGGTGCCATGGGCGGTTCTACTTTCGATGCCATGATGGCCCTGATCACCGTGCTGTGCGTCGGCGGCGTGGCGGTCTATACGCGCGGAACCACGCAGCGCCTGCTTATTCTTGTAGGTTTGATTTTGGCCTGCCTGATCTACGGACTGTTCACCAATATTCTCGGTTGGGGCGGGGCGCCTATCGACTTCGCGGCCGTGCGTGCGGCGGACTGGCTTGGGCCCCCATCCTTCTCGGCGCCAGTTTTTGAGGCACACGCCATGAGCGTCATCGTGCCCGTGGCGATTATTCTGGTGGCAGAAAACCTGGGTCACATTAAAGCCGTCAGTGCCATGACCGGCCAAAACCTCGATAAATATCTGGGGCGTGCATTTGTGGGCGACGGGGTGGCAACCATGGTGGCCGGTTCCGTCGGAGGCACTGGCGTCACGACCTATGCAGAAAACATCGGCGTGATGGCGGTTACTCGCATTTACTCTACCCTGGTGTTTGTGACGGCGGCCTTTATTGCAATCTTGCTGGGCTTTTCACCGAAGTTTGGCGCCCTGATCCAGATGATCCCGTCGCCGGTTATCGGGGGCATGTCCATTGTCGTGTTTGGCCTGATCGCCGTCACCGGGGCACGCATCTGGGTAGCCAATCAGGTGGATTTCAGCAAAAACCGAAACCTCATTGTGGCGGCGGTGACGCTGGTACTGGGCGCGGGTAATTTCTCGCTCGAATTCGGTGCCTTCCGCCTTGACGGCATTGGTACCGCAACGTTTGGCGCCATTTTGCTGCACGCGCTATTGCGCTCGGGCAAGGGCAAGGACGTCGTTACCAGCTAGCCCTGCAAAGCGGGCGGGGTAGATGCCACGATTGGTTGCAACTACGCCAAAAGGAGGGCTTGCAATCCTGCCTGACTTTACGCACAATACACGTAATACCACCCCGGTTTGCTTCGGCCGGGGTTTTTGTTTTGAGCTGGCTATACGTTTTACACGGCAAACATAACAAGTCTCCGTAATAAACGCTCAACACAGCACGGCACTCAGCCAACAACCTATTCATTATTTTTCAGGCGCATGGCATTTCGCTGAAGGCGTCTGTATTTTTCTATTTCAGGAACACTATGTCTGCGATACCGTTGACTGTACGCGGCGCTGAGCGTCTGCGAGCCGAATTACACCGCTTGAAAACCGTCGAGCGCCCTAATGTGATCAATGCCATTGCCGAGGCACGTGCACACGGTGATTTGTCCGAAAACGCCGAGTACGCTGCCGCACGCGAACGCCAGGCCTTTATCGAAGGACGCATCAAGGAACTTGACGGTACGCTGTCCAACGCACAAATCATTGACCCGACCGAGCTTGACGTGGATGGCAAGGCGGTGTTTGGTGCTACCGTCGAAATTGAAGACCTTGAAACCGGTAACCGGGTTACCTATCAGATTGTGGGCGATGTAGAAGCCGATATCCGTGAAAACCTGATTTCGGTCTCCAGCCCGGTGGCACGTGCCCTGATCGGCAAAGAACCCGGCGATGTCGTAGAGGTGCACGCGCCCGCCGGGCTGCGCGAATACGAAGTGCTGAGCGTTTCGTACGAATAAAATTAAATAACGGGCCAGGCGCAGTGCTTAGCGTTGGCCCTTGCGGGTGTTGCGGCGCATACCGGCACGCAGGGTAAGGGCACTGCCACGGCTTCGCCTTGGTATGTTGTGCGCCGTATCGGCATCTTGTGCCGCGCGGCCGCGTGTTTTTGCCGGTGTGGCGGGGGCCGGGGCAGCGATGCGCACGGTACGGTTACGTCCGGTGCGTTTCAGCCCTTCGGCGGCCAGTTTTTTGGGCGTATAGGGCTCGGACGGCTTGCGTACGGCACGCGTTTCAAGGCCCGTGTCTTCTTTCGGCCGTGGCCGATACAAAATAAGGGTGCGGCCCAGGTGGTGTACCGGGGCGCATGCCAGCTTTTCACATACCGACGCCAGCAGCGCTTCACGCGTTTCGCGGTCTTCGCCGGCGACACGAACTTTGATCAGCTCGTGCGCGTTCAGGTTAAGATCGATTTCTTTCAATACCGATTCTGACAGGCCCTGCGCACCGATCAGTACAACCGGACGCAATGGATGTGCCGCAGCGCGCAAGGCGCTGCGTTCGTGAGGGGTGATGTCTAGTTTTGCCATAACAAGATTGTACGGGAATGGCCAAGAAAAAATTCTCAAAACAGTGGGTTCACGACCATATTAATGATCCCTACGTCAAAATGGCGCAACAGTATGGTTATCGAGCCCGTGCTGCGTTCAAGCTGACAGAAATCCTCGATACCGAAAAATTGCTCAAAAAGGGCGATGTCGTTGTCGATTTGGGGGCAGCGCCGGGCAGCTGGTCGCAGGTCGCCCGCGAGCGGCTGCGCGATGCCGACGGCAATTTGCACGGTCGGATTGTGGCGCTCGATATGTTGCCCATGGAGCCGATTGAAGGGGTCACCTTCATCCAGGGCGACTTCCGCGAAGACGACGTGCTGCGCCAGTTGCAAGACACCTTGGGCGACAGCCGGGTAGACCTTGTGATTTCCGATATGGCCCCCAACTTATCCGGGATCAAGGCGGCGGACGCCGCCCGCATGCAGCACGTGCACGAGCTGGCGCTCGACTTTGCGCTCCAATGCCTTCAGCCCGAGGGTGCGCTGATCGTCAAAGCTTTTCACGGCAGTGGCTTCACGCAAACGGTCGAATTATTTCGCCAAAATTTCAAGCGTGTAGTCATCCGCAAGCCCAAGGCATCGCGCGATAAATCGTCGGAAACTTTTATTGTGGCGCGTGGTCCAAAAACGCTGAATCAATAGCGTTTGCCGTGCGCACGATGCTTGCTGATCGGGTAGAATGGTTCTTTACACCACTTGTTTTACTGCCGCCGTTGCGGGGTCGGGCAAGTCAAAGCGAAACGTAGGAGGTTGGCTTTGAACAACTCGTTTTCCAAGGTTGCGATCTGGATGGTGATTGCGCTGGTGCTGTTTACTGTTTTTAAACAGTTTGACGGCCGCGTGCACACCACCGACACCGTAACCTACACACAATTCATGAACGACGCACGAGCAGGGCGCGTCACCAAGGTCGACATTCAGGGTGACACGCTCTACGTGACGCCGGAATCCGGCCGTCCGTACAGTTTGACGTCGCCGGGCGATCTCTGGATGGTCCCCGAACTGGTCAACGCCGGCGTCGAAGTCTCGGGCAAGGCACGTGAAGAACCCTCCTTCCTGACCAGCCTGTTTATTTCATGGTTCCCCATGCTGTTGCTTATTGGCGTGTGGATCTTCTTCATGCGTCAAATGCAGGGTGGCGGCAAGGGCGGGGCGTTCAGTTTTGGTAAGTCCAAAGCCCGTCTGCTCGACGAAAACGCCAACCAAATCACATTTGCCGATGTCGCCGGTTGTGACGAAGCCAAAGAAGACGTCCAGGAACTGGTCGACTTCCTGCGCGATCCCAGCAAATTTCAGCGCTTGGGCGGCCGTATCCCGCGCGGTATTCTTATGGTCGGCTCGCCCGGAACGGGTAAGACACTGCTGGCCAAAGCCATCGCGGGCGAGGCCAAGGTGCCGTTCTTCAGCATCTCCGGTTCCGACTTTGTCGAAATGTTCGTGGGTGTGGGCGCGGCGCGTGTCCGCGACATGTTCGAAACCGCCAAAAAGCATGCTCCGTGCATCATCTTCATTGACGAGATCGACGCCGTCGGTCGTCAGCGTGGTGCCGGCTTGGGCGGCGGAAACGACGAACGCGAACAAACTCTTAACCAATTGCTGGTCGAAATGGACGGTTTTGAAACCGGCCAAGGCGTTCTGGTCATCGCGGCCACTAACCGTCCCGACGTGCTCGACCCCGCCTTGCTGCGCCCCGGTCGCTTTGACCGCCAGGTGGTAGTATCGTTGCCCGACATTCGCGGTCGCGAGCAAATCCTGAAGGTGCATATGCGTAAAGTGCCTCTTGCACCCGATGTCGATCCGCTTGTTTTGGCTCGTGGCACTCCCGGTTTTTCGGGTGCTGATTTGGCCAACCTGGTCAACGAGGCCGCCCTGTTCGCCGCCCGTCGCAATGCGCGCGCGGTCGACATGGACGACTTTGAAAACGCCAAAGACAAAATCATCATGGGTGCCGAGCGCCGTTCGCTCATCATGCCCGAAGAAGAGCGTCGCAACACGGCCTATCACGAAGCTGGCCACGCCCTGGTGGCGCGTTGCCTGCCCAAAACTGACCCCGTTCACAAGGTCACCATTATTCCGCGTGGCCGAGCACTGGGCGTTACCATGCAGTTGCCTGAAGGCGACCGCTACAGCATGGACAAAGAGCGTCTGCTCAACACCATTGCCGTATTGTTTGGCGGCCGTATCGCCGAAGAGGTGTTCATGAATCAAATGACCACGGGCGCCTCCAATGACTTCGAACGGGCCACGGCTATTGCGCGCGATATCGTCACGCGTTACGGCATGACCGACTCCCTGGGGCCGGTGGTATATGCCGAAAACGAAGGCGAGGTCTTCCTGGGTCGCAGTGTCACCAAAACCACGCATGTGTCCGAAGCCACCATGCAAAAGGTTGATCAGGAAATTCGCAACATCATCGACGAACAATACACGGTGGCGCGTAACATCATTGAAGAAAACCGTGACAAGATGGAAGCCATGGCGGCAGCACTGCTCGAGTGGGAAACCATCGATAGCGACCAAATCGACGACATCATGGCCGGTCGCCCGCCGCGTCCGCCCAAGGCATTGCGTTCTGATGGCAGTGACAGCACCCCGCCCGCAGCGGGTGGTGTTCAAGCGCCGGATCAGGACGGCAAGGCAGCGGCTAACCCCGTCTAACGCAGCGTGTTGTAATCCTTATGGGTAATACCCTTCAATGTGGGCGCTTCAAGCTTTCGCTTGAGCGCCCATTAATTATGGGCATCGTCAACGTCACGCCCGACTCCTTTTCCACCGGATCCTCTGACTTCCGGATTCAGGACGCCATCGATTTGGCTTTTCGGCTAATAGAGCAGGGCGCTGATATGCTGGATATTGGAGGCGAATCGACGCGACCCGGCGCCGATCCCGTGCCCGAAGACGAGGAGCGGCGGCGTGTGGTGCCCGTGTTGAAAGCACTGCGTGATTGCGGGCTTCCACTGTCGGTGGACACGTTCAAGCCCGGCGTCATGCGCGTAGCGCTCGACGAAGGCGCAGACATGATCAACGACATTACCGCCTTTCGTGATCCGCAGGCGCTGCAGCTGGTGGCGGGGTCAGAATGCGGACTTTGTGTCATGCATATGCAAGGCGAACCACGCACGATGCAGCAGGCACCGCAGTACAACGATGTCGTGGCCGATGTCCGCCACTTTCTGCAACAGCGCTGCGAGGCATTGCTGCAGGCCGGTGTTCAGCCCAATCGCATTACCATCGACCCCGGCTTGGGCTTTGGTAAAACGGTGGCGCAAAACTACCAGTTGCTGCGCAATCTGGAAGGTGTGCAAGTTAACGGCTTGCCGTGGCTGCTGGGTGTGTCACGCAAGTCCATGATTGGTCACATCACCGGGCGCACCGAGCCGCGCGACCGTGTTGCCGGAAGCATTGCAGCCGCCTTGGCGGGTGTGGCCCGGGGGGTAAAAATTGTCCGTGTGCACGATGTGAAGGAAACCCGCGATGCCTTGCGTGTATGGCAGGCCGTGGAATACGGAGTAGAACAATGACAAATCGTAAGTATTTCGGCACCGATGGTGTGCGTGGTGAAGTTGGCGGGCCGGTAATCAATGCCGAATTCGCCTTGCGTCTGGGTTATGCCGCCGGCCGGGTATTGGCCGCGAAGCATCCCAGCCGGGGCCGGCCTGCAGTACTGATTGGTAAGGACACCCGTATTTCAGGCTATATGCTCGAGTCCGCCATGGAGGCGGGGCTGGCGGCCGCCGGCATCGATGTATTGCTGGCTGGGCCTATTCCGACGCCGGCCGTGGCCTATTTGACACGCGCACTCCGGTTGGTGGCTGGGGTGGTGATCAGCGCCTCGCATAACCCGTTTCAAGATAACGGCATCAAGTTTTTCTCGTCACGCGGCATGAAACTGCCTGACGAAGTCGAACTTCGTATCGAGCAAGCCATTGACGAGCCCATCGACTATGTTGGGTCACGTGACCTGGGTCGTGCGCGTCGTATTGAAGACGCCGCCGGGCGCTACATTGAGTTTTGCAAAAGCACCTTCCCCAACGAAATGGATTTGTTGGGCCTGTCCATTGTGGTCGATGCCGCGCACGGTGCGGCATATCACATTGCCCCGCACGTGTTCCGCGAATTGGGCGCAGACGTCACTGCCATTGGCTGCGAGCCCGACGGCTTCAACATCAATGACGGCGTTGGTGCAACCAGCCCAGAGCGCCTGATCCAGGAAGTACAAGCGCGTGGGGCTGATCTGGGGATCGCGCTGGATGGCGACGCCGACCGACTGCAATTGGTTGACGCCTCCGGCCGCCTGTTTAACGGCGACGAGCTGCTTTACGCCATCGTTCGGGATCGTCTCGAAGACGGCCCTGTTGCCGGTGTGGCCGGTACCCTCATGACCAACTTTGGGCTTGAGCGTCAGCTGAAAGCCATGGGCATACCTTTCGAGCGCGCTGCGGTTGGTGATCGCTACGTCCTGGAGCGGCTGCAAGAAAACGGCTGGCTGTATGGCGGCGAAAGCTCCGGGCACTTGATTTGTCTCGACCGTCATACTACCGGCGATGGCATTATTGCGGCGCTGCAAGTTTTGACCGCCATGCGGCATCGCGATTTATCGTTAGCCGATTTGGTTGCCGACCTGCGCATGTACCCGCAAATTATGGTGAATGTACCCCTTGAGCCCGGTATTGACTGGCGTAATCATGATGGGCTGCAAAAAGCGCAGAAGCACGTTGAAGACATGCTGGGCGAACGCGGTCGCGTCTTGATTCGAGCGTCCGGCACCGAGCCCAAGCTGCGGCTTATGGTTGAAGCCGAAGACGAAGACCTTGCGCAAAAGGGAATCGACGTCCTGCAATCCGTTGCACTATAAGCGGCCCAGCAGCGTATCGCACAGCGGCCCTTCAATGGCCCGCGTATAGCAGAGCAAGCCAGTGAGGGCTGGCGTGCCGTGTGGCGACGGTCAGTGCGGTCCGTGGTTGTTTCGCAGGGCCAGGTCAAACCCGGCTTTGGCCCATTCTTGCCGTTCGCGTTGCAGCGAATAATCCGATAGCGGGTGGTTGCGCAACCAGGCCTTGTCTGCATGAACGGTAATATGGGTGTTTTCCACCTGCAGTTGCAGGGGTAGTTTGTCGTGATCGGTGCGACGGCGCGACAGCAGCACTGCCAGCCGCAAGCAAAGCAAAGTAAGCCACTGCCCGCGCGTGGGCGCCAATGGTGCCAGTTTGCCCAACTTCCCTTGATGGCCCAACACCAGCAGCGATAACAGTTCTTGGTCGTCTCGAGAAAACCCGGGCATATCGGCGTGTTCAAGGATGTAGGCACCATGGCGATGGTAGTCGGCATGCGCAATACTCAAGCCTGTTTCGTGAAGGTCGGCCGCCCAGCCCAAGGTACGATGCAAATCATCGTACTCGTCATCGTCCTGCAAATCGAGCTGTTCGAATAGCTGCAAGGCCAGCCGCTTGACCCGCTCGGCCTGCCGACTGTCCACGTTATATCGCTTAATAAATTGCCGCACTGTTTCATCACGCTTGTCGTGCAGTTGATCGCGACCCAGCAGGTCGTATAGCACGCCCACGCGCAAGGCGCCTTCGCCGGGCAGCATGGCTTCTATTTTCAATTCCTGGAATGTGGCCAGCATAATGGCCAACCCGCCGCCCAGCACAATGGCCCTGTAGGGCTTCAGGCCGGGTAGCTCGTCCATCAGCACCTCGCCATCGGTGATGAGCTTTTCTTTCAGCTGCAGCAGCCCGTCCAGGGTGATCCCTTTTTTGGACATACCTGTTTCTTTCAGCACGGCAATCAGGCCCTTGGCCGTGCCGGACGACCCATACGCTTCTTGCCAACCCGTTCGACGGTATTGGCGCGAGATGGTTTCCAGTTCGCGCCGTGCAGCCAGCATGGCAAGCTCCATGCGTACGGCGGTGATGCGCCCATCGGGAAAGAACCGTTGTGTGTAACTGACACAGCCCATGGGTAATGACGACAAATGCAGGGGGCGCAGTTCTTTCCCGATGATGACTTCGGTAGAGCCACCACCAATGTCGACCATGAGACGACGGTTGCTGGACGGCGGAAGCTCGTGCGTAATGCCGGAAAAAATTAGCCGGGCCTCTTCTTGGCCGGAAATGACCTCTACCGGAAACCCCAAGGCCTGTTCGAAGCGCTCAAGAATGTCGTCGACGTTGCGTGCCAGCCGCAGGGTATTGGTGGCCACTACGCGCACCCGGTTGGGGTGAAAGCCTTTTACCCGCTCGCCAAAACGGTTTAGCACCTTGATGCCCCGCCGGATGGCGGCTTCGTCAAGGACCAGGTCGTCGCCCAGCCCCGCGGCCAGCCGCACGGATTCTTTCAGGCGGTCGACGGCGTAGATTTGCGCTTTGCCATTTTGCTGGACGACACGTCCGACGGACAGGCGAAAGCTGTTGGAACCCAAGTCCAGGGCGGCAAGCAAATAGTCCATGACCAACTAGTTTAATATGAATGCAGATTTGTGAGGCGGTAGGTGGAAGCTGTGAGTGAAGATGTTCCCTTGATGCTAAACCGTGAACTGTCGGTCCTGAAGTTCAATGAACGCGTGCTGGCCATGGCCGAGCGCGACAGCACACCCTTGCTTGAGCGGTTGCGTTATCTTTGTATTGTCAGTTCCAATCTGGACGAGTTCTTCGAGATCCGGATTTCCAGCCTGAAAGAGCAGCAGCGTCAGAGCCCCGGCGCTACGGGTGCCGATGGCCGCACGCCAGACGAAACGTTCGAGATGGTGCAGGCCGCCGCACACGCGCTGACGCTGCGCCAGAACGATTTGTTTATCCGGCATGTGCTGCCGGCATTGCGTGAAGAGGGCATCGATATTCTCGACCCCTCGGCGTGGAACCCCCAGGTACGCGCCTGGTTGAAAGAGCGCTTCGATAATGACGTCAAGCCCCTGTTGACGCCGATTGGACTTAACCCGGCGCGTCCGTTCCCGCGCGTCTACAACAAAAGCCTTAACTTTATTGTGTCGCTGTCCGGGGTCGACGCGTTTGGTCGCGTGGCGTCCATTGCCATCGTGCAAGCGCCACGGTCGCTGCCACGCATTTTTCAGGTGCCGCCGGAGGTGTGTGGCATACCCCATGGCTTTGTCATGCTGACGTCAGTCATCAGCGCCTTCATCAATGAGCTTTTTCTCGGGCTGGAGGTGAAGGGGTGTTACCGCTGGCGGGTCACGCGCAATAGTGACTTGTTTGTCGACGAAGAAGAAATCACGAATTTGCGTCAAGCCTTGCAGGGCGAGTTATCGCAACGCAATTTTGGTGCCGCCGTCCGGCTCGAAATTGACAAGTCCATGCCGGAAGACCTTGAGCAGTTTCTGCAGCACGAATTCCTTCTGCAGCCGCGCGACACCTATCGGATAGAAGGGCCGGTAAACCTGTCGCGTCTGTCGCGTGTGTGCGATGTGGTGGGCCGTCGCGATCTCTTGTTTCCGGAGTTTCGACCCGGGGTGCCGCCACCCTTCAGCGAGGTGGATGCCGACCCATCCGCACTTTTTGCGGCAATCCGGAAGAGCGATGTCCTCTTGCACCATCCTTATCAGTCCTTTCGTCCGGTATTGGAATTTTTGACCGCTGCCGCACGCGATCCGGCGGTGGTGGCCATCAAGCAGACCATTTACCGCACGGGCGAAGACTCCGAACTGATGCGCTTGCTGGTGGCAGCGGCCAAGGCGGGCAAAGAGGTCACGGTGATTGTCGAGCTGATGGCCCGGTTTGACGAACAAACCAATATCAACTGGGCAGCACGGCTTGAAGAGGTTGGGGCGCATGTAAGCTATGGTGTCGTGGGACATAAAACGCACGCCAAAATGGCACTGGTGCTACGGCGTGAACGTGGCCGTATCCATCGTTACGCCCACCTTGGTACCGGCAACTACCATCCACGTACAGCACGGCAATACACTGATTTTGGCCTGATCACCGCCAACCCGGACATATGCGAAGACATGGAGCATATCTTTTCGTTGCTCACCGGGCTGGGGGGACGACGCCCGCTGAAACGTCTGTTGCAGTCGCCCTTCACATTGCATGAAACCATGCTGGCATTGGTGCGTAACGAAGCCATCAATGCGCGGGCGGGGAAGCGGGCGCGCATCATGGCAAAGATGAATTCCTTGCTCGAACCCACCATTATCGAGGCCTTGTACAATGCCAGCCAGGCCGGGGTGCAGATCGACTTGATTGTTCGCGGTGCCTGCGCGTTGCGCGCCGGCGTGCCGGGGTTGTCGGACAATATTCGTGTACGTTCTATAATTGGCCGGTTTCTGGAACATTCCCGCGTGTTTTACTTTTACAATGACGGGGCCGAG
>JAJUIY010000273.1 GCA_029267415.1 Alcaligenaceae bacterium
GGTGGGTAAGCAACCGCTGCTTGAACCCGGCGAAACCTTCCAATACACCAGCGGCTGCCCCTTGCAAACCGCCGTCGGCACCATGCGTGGCACGTACCACTGCGTGGCCGAAAACGGTGTGCCTTTTCAGGTGCCCATCCCGGAGTTTATGCTTGCGGTACCGCGTACATTGCATTAACTGACTGGGTCTTGCACCTTACTGCCTATGAAACGATTACTGCTGTCCGGATTCATGTTGTCCATGCTGGCCGCGTGCAGCACGATTTCGCTGGACACGGTGCCCGAGCTCCGACCCGACGAGGTCGTGGTCGATATCGCCAGCCAACCGCTGATGGTGCCTGCGCTTGACGCACTGCCTGATACGGCCCCACGCGCACTTGCGGGCAAATTTGTGCCGGTTACCTACGGTGCCTTGCCGGGCTGGGCCAACGATGACATGCAATCGGTCTGGAAAGCCTTCATCAACAATTGCAAAGGCCTGATGCGGCCGGTGGCGGGGGGGCTTACCATGCCGGCGCGCGCTACGCCCAGGGTGTGGCAGCCCGTATGTGCGGCCGCGCAACAGCAAGGGTTGGATGCACAAGCCGACACGGCCAGCGTGCGCCGTTTTATTGAACAACACCTGCAACCCTGGCGGGTCCTGGATGCGGCCGGCAAACCCGCACGCAATACGGTGACCGGCTATTACGAACCGCTTGTGCAGGCGGCGCGTCAGCGTGGCGGTGAATACCAATGGCCGCTGTACGAGGCGCCGGACGATTTGCTCACTATTGATCTGGGCGATGTCTACCCCGAACTGGCGGGCAAGCGGGTGCGGGGCAAGCTGCAGGGCAACCGTGTGGTGCCCTACGATACCCGGGCTGAAATTGCCGCTGACGCGGCGCGACAGCCGCCGGCTATTGTTTGGGTAAACGATCCCGTCGAAGCGTTTTTCTTGCAAATACAAGGATCGGGTCGTGCGCAGCTGCCCGACGGCACCATGATTCGTCTGGCGTATGCCGACCATAACGGCCGGCCCTACGCGTCCATCGGGCAATGGCTGGTTAACCAGGGCGAGCTGACGTTATCGCAAGCGTCCATGGCCAATATCAAGGCGTGGGCCACGCGCAACCCGCACCGCGTGCAAGAGATGCTCAATGCCAACCCCGCCATGGTTTTTTTCCGTGAAGAGGCCATCACCGATGCCGATCTGGGCCCCAAGGGGGCGTATGGAATTCCCTTGGCGGCACGCCGGGCCATTGCGGTTGACCCAACGTTTGTGCCCCTGGGCAGTCCGGTGTTTTTGTCGACCACCATGCCGGGCTCAAACGAGCCCTTGCGTCGTCTGGTCTTTGCGCAGGATACGGGCGCGGCCATCAAAGGTGCGGCGCGGGCCGATTTTTATTGGGGCTTCGGCGATGATGCCGGGGCATTGGCCGGGCGCATGAAACAGCCTGGCGATATGTGGGTCTTGTGGCCCAAAGGGGCCGGTGCCCCGTCTGCACGATGAAAAAAGACGCAATCTGTGTATGTGGCACCGGTATTGCCGGCATGGCCACGGCCCTGGGGCTCACCCGCGCGGGTTTTGACCCGGTCTTGCTGGGGCCACCGGCACGGCCCGACCCCAACCCGGGCGACACCTATCATCCCCGCGTTTACGCGATTTCACCGTCCAGCCAGCAGTTTCTTGAGCAGTTGGGTGTCTGGAAGCTCATGGACCAGGCTCGTATCACCCCTGTCGAGGGTATGGACGTGTACGGCGACGGCGACGGCGAAGTGCACTTGCACGCGTGGCAGGCCGCGCAGCCCACCCTGGCATGGATTGTCGAGTCCGGCGAGATGGAACGGGCCTTGTTGCAGGCCATCCGTGTGTTCGGCATACGCTGGCATACCGAAAAGTTTGAGCGCCTGGATGCGCAAACGGTGGTGACCGACACCGGGCGTCAAATCTCCTTCGATTTGCTGATTGGGGCCGACGGTGCCCGATCGGCCGTACGTGAGGCCGCACGTATCCGCCATTGGTGCGAGCCCTATGGCGACAGTGGCGTGGTGGCTCACTTTACGTGTGCGCAGCCGCATCAGAATATTGCACTGCAGTGGTTTACGGGCGACAGCGTTTTGGCGCTGCTTCCCATGCCGGATACCGCGGACGGACATCAGGTTTCCATGGTGTGGTCTATGCCCTCCGATCAGGCCAGCGCGTTGATGGGCATGTCGGACGAACAACGCGATCAAACCCTTGATGTGCGCTTTCGTACCGTCACCAAAGGACGGCTGGGTTCGCTTACGCGCCGTAGTCCCGCGTTTTCGTTTCCACTCACGCTTGAGAAAA
>JAJUIY010000037.1 GCA_029267415.1 Alcaligenaceae bacterium
ACCGCTGGGCGCGCCGCGGGCATAAACCGCTTAACGTGCTGCAGCGACCGCCTTCTGCCAGCTGCCGACAATTGTGTCGTACTCGGCGGCGGCCTTCATGGGGTCGGTCGGCTCGACGTTAATATCCGACAGGTTGGGCAAGTCCGTCAATGCCGCAACGTCAATATCGGAACGCGTCGGACGACGGAAATTCTGAACCAACTCGGCTTCCTGCACCTCTTTTGAGAGCAGAATATCGTACAGCTGGTGCGCAGCCTCGGCGCCGTTCTTGGGGTTCTTGATGACGGCAACGGCTTCCGGTGTCACAAAGGCACCGTCTTCGGGGTAGACGATCTGAATGCCTTTTTGCCCACCGGCTATGTAGGCATAGGCGGCGTATTCCATGGTGATACCGATAGCATATTCGCCATTGGCCACACTTTTATACACCTGCCCGGAGCTGCGTGATACATCGACGTTGGCAGCCAGTTTGTTAAGGCCGTCTTCACCATAAAGCTGGTGAATACCGTACACCTGGTCGTACGCACTGCCGGAGCTGGAGGGGTCCCCCATGATGATCTTGCCCTTCCATTTGGGGTCAAACAAGTCGCTCCACGACTTGGGCGCATGTTCGCCGCGCAGTTGACGCTCGTTGACCATAATGATCATGACGTGCGCATTGGTGCCCACCCACAGGTTGTCGTCGCCAATGAAGCGGGCATCAATGTCCGCCGCTTCGGGCGACTCATAGCTTTCGAAATTATGGCGAAACGCCGCCATGGTGCCAAAGCCACCCCCCCAAACCACATCGCCCAGCGGGTTGTCCACTTCAGCCTCAATGCGCTTCATCAGTGCGCCCGTGCCGGACGTTACAACCTGCACATCAAGATCCGGCGCGACCTTGCGGGCAATATCCTGGGCGGTTTCGACCACCTGGACGTTATTCGAAGTGTAGACCACGGCTTCGGCCGCCAGGGCACTTTGGCCCGCCAACAACGCCGCACTGCCGAGCAGAGGAAGCGCAAAACGTTTCAAATGAGTGGTGATAAGCATAATTATTCCTTGGAAAAATCAAGAGCACACCAGCGGGACTTCTTCAGCGGGACTGCTTGTCAGTACCGCCTAACCGCTGCTGAAAAGATCAAGCTTCAGGAATCGGACGGCCAGATACACTGGCACCAAAATAACCGTCATGAGAATGACGCCATAGGCGGACGCGATGGCCAGATAACCCGCGTCAATTTGACGGAACATCTGGATCGGCATGGTTTCCATGCCGCCATAGTACAACACGATGGTTGCAGATATTTCTGCCAGTGACGTCACCCACATGAGAATGGCTGCGGCCAAGATTGCGGGCTTCATCAGCGGCAGTACCACCTTGAAGAAACTGGCCACGGGTGACACGCCTAAATTGATGGAGGCCTCTTCAATGGAATCAGGAATGCTGTAGAGCGATGCCGACGCAGAGCGAATGGAGAACGGCACTTTGCGCACAAAGTACGCCGCTGCCATGATGACCCATGTTCCCGTCAAAACAATAAAGCCGCTGTTATAAGTATGTATCAGCGCAATCCCCAGCACCGTGCCCGAAATGGCCAACGGCAGCATGACGACGTAATCCAGCACGCTGACCACCCACATGCGCTTTTTGACAATCAGATAGCTGGCCACAATGGCAAAACATGTACCGGCCACCGCCGCAACGCTCGCCAGCTTTAACGAGTTGAAAATGGGCTGCGGCGCATAACGCAGTGCACGCTCCATGTTCTCAAGGGTGAATGTGCCATATTGCATGACGGGTCCGCTGGCCTTGGTAAAGGCTCCAAGGACCACAATCGTGGCGGGCACCAGCGAAAAGGCCACAAACAGCACAGCGGTTCCGGTGAGGAAAATGGCAGGCAGCCCTCGCGTTTTCAGCGGCCGCGGCGCGCGCCCCTGCTGCATATGGTAGGTTTTTCGTTCGACCAGCCGCTTCTGGACAAACAAAACAAAGCCCACCAGCAACACCGACACCACCGCCAGCACACTTTGCATGGTTGGATTGCCGCCCATTTCCGACAGGAAAGTGGTGTAAGTGAGCGATGACAGAACGTCGACACGCCCCCCGACAATCATGGGGATAGAAAAGTTGTCCACCGCGAGGGTAAACACAATCATGGCATTGATCAGCAACGCTGGCGCCACCACAGGCAAGGTCACGGTTAACGCGCGGCGCAAGTTGCTGGCGCCCAGGTTGACAGCGGCTTCTTCGATAGATCCGTCAATGGCTTTGAGTGCCGCCAGCATGCCAATATAGACATAGGTGTAATCGTTAAGTATTAACACCCAAGACATTCCGAACCAGCCGTAAAAGCTGGGCAGGTAAATGCCGAAATCCTCAAGAGCCAGGCGGACAACGCCATTGTTGCCCAGCAGCATCAGCCACGCCTGAGACGTGATAATGTCCGGCAGCACAATGGTTGCCAGCGGCAGCAGCGCCACCACACTTTTCCCCGGGAACTCGTACCGGGCAACCACATACGCCAGCGGGGCACCCAGCAGCAGCGTGCCAATCACCGACGTCAGCCCCAGCCTGACTGTATTGATAAACGCTTGGGTATAGGTTGGATCCTGGAAGAATGTACGAAACCCTGCCAGGCTTGCGCGTCCCGTTTGCGGGTCGACCGCGCTTTGATAAAACAGGGTTGTAAGCGGCCAAAGCACCAGGACCACCATAATCGCCAGGCACAGCAGCGCTGGAAAAAACCACGGAGACAGCGTGCGACGCCAAACCGGTGCAGTCAACGTAGCCATAACCATCAAGCCCTTACCAGACGACAACCCGACTCGAACCTGAGCGCCACTTTTGCTCCTGGCGCATAAACCGGGTCTTGTGCGGAATACACATCTACCGTCACCGTCTGGCCATCCCCCAGCCTGACTGAATAGGCGGCCTTGAAGCCCAGGTAGCGCCGGTAGATCACTTCACCGGGCACGTCGTTGTCCCCCTGATCGGCGGCATCACGCAGCGATATATGCTCGGGCCGCGCAGCCAGGCAGACATCACCGTCGATTTCCTGTTGCGGCAAAGTAAGGCGCGCGCCATTGACCATGACATGACCGGCGTCCCCATCGCTTTGCACGCTGTCGATCTTGATCAAGTTGGCCGCGCCGATAAAGTCGGCGGCATACGACGTGCCGGGACGTGCATACAACCCTTCGGGGGTATCAAGCTGATCAATGCGCCCATTACGCAGCAGCGCAATCCGGTCGGACATGGACAGGGCTTCTTCTTGGTCGTGCGTGACGAAAATGGCCGTGATGTCCAGCTCTTGCTGCAACTGTCGAATAACATCACGCATCTGGATGCGCAGCTTGGCATCCAGGTTTGACAGTGGCTCGTCCATCAACAACACGCGCGGCTCAATAACCAATGCCCGTGCCAACGCAACCCGCTGGCGCTGTCCGCCGGAAAGCTCACCGGGGTAGCGATGCTGCAGATGCCCCAGCTCAACCCGATCCAGAATTTGCCCGACTTTGTGCTTGACATCAGCGGCGGAAAACCGGCGCACGCGTAGCCCATAGGCCGTGTTATCAAATACCGTCTTGTCGGGAAACAAGGCGTAGTCCTGAAACACCATACCGGTTTCGCGCTTGTGCGCGGGCAAACGTGTTACATCTTGCCCGTCGATGACGATGCGGCCTTCATCGGGCGTCACGAAACCCGCAATCATGCGAAGCAGCGTGGTTTTCCCGCAACCACTGGGTCCAAGCAGCGTGAAGAATTCGCCGTGTCGGATGTCCAGACTCAGGCGGTCAATAATCGTCGTATCACCATAGCGTTTCGCTACAGCGTCTATGGAAATATCGGCCATGACAAAATTGGTTTACTGAAAAAAGCCGGGCCCATGGCCACTGGCTGGAGTACGTCAAACGGCCCTGATCATAGCGCAGGTAACAAAAAACGGTAGGCAGCCAGGCCACGAACAGGTCAGACTACAGGCCGATGCGATCGGATTACGGCAAGGTCAACACCGCCGTGAATGCTAATGCGCTGACCACGGCCACATTAAACTTGCCCCCTTTCAGCCAGCGACGTAGCGCTGTTGGCGGTAACAATCAAATGGTCCAGAAGGCGCACATCCACCAGGGCCAGGGCCTTTTTCAGGTGCTGCGTTAGTGAAAGATCTGCCGTGCTGGGTTCGGCAACCCCGCTCGGGTGGTTATGCGCCAGGATCAGGGCCGCAGCGTGGTGCTTCAGGGCTGACTTGATGATTTCCCGCGGATACACCGACGCCTGCGTCAACGTGCCTTTGGACACCTCTTCGGACGCAATCAAACGGAACTGGCTGTCAAGATACAAAGCCATGCAGTGCTCAATATGCAAATGGCCAAGCCGGGCCGTGCAGTAGCTTTTCACACGCTGCGGCTGGTCCAGGGCAACACCGGCTTTTAAATCTTCTTCCAGCGCGCGCCGGCTAAGTTCTTTGATTGCCAGCAGCTCGCAGGCCTTGGCCATGCCCACCCCCTTGATACCCAGCAATGTGGCGGCGTCAGCTGTCAGCAGACCCCGCAGGCCGCCAAAATGCGCGATTAATCGGCGCCCCAGCGTGATGGCATCGCAACCGCGTGTGCCAGTGCGCAGAATAATGGCCAGCAGTTCGGCCGACGTCAGCACGTGCGCGCCATGGGCCATCAGGCGCTCGCGAGGCCTCTCGGCCGCAAGGGGTTCAATAGACGAAGTCATCGGTCACCGGATCTCCATATTACGGCGGGGCTGACAGGCACCCCGCACACAGGCCATACCGTTACCATGCCAGAACCGCCGCTAAAATTGTGGTTTACAGGTCGCCTTTGTCCATAGGTGGATGCGCCTGCCTTACTCACTAAGCGCGCGATCGGCCATGCTGATGCGGCGCAGCACCCGCGTTGTTAACAAAATGCCGCGGGCCGGCCACAGAAACACGGCAAACTATGGTGCGTAATTGAAAACGTGTTAGAATTGCGGGCTACTTTGGATACGTGGCCAGGTAATAACTACGCTGGTTGGCGACCCTATTTACCGAACATGACAGGAATCCAATCATGAAAGAAGGCATTCACCCCGAATACCGCGAAGTGGTATTTCTGGACCAGCAAACAGGCAATACGTTTATTACGCGTTCCACGCTGAACAGCCGTGAAACCATCGACCTTGACGGCAAAACGTATCCGCTGTTCAAGTGCGACGTCACGTCCGAGTCCCACCCGTTCTACACGGGCGCCCAAACGCGCATCGTCGAAACCGGCCGCGTCGAAAAATTCCGCGCCCGTTTCGCACGCACCGCCGGCACACTGCGCAAACAATCGTAAGTCCCGGCGCCTTGCGATGCCCACCGCTTCGCATTTGCATCAAAGGCAGCCCGTTGGCTGCCTTTTTAATTTCAACTGATTCACCAAACACGTGCCCGTCAGTCCTTCACGATCCACTCCAGCACGCCTGACTGCCACGGCAACCAGCAAATTGCCGCGCATCGTGCTGATCAGCGTCGGCATTATCTACATTTTTGCCGGCCTGTTTCTTCGTGATCCCTGGAAAACGGACGATGTGGTGGGTCTGGCCACCATGCTCACCGCGCTGGAGGGTGGGTCGCTATATAGTTGGCTGCTGCCCCACATTGGTACCCTGGCCCATACTGAAGAAGGCCCGCTGATCACGTGGGTAGGGGCGCTTAGCATCTGGGCTTTTTCGCCGCTATTCCAACTGTTCGTCTCGCCGGTGGATGCCGCCATCATCGCATCCAGGCTGCCAAACCTTCTGTGGTTTGCCATTTTGTGCTTGTCGGTATGGTATGGCACATATCTGCTGGGGCGCCGCCCTGAGCCCCAGCCTCTGGCATTACCCTTCGGTGGCGAACCTGGCGTGCACGACTACGGCCGCATGATCGCCGATGCCGCCCTGCTGCTCATTGTGGCGACTATCGGCATCGTTTGGCGTATGCACGAAACCTCCGCCGTCCCCGCCATCATCGCGTTTCAGGCGCTGGCCTTTTATGCCGTCGCCCGCATGATCGACCGGCCAATATCTGGCGCTGTCACGCTGGGCATTGCGCTGGGCGCCGCCTTTCTTGCGCGCGGCTGGATCGGCGCCTTCCCCATTGTGCTGGCATCGTTGTTGGCATTTCGCCCTGCCAACGGCCTCTGGAAGCAAAAGCAGTGGCTGGCCGTCAGCGCCGCCATCGGCCTTGTCATGGGGCTGGCGTGGTGGCTGGCCGCACGGCACGTCGGACAATACTGGGCGTATCAGTGGAAGCTGTGGCACACCGACCTCATCGGCCTGCCCAATATCCGCAGCGTGCTCAGCATGCTGCGCGATCTGCCCTGGTTTCTATGGCCCACCTGGCCATTTGCGTTGATTGCCGTATGGCGCTGGCGCGATTGGATCAGTGCGCCGCACATTTGGGTACCGCTGGTTTATGCCGTCGTGCCGCTGGTGTTTATGGCGTGCCTCACCGACGTCTTTGAGCCAGAGTTTGCGCTGTTGGCCGTGCCGTCGGCCGTACTGGCATCGTTTGCCCTGCCTACGCTGCGCCGAGGCATTGTGAATTCGCTCGACTGGTTTGCCGTAATGTGCTTTTCCCTGACCGCCGCCACGGTGTGGCTGGGTTGGGTCGCATTGCAAACCGGCTGGCCACCCAAAATCTCCAATAACATCGCACGGCAGTCGGCCGGTTACGAAATATTTGTCTCTTGGCCGGCCGTTATTGTGGCTGTGCTTGGCACCCTGTCATGGTTTGCACTGGTACGCTGGCGCCTGCACAACCGCCCCGCCGCGCTATGGCGCGGAACCGTGCTGTCGGCGGGCGGCCTGATCGTCACCTGGCTGCTGCTGGTTACGCTCTGGATGCCGGTGCTGGACTACGCCCGCAGCTACCGCGACGTCTCCGCCGAGCTCCACGCCGTGCTGCAACAATACGACCGCCCAAACAACTGCCTGCGCACACTGGGCGTAGGCACGGGGCAACGCGCATCTTTCCTGGTATTTGACAACATCACCTTTACCTTCGACCTGGCCTGCCCACTGGTGTTGCAGCAAACATCGCCCGATGCAGTGCGCAAAGGCACGGTCTACACGCCAGCCGGTGCACGGGTGATCTGGGAAGGCAAGCGGCGCGCCGACCGCCACGAAATGTTCCGTCTGCTCCATACCGGAAACTGACATCATGCTGCAAGCCCGGCACGCTGGCTTTTTGCGTTACATCCGGGATATTGTCACGCAAGCTTGGCCTGTCATGGTCAGCTCGTGGGCGCATGTCGCGTTTGGCGTCATGGATACCGCCATGGCCGGCCACTCCAGCGCGGCCGACCTCCAGGCCATGGCGCTGTCCGTCTCCATTTACATTACCGTCTTTATCAGCCTGATGGGGGTTATCCACGCACTGATCCCCATTTTGGCCCAGCATTTCGGTGCCCGCCGTCTTGAACAGGTGGGGCAATCGTGGGCGCAGGGGGTATGGCTGGCGCTGGCCCTGTCTGCCGTGGGTGCGATCACCCTGGCCTTGCCCGACGCGTGGCTCACCCTCTCCGGCGACGTGAGCCCCGAGGTTCGGCATAGTGTGACCTGGTACTTGCGCGCCCTAATTGTTGCTCTGCCGGCCGCTCTGATCTTTCGCACCATTTATTGCCTTGGGACGGCGGTGTCCCGCCCCAAGGTGGTGATGGTGATCAACCTGGGCAGCGTTGCCTTTAAACTGCTGTTCAACTGGGTGTTTATTTTTGGCCATCTGGGATCACCCGCCCTGGGTGCCGTAGGCGCCGGGGTATCTACCGCACTTACCAGCTGGATCACAGTCTTTGCCGGGCTGTGGTTTATTAAGCACGACCGCTGGTTTGCACAATTCAGTCTTCGGCTGCGACGCCCGCGATGGAAGCCTCAAATAGAGCTTCTGCGCCTGGGGCTTCCGATGGGCGGCTCGTACCTGATCGAGATCGCCACCTTCACCCTGATGGCGCTGCTGGTTGCCCAAGAGGGCATGTTTGTGACAGGTGGGCACCAGATCATGAGCAACCTGGCGGCACTGTGCTACATGATGCCCATGGCGGTGGGCGTGGCTTCGGCATCACTGACAGCACAGGCCATCGGCGCCGGCAAGATGACCAAAGCGCGTGATATGGGGCGTGCCGGCATTGCCGTTGTAACCGCCGGCGCGTTGCTGACCAGTACGCTGCTGGTTGTGGCGCGCGAGCCCATTTTGACGCTCTACACCAACGACGCACAACTGGCCATGGTTGCCGCCACGCTGTTGCCCCTCTTGCCCTTCTTTCATATTGCCGACGCCCTGCATTGTGTGGGAGCCTATTTGTTGCGCGCGTATAAAGTGGCGGTGGTGCCTTTGCTGCTGCAAATCGTGGCGCTTACCGGCATCAGTTTAATTGGCGGATGGTGGCTGGGCTTTGGCCCCGGTGCTGGCACGCTGGCGCCCATTATTGCCCGGGTATTGCCGGACGCCCCCACGGGAGCGGCCAGCATGTGGCTGATGGCCTTCACAGGCATGACGCTTTCGGCCACCCTCATGTTTCTGTGGTACGGCTATGTAGTACGGCGCACCCTGCGCCCTCAGGCGTAAATGTAATTGCGCCGCCACGGGTACGCCAAGTCTTGCGGATAGTCCAGCTCGTCAGCGCGGGCGTTACCCCGTGGCTTGGCCAATACTTGGTGCAGGGCAATCCAGCCGTTCTCAAATCCCATGGCACACCCGGCCAGGTACATGCGATACGCGCGCAGTGACTGATCACCTTTTTCACCCGGCGCCAGCGTGGCGCGCGCCTCGTCAAGGCGCGCCTCGAGTGCATCGCTCCAGGCCCACAACGTTCGGGCATAGTGCGGACGCAGGTTCTCCACGTCCAGATCTTCGAGCCCGCCTTCGGTAAGGCTGCTTAGCACGTGACAGATGTGGGTGAGCTCGCCCCCCGGAAAAATAAACTTGTCGATAAATTCGCCCATGCCGGCCCCAAGCCCTTTGTGGTCGATGGCCGCCGAAGTGATTCCGTGGTTCAGGATTAGGCCACCGGGCGTTGCCAGCCGGCGCAACTTGGCAAAATAGGCGGGCAACCGGGCCCGCCCCACATGCTCGAACATGCCCACTGACGCAATCTTGTCGAAGGGCTGGTTCTCGTCCAGCTCACGGTAATCGAGCAATTGCATGCGCACCCGCCCGGACAACCCTTTTTCGTCAATCAGGCGGGTAACATGAGCATGCTGGTTATGGGACAGCGTAATGCCCGTGGCGTCAACGCCATAGTGCTCGGCCGCCCATAGCAGTAAACCGCCCCACCCCGCGCCCACATCCAGAAAACGCTCACCCGGCTTCAGGGCCAGCTTGCGGCAAATGTGATCCAGCTTGGCTTCTTGTGCCTGCGCCAGCGTAAGATCGGGTTCGCGATAATAGGCGCAGGAATACACCCGTCGTGGGTCGAGCCAGAGCGCGTAGAAGTCGTCCGACAAGTCGTAGTGAAACTGGATCTGCCGGGCGTCGCGCTCGGCCGTATGCTGCCACAACGACACCATGCGCATGATCAGGCCGGACAACCAGCCGTCGCGCGACTCGCGGACCGGCGACGTGGGCAAGATGCCGGCGGCAGCGCGCATAAGGTCGCGCATCGAACCCTTGACATCAAATTTGCCGTATACGTAGTCTTCGCCAAGCTTGCCGACTTGGCCGGCGACCAGGTTGGCCAAAACGGAACGGTCGTGAATGACCAAAGACACCGCCGCATCTGCCGCGCCGGCGGTTTGCCCATCGGGCATGCGTAACTGTACGGAAACGGGTAATGCTGCAAGTTTATTTTCTACTGCTGACAGGACTGAACTCAATGTGACCCCCCTGTTGCGAGATTTCTGCTTATAGCTGGTAAGCGCAAAAACACCCGGTATCGCCTGGGCGCATGCTAAGATTGCGCTCATTTGATCACGGTCAATTTATCATCAATTCAGACCGTTCTCACCCCGCATGCGGGTCAAAACGTTGTTTTTCCCCTGCCTTGCCTCACCTGAGCCTTCATGCCCGAGCAAAACACTCCGCAATCTGACGCGATGCCGCCGCGATTTTTGACGCGCCTCCCCGGCTGGCTACTGTTGATGGGGTTGCTGACGGCATTGGGTCCACTGGCCATTGACATGTACTTGCCGGCCTTTTCGGCGATGGCCGGCGACTTGGGCATCAGCCATGGCGATGTCGAGCGCACCCTGGCCAGTTACCTTTTCGGCCTGTCCCTGGCCCAGTTGTTTTACGGCCCGCTGGCCGACCGCTACGGTCGCAAGAAACCGCTGTTGATTGGCCTGTGCATTTTTATTGCCGGCTCGATCGGTTGTGCCCTGGCCACCACGATTGATCAGTTGGTGCTGTCGCGCATTGCGCAAGCCTTTGGCGGAGCAGCGGGCATGGTGATTCCCCGCGCCGTCATTCGTGACAATTTCGACACCCGGGACGCGTCACGCGCGCTGTCCATCATGATGTTGATCATGGGTGCGACGCCCATTCTGGCCCCCTTGCTGGGTGCCCAAATTCTGGTGCTCACCGGATGGCGCTGGATTTTTCACTTTATGACGGCGGTGGGGGGCTTGTTGCTGCTGGCTTCTGCACTAACCATGCGTGAAACACTAAACCCCTTGCACGTGATCCCACTTAAGCCCAGCGTCATTGTGCGCAACTTCAGCGAACTCCTGCACCACCGTCGTTTTATGTGCTATGCCCTGGCGGGCGCCTTCGGGTCGGCTGGCATGTTTAGTTATATTGCCGGTTCGCCCCGAATATTCATTGACTTGTTGGGTGTCAGCCCGCAGGGTTTCAGCATCTTGTTTGGCATTAACGCGGCAGCCTTGATTCTTGCAGCGCAAGTCAGTGCCCGGATGCTTAATCGCCACACACCCGACGCCTTGCTTGCCCGCGCCCAACACAGCCAGGTGGTGGTGACCGTTGCCGGGCTGCTGCTCACCCTGCTTGGCCTGTTACCTATGTGGTTATTGGTGGCATGCCTTGTTGGCTTTATGGCAAGCCAGGGGTTTGGTAAACCCCAATGCCGCCGCCCTGGCCCTGCGCGAGCAAGGCCAACGGCTGGGCGCCGCGTCGGCCCTGATGGGCACCATCCACATGCTGTGCGGGGCAAGTGCCGGCCTGGTGGTTAGCCTGTGGCAAGCGCCGTCGGCGCTGCCGCTTACGGGTGTGCTGGCCGTTTGTGCCGTGTTGTCATGGGGCTTCGGGCGCCTTGCGCGGCAAGCGGCAAGCACTATTTCCTAGTACGGCGCGCAAGTACGTTGTGTGGCGTTGTGTTCACCGTGCGTTGCCCCGACGTTCACTTTTATGGCTGCTCGCTTGATCTGCATACCATTTCCGTATTAGAATGCTAGGCTTATCACGAAATACATAGGCTGCGCCATTGCCTATTTTGGGGCGCGGTGCACGCTGAATTTCCTGGAAAAATTACTATCAAGGGGTATGACCATGGCACGCGTATGCCAAGTTACCGGCAAGCGCCCTATTACGGGCAATAACGTTTCACACGCCAACAACAAGACACGTCGGCGTTTTATTCCCAACCTGCAAACCCGTCGTTTTTGGGTAGAAAGCGAAAACCGCTGGGTTCGTCTGCGCGTATCGGCCAAAGCCCTGCGCACCATCGACAAAAAAGGCATTGACGCCGTTCTGGCCGAAATGCGCGCCCGTGGCGAAGCGGTTTAAGGCACGCCACGCCCTATTCTTGACGCACATTGCTGGGCTGCCAACGGCACTTGGCATCAACACCCTGGTTATTTCGGGGTCTACTGAAGGAAGCTATCATGGCTAAAGGTATTCGCGAGAAGATCAAACTGGAATCCACAGCGGGCACAGGTCATTTCTACACGACCACTAAAAACAAGCGCAACACGCCCGAGAAAATGGTGATCAAAAAGTTTGATCCCGTGGCTCGCAAGCACGTCGAATACAAGGAAACCCGACTGAAGTAACCTTCGCAGAAGGTTCGGTCTACCCTTGTTAAAGCCCCGTTGGCGCAGCGGGGCTTTTTTCATTATGGCCGCCGCTGGGCCACGCCCGGCACGCCATCCCCGGTGCGCCCTATAATACGTTGTTATTTGACTTTCACCTTCCCGGACACCCATGCAGGAACGCTATCTTCCCCACGAAATCGAACAGGCCGCCCAGACCCATTGGGATTCCACTGACGCCTACCGCGTCACCGAACACGCCAAGGACGCCAACGGGCAGCCAAAGCCCAAATTCTACGCATGTTCGATGTTGCCCTACCCCAGTGGCCGGCTGCATATGGGGCATGTACGCAACTACACAATCAATGACATGATGGCGCGCCAGCTGCGCATGCGGGGCTATAACGTTTTAATGCCCATGGGCTGGGACGCCTTCGGCATGCCCGCTGAAAACGCCGCCATGCGCTCCGGGGTGTCACCGGCAAAATGGACCTACGACAACATCGCCTACATGAAAAAGCAAATGAAGGCGATGGGGCTGGCCATCGATTGGTCACGCGAAATGTGCGCCTGCGATCCCGACTATTACAAGTGGAACCAGTGGATTTTCCTGAAAATGCTTGAAAAAGGTATCGCCTATCGCAAAACTCAGGTGGTCAACTGGGACCCCGTTGATCAAACCGTACTGGCCAACGAACAAGTTATTGACGGGCGTGGATGGCGCTCGGGCGCGCTGGTCGAGAAACGCGAAATTCCCGGCTATTACCTGCGCATTACCGATTACGCTGACGAACTGCTGCACGAAGTTAAAAATGGGCTGGAAGGCTGGCCCGAGCGCGTGCGCATCATGCAAGAAAACTGGATTGGCCGCAGTGAGGGCGTTCGTTTCGCCTTCACCCATGACATCCGAGACGCCAACGGCCAGCTTGTGCAAGACGGCCGCATGTATGTATTTACCACACGCGCCGACACCATCATGGGCGTCACCTTCTGCGCCGTGGCGCCCGAACACCCGCTTGCGGCGCGCGCGGCTGAAAACAACCCGGCACTGGCGGACTTTATCGAGCGTTGCAAACAAGGCGGCCAAACAGAAGCCGACATTGCCCTGCGTGAAAAAGAAGGGATGGACACCGGGCTCACCGTGACGCACCCGCTTAGCGGCCAACAAGTACCGCTGTGGGTGGGTAACTACGTCTTGATGTCTTACGGCGACGGGGCCGTCATGGGCGTGCCGGCCCACGACGAGCGCGACTTCGAATTTGCCAACAAATACGGCTTGCCCATCCGCCAGGTTATTGACGTCAATGGCCAGGCATTTTCCAGCACCGAATGGCACGACTGGTACAGCGACAAAGACAACGGCCGCACCGTCAACTCGGGCAAGTACGACGGCATGACGTCGGCCGAGACGATCGACGCCGTAGCGGCCGACCTGATCGAAAAAGGCCTGG
The DNA here is from genome assembly GCA_029267415.1 of Alcaligenaceae bacterium. Lineage (GTDB taxonomy): Bacteria > Pseudomonadota > Gammaproteobacteria > Burkholderiales > Burkholderiaceae_B > JAJYRX01. Next base: position 13,375 of record JAJUIY010000037.1, read on the forward strand.
GTGAAAAGAAAGTGACGTGGCGCCTGCGCGACTGGGGCATTTCACGCCAACGATTCTGGGGTACCCCCATCCCGATTATCCATTGTCCGGATTGCGGGCCGGTGCCGGTGCCTGAATCCGACCTGCCCGTCTTGCTGCCCGAAGAGCTCGTTCCAGATGGCAGCGGCAATCCGCTTGAAAAGCACGAGCCCTTCCTGAAATGCCAATGCCCCAAATGCGGTACCGACGCACGTCGTGAAACCGACACCATGGACACCTTTGTGGATTCGTCGTGGTACTTCATGCGCTACACCAGCTCCGACAACCACGAGGCCATGATCGACGAGCGCAATGATTACTGGATGCCGATGGACCAATACATCGGCGGTATCGAGCACGCCATCCTGCACTTGCTGTATGCACGCTTCTGGACACGCGTCATGCGCGACCTGGGCCTGGTTAATTTTGACGAGCCCTTCACCCGTCTGCTTACGCAAGGCATGGTGCTTAACCACACCTACTACCGTCGTACACCCAATGGTGGCATCGAATATTTCTCGCCTGACGACGTCAAGAACACTTACGACGATCACGGGGCAGTGGTGTCGTCCGTATTGAAAAGCGATGGCCAGCCGGTGTCGTACGCGGGTATCGGCACGATGTCGAAATCCAAGAACAACGGCGTCGACCCGCAATCACTGATCGACACCCTGGGTGCCGACACGGCCCGCCTTTTCACCATCTTCGCCAGCCCGCCCGAGCAAACGCTCGAGTGGTCCACGTCGGGGGTGGAAGGCGCGCATCGCTTCCTGCGCCGGGTGTGGACGTATTGCCACCAGCATGGCCAGGCTATTCGCGAAGGCATCGCGGCCCAAGCCAACTGGGCCGACGCCGACAAGGCCGTGAAAGACTTGCGACGCGACATTCACCTTAACTTGCGCCAAGCTGATTACGACTACCAACGCATTCAGTACAACACCGTGGTTTCAACCAGCATGAAAATGCTGAACAGCCTGGAATCCGCCAAGCTTGGCGACAGCGCGCAAGCAAACGCGGCGGTGGCTGAAGGCGTCTCCATTTTATTGCGTGTGCTTTATCCGGTGGTGCCCCACATCACGTGGCACCTGTGGCGCGAACTCGGTTATGCTGACGTACACGGCGATCTCCTGGATGCGCCCTGGCCCCAGGTCGATGAAAGCGCCCTGGTGGCAGATCAGATCGAACTGGTGCTGCAAGTCAATGGCAAATTGCGTGGCAGCATTCAGGTGCCGGCATCGGCCAGCAAGGACGATATCGAATCGAGCGCACGTCAACACGATGCAACAGTACGCTTCCTTGAAGGCCGCGAACCCAAACGCATCATTGTTGTTCCCGGAAAACTCGTCAACGTTGTCGGATAAGCCCACTATGTACAGCCACTTTGCTGCACCCGGAACCCAAAACCTGGCCAGCCTGTGGCTGCGTATTGGCATTTGCCTGGCGTTATGCATGCTGGTGGCGGCCTGCGGCTTCCGGCTTAAAGGCGCATCGCCATTGCCGTTTGACACGCTGTACACCAACATTTCCGAAAACTCCGCATTTGGCGCCGGGCTGCGGCGTGCCATTGTGGCCAGCTCGCCACACACCCGTTTTGTGTCTGACCCGGCCGATGCTGAAGCCCGCCTGATTCAGCTGGCCAGTCGCCAGCAGCGACGCGAGCTCACTATCGACGCCGAAGGCCAGGTTGAAGAATACGAGCTTAATTACCAGTTGGTGTTCCAGCTGACCGACGCATACGGACGCGTCATTTTGCCGCCCACCGAACTGCGCGCCACGCGCGAGGTTCCGTACGACCCGGACAACGCGCAAGCCAAGCAAGCCGAAATCAACATGATCTTCGAGGACATGCAGCAATCCATGGTGGCACGTATAGTGCGCCACCTGAGTGCACCCGACGTAGTCGAGGCATTTGAACAACTGCGCAGCGAACCCGTGCCCGATCAGCTGCAAGAAACGCTGGACCCCATCGACGTACCGGCCGAAACCACGGAAGAGCTCACTGACCCCTGGGAAAATACGCTGCCCGACACTACTGTTCCTTTTAACTGAACAGCCATGTCGCAACGCCTTGATCCCGAGCGCCTGATCCGCCAGTTTGGCATTGAGTCTCCCCCCTGCCCGGATCCACTCACCATACTGACCGGCGACGAAACGCTGTTGATCAATGAAAGTGTCGATGCGCTCCGCGCCGCAGCGGCCAAACACGGCTACACCGAACGTGTCAGCCTGACCCTCGATGCCCGCAGCGACTGGAGCAGCCTGCCGGCCGCTTTGCAGTCGGTGTCGCTGTTTGGCGATCGGCGTATCGTCAGCCTGAGCTTGCCTTCCGGACGACCCGGGCGTACTGGCGGCGATGCCTTGCAGGCACTGGCCACGGCCGCCAATGCGGGCCAGCTTGGCGATGTGCTCGTGGTTGTCATCTTGCCCCGGCTTGACCGGGCAACCCAATCCTCCAAATGGGCAAAGGCGCTTC
>JAJUIY010000073.1 GCA_029267415.1 Alcaligenaceae bacterium
CAACCGCGAGGTGCGTCGTATGTTCGAAGCCGTTGGTCTTACAGTAAGTCGCCTGATACGCACGCGCTTTGGTGATGTGGTGCTGCCTAAATCGCTGCGTCGCGGCCGGTGGGAAGAGCTCGATGGCGATACCGTTACCGCGTTGATGGTGCACCTTGGCTTGCTGGGTGATGACGAAAGCGAAGAGCGCGAAGAGCGTCAGCCTGTGTCGCACCACAGCGCCTTGCCGCCCGGGTTCGGCGTGGTGCAGGGCAGTGGTCGGGGAGGACGCCGAAACAGGCACGCTAGCTTGTCCATGGTGTCGCCCACCACGACGCAAGTGTTTCCCTCCGATCCATACGGCACTGGCTTGCTCATCAGTGGCGGGTTGGCCAATGGACATCCGTCCGAGGGGCGGCGCCCGCGCGGTAAAGGGTCAGCCGGCAAATCGGCGGCAGGCAAGGCAGGGGCTGCGTCCAAATCCCGTAAAACGGGAGGGCAGCGAGGCGCATCTCAGGCCACCAAGCAAGGCAAGGCCCAATCGCCGCGCCGCGGCAAGGCATCACAACCCTCCTCGCCCAACCCGGGGGGGCAGACGGGCCGTCCGGCGGCACGCAAGGGCAAACCCAACAATGCCAACCGCAGCCGCGGTGCGGGCAAGCGGGGCGACGACTGGCAGCCACGTGGTGCCGCCGCGCACGAATCCCAGCTGGCCCGTGTCGCGCGGCATAAATAGTGGTAGGCGCCAGGTGGTAAATAAATAGGTGTTGTTCTGTTTTTCTGTTAGAATATAGGGCTTTACCGGCACATGGCGCCGCAACCTTTGCAGCGTGCCTTGTGTAGCTTGCGCGTTGGCGCGCCAAAGCGGGTTCGTGAACTACGTTCGTGCGTCTGGGCGCAATACTAAGGTGGGCTGGGCTACAGCCCATTTTTTTTGGAATTTATGGCTGATTTATTCGAATTGACACACGAGGCAATTGCAGGCCTGGGCGTCGAGCTCGTCGATGTCGAGCGCGCGCCCCGTGGTCTGCTGCGCGTCACGATTGATCGCCCCGAAGGCGTAAGCATCGACGATTGCGAGCGCGTTTCAAGGCACTTGTCTCGTGTATTCGAGGTCGAAGATATTGACTACAACCGGCTCGAGGTCGGTTCGCCCGGTGTCGACCGTCCCCTGAAAACCCGCGCTGACTTCTTTCGCTTTGCCGGCGAACGGGTCGAGGTTCGGCTGCGGGTCGCCGTCGATAACCGGAAAGTATTTACCGGAGTGCTGTCTGCGCCGGACAGCCCCTCGTCAGAGGCCGCCAATCCGGACGTGTTTGGTCTCGAGTATCAGGATGACCGTGGCGAGGTTCATGTTCTGAATTTTGTGTTCGATGACGTGGATCGAGCCAAACTGGATCCCATTTTAGATTTCAAGGGAAAAAAGCGATGAGTCGCGAAATTCTTCTGTTGGTTGACGCGCTGGCGCGCGAGAAAAACGTTGAGCGCGAAGTCGTGTTTGACGCGCTGGAGCACGCGCTGGCATCAGCCATGAAAAAGCGCTTCAAGGAAGATGCGGATATCCGGGTCTCCATCGACCGGACCACGGGCGAGCACGAAGGTTTTCGCCGCTGGCTGGTGGTGCCCGACGAGGCTGGCTTGCAAGAGCCCGATCGTCAAGAGCTCTATACGGAAGCTCAGGAAATCGTTCCCGGCATCCAGGTCGACGACTACATCGAAGAACCCCTCGAGCCCATCGAGTTTGGTCGCATCGGTGCGCAAGCCGCCAAACAGGCCATTTTGCAGCGGATTCGCGACGCCGAGCGCGAGCAAATCCTCAACGATTTCCTCGACCGCGGTGAAAACATTATTTCAGGCACCGTCAAGCGGATGGACAAGGGCGATGCCATTATCGAGGCCGGCAAAATCGAGGCGCGCCTGCCGCGCGCCGAAATGATCCCTAAAGAAAACATTCGCATCGGTGACCGTGTTCGTGCCTGGGTACTTAAGGTCGATCGCGCCGCACGTGGACAACAAGTTATTTTGTCGCGCACGGCCCCTGAGTTCATTCGCGAACTCTTCGAAAATGAAGTGCCCGAAATCGAGCAGGGCCTGCTTGAAATCAAGGCTGCAGCACGCGATCCCGGCATCCGGGCCAAAATCGCGGTGGTTGCGTACGATGCACGTATTGATCCCATCGGGACATGCGTCGGCATGCGTGGCTCGCGCGTTACAGCTGTGCGTAACGAGCTTGGCGGAGAGCAGGTGGATATCGTACTATGGTCAGATGATCCGGCCGAGTTCGTAATTGGTGCCCTGGCACCTGCGCACATCGAGTCCATCGTGGTCGACGAAGACAAACACGCCATGGACGTTGTCGTTGACGCCGAAAACCTGCCCAAAGCCATCGGCGCACGTGGGCAGAACGTTCGCCTGGCATCCGAGCTCACCGGCTGGCAAATCAACATCATGACGCCGGAAGAAAGCCGCAGCCGCGAGGAAGAAGAGCGCGCCCGACTGCGCGAAACCTTTGTCAGTCGTCTTGATGTCGATGATGAAATTGCCGACATTCTGATCGATGAAGGCTTCAGCGGGCTTGAAGAAGTCGCCTATGTGCCCTTGCAAGAGTTGCTCGAAATCGAGGCCTTCGATGAAGAAACTGTCAATGAGCTTCGTACGCGGGCTCGCAATGCTCTGTTAACTGAAGCCATCGCCCAAGAAGAGCGCGTCAAGACCGCACAAGATCTGTTTGAAATTGAAGGCCTTAGCGAAGAACACATCGCCGCCCTGGCCGAACACGAAATCCTGACCCTGGATGACCTGGGCGAGCTCTCAGCGGACGAACTGTCCGAGCTGACCGGGCTCGATAACGAGGCTGCCAGTGACATTATTATGCGCGCCCGTGCCCATTGGTTTGACGATGACACCGAATGATTCACAAGGTTAATTCCGGGTGCGTTTATTGAAAATAGTTGTAGTAAGCAAGAGAGAGTCGAATGTCGAGTAACACTGTCGCCAAGTTCGCTGTTGAATTGAAAATGCCTGCGGAGTCGCTGCTTGAGCAGTTGCGCGCCGCTGGCGTTGATATCAATTCGGTGGACGACGCCGTCACTGAAGCGGACAAGGCGAAGCTTCTCGAATCGTTGCGGCGTGCTCGCAGTGGTAACGAAGGCAAAAAGATTACGCTGACGCGTCGCCAAACGTCTGAGATTCGTCAGGCGGATGCGTCCGGCCGCTCGCGCACTATCCCCGTGGAAGTGCGCAAGAAGCGTGTATTCGTGAAGCGCGATCCCGCCGAACTGCTCGCGGAAGCCGCCAAAGAGGCCCAAGCGGCCTCGGAGGAAGCCGCTGCACAGGCTGATGTCGCCCAACCCGACGTCGCCCAGATGCCTTCCGAGGCGGCGGCGTCCGCGCAGGCAGAGGCTCCTCGTGCTGACTCTGCCCCGGCTCAGTCTGATGTAACGGCGCAAAGCGCACAAGCCAGTCAGCCGGACACGTCTGCTCAGGCATCGACCACGGCAACCCAGGCATCGTCCTCTGACGCCACCGCGTCTTCCGCGCCCGAAGCGTCGCAGGCGGGCACTGACGATGCCGCAGCGGCGACAACCGCCAAGCCCGCGCAGGCGGCTTCTGAACCGGCCGCGTCTGACTCGGCTCCTGAACCGACTCCTGAAACGGCAGGGGCGGACAAGGCTGACGCAACGGCCGCAGCTGCTGCCGACCAGGCACCGGTCGATGAGACCCAAACGGCGGTCGACCCAACGCCTTCAACCGCTGAAGCCACGGCGGCCGAAGCCACGGCGGCTGAGGCCACGCCTGACAAAGCGCCCGAGGCAGCCGAACCCAAACTGGTCGACGACAAACCCGCTCAGCCCAAAGGCAATAAAGCGGCGAAGGCCGGTACCAAACAGGCCGCACGCGCCAAGAAAACGGCTTCACCTGAAGACGAGTCCGACCGTTCAACGGTGCTTGATCCCAATGCGCGCATCCTGGACGAACCCGAATACGACGAAGAGCGCGAGCGTGCGCGTAAAGCCGCCGAAGCGGAAGCCGCCGCACTGCGCGCCATGCTTAACCGTCCGCGCAAGGTACTGAAAGCCCCCGAGCCAGCCAAGGCTGCCGCCGATACCAAATCGCGCAAAGGGGCTCGCGCCGACAAGAAGTCTGCAAAGGCCACCGAGGTGGGTACCTCGTGGACGGCCGAGGAATCCGGTCGCAAGAAGCCGGCGGCACGTACGGAAGCCGCCGCAGCGCCTTCCGGGCGCGACGGCTGGCGTTCCAATGCCGGCCGTGGCCGCGGCGGCCGTCGCGGCCGTCAACAGGCTCAGCCCGAGCGCCGTGAGCCGCAAGTCCAAGAGTTCATCGCCCGTGAAGTTCATGTTCCCGAAACGATCACGGTGGGCGACTTGGCACACAAGATGGCTGTCAAGGCCACCGAGGTCATCAAGCATCTGATGAAACTGGGCCAAATGGTGACCATCAACCAGATGCTCGACCAGGAAACGGCCATGATTCTGGTCGAAGAAATGGGCCATACAGCCATTGCGGCCAAACTGGACGACCCGGAGGCCTTCCTGGAAACCGATATGGTCACCGACGCTGAAGAACTGCCGCGTGCACCGGTTGTCACGGTGATGGGTCACGTCGACCACGGCAAGACGTCGCTGCTTGACTACATTCGCCACGCCAAGGTCGCATCGGGCGAGGCCGGTGGTATTACGCAGCACATCGGTGCTTACAGTGTCAAAACCGACCGCGGCACAGCTACCTTCCTCGATACGCCGGGTCACGAAGCCTTTACAGCCATGCGGGCACGGGGTACGCAGGTTACGGATGTAGTCATTCTGGTGGTTGCGGCCGATGACGGTGTCATGCCGCAAACGCGTGAAGCCATCCACCACGCCAAGGCGGCCGGTGTGCCCATGGTGGTGGCCATCAACAAAATTGACAAGCCCGAAGCCAACCCCGAGCGCGTCAAGCAAGCCCTGATTGCCGAAGATGTCCTGCCGGAAGAGTACGGCGGCGACGTTCCCTTTGTGCCGGTGTCCGCCAAAGTCGGAACGGGTATCGACGACCTGCTTGAAAACGTCTTGCTGCAGGCTGAAATGCTTGAGCTCAAGGCACCGGTCGAATCACCCGCCAAGGGTATTGTCATCGAGGCACGTCTCGACCGTGGACGTGGTCCGGTGGCCACTATCCTGGTGCAGTCGGGCACGCTTAAACGCGGCGACGTTGTTCTGGTAGGTGCCAGCCACGGTCGTGTCCGCGCCATGCTTAACGAGCACGGCAAGCGCGTGGACGAAGCCGGCCCGTCAACCCCGGTCGAAATCCAGGGTCTGTCCGACGTTCCGAGCGCCGGTGAAGAACTCATCGCCATGGCTGACGAGCGCAAGGCACGCGAAATCGCGTTGTTCCGTCAGGGCAAATTCCGCGACGTCAAACTGGCACGCCAACAGGCGGCCAACCTCGAGTCCATGTTCGAAAACCTGGGCGAGGGTACGCAAACGCTGTCGCTCATCGTCAAAACCGATGTGCAGGGGTCGCAGGAAGCGCTGGTCCAATCCCTGGTCAAGCTGTCGACCGACGAAGTTCGCGTTCAGGTCGTGCACGCCGGGGTCGGGGGTATCACCGAAACCGACGTCAACCTGGCAATTGCATCCAACGCCGTCATCATTGGCTTTAACGTTCGTGCCGATCAAATGGCGCGCAAGCACGCCGAAACCAACGCCGTGGATATCCGTTACTACAACGTCATCTACGATGCGGTCGACGAAGTTCGTGCGGCCCTGTCCGGCATGCTCACGCCCGAGAAACGTGAGGAAGTCATCGGACTGGTCGAGATTCGTGAAGTGTTCAGCGTCTCGCGTATTGGAAACATTGCCGGTTGTATGGTGCTGGAAGGTGCCGTCCGGCGTGATTCTTCTGTACGCTTGTTGCGTGACAATGTGGTCATGTGGACCGGACAAATTGATTCGCTGCGCCGCTTCAAAGACGACGTTCGCGAGGTCAAGGCCGGGTTTGATTGCGGTATTACGCTGAAGAACTACAACGACATCAAAGTGGGCGATCAGTTCGAAGTCTTCGAAATCAAGGAAATCGCACGGTCACTTTAATGCAACAGCAGGAACGCAACAGATATGGCAAGGCATAAGCCCCGTCCCAATGCAGGCCGTACGGTACGGCTGGCCGACCAGATCCGCAAAGATCTGGCCCAGATCATCCAGCGGGAATTCGATGTCTCGCAGGTGGGGCTTATTACCCTCAGCGGGGTCGATCTCTCGGCCGACTACGCGCATGCCAAGGTGTACTTCACCGTACTGGGTGCCAGCCCTGGCGTCGCCGAAGCCGCGCTTAACAGCAAGGCCGGCTGGTTGCATTCTTTGTTGTTCAAGATGTTGCATATTCATACGGTGCCCACGCTGCGTTTCATCCACGATGATCACGTGGCGCGGGGTATCGAAATGACCAAACTGATCGAGAAGGCCAATCAGCCTGGCTCCTATTCCTCAAACGTTGACGACGACCCGGACAAGCAGGGCTGATCCGGCGTTCCCGTCGCCACCACTCTGGATTTTGAACAATGGCTTCCCGACGCGGGCAGTTGATTGATGGTGTCTTATTGCTGGACAAACCCGAAGGCTTGTCCAGCAACCATGCATTGCAACGCGCAAAACGTGCGCTGGATGCCCGCAAGGCGGGGCACACCGGAACGCTTGATCCCTTTGCCACTGGCTTGCTGGTGTGCTGCTTGGGGCGGGCTACCAAGCTGGCCGGCCAATTGCTGGATTCTGATAAAGGGTATTTGGCCACCATCCAGTTTGGGGTGGAAACGGACAGTGGTGACTTGACCGGTAGCGTCACAGCGGAAGCTGACAGCGATTTCCCAGGCATTGACGCGCAGGCGCTGGAAGCGATCTTGCCCGAGTTTCGCGGGGATATCGAACAGGTTCCACCCATGCATTCGGCACTGAAACGCGATGGCAAACCGCTGTACAAGTACGCGCGCGCCGGTATTGAGGTCGAACGTCCGCCACGTCAGGTAACCATTCACCGCCTCGAAGTGGTGTCACACACGCCACGCGAGGCGGTCATTGATGTGGTTTGCAGTAAAGGAACGTACATCCGGACGTTGGCGCAGGATATTGGCCGGCGTCTGGGCTGCGGCGCCCACCTGACGGCATTGCGCCGCACGCGTGTGGGGCCGTTTCATGTTGACGATGCCGTGGCACTGGACAAACTGCAGACGATGGACACACCCCAATCAATACTGATAAGCCTGGATGATTTACCTGCAGACCTGACGCAAACAGTTTTTGGAAAGAAGGACACACTATGAATCGCGCATTGCGCAACGTGGCAATTATTGCTCACGTCGACCACGGTAAAACCACCCTGGTCGACCAGTTACTCAGACAAGCGGGTACCTTTCGCGACAACCAGCAGGTTGCCGAACGGGTCATGGACTCTGATGACATTGAGAAAGAGCGCGGTATCACCATTTTGGCCAAGAACTGCGCGGTCAGCTACGACGGTACACATATCAACATTATTGATACGCCCGGACACGCTGACTTTGGTGGCGAGGTCGAGCGGGTGCTGTCCATGGTTGACGGTGTTCTGCTGTTGGTGGATGCCGTTGAAGGCCCCATGCCGCAAACCCGTTTCGTCACTCGCAAAGCGCTCGAGCTGGGGCTCAAACCCATTGTGGTCATCAATAAGATCGACCGCCCCGGCGCACGCCCCGACTACGTCATCAACGCCACCTTCGATTTGTTTGACAAGCTGGGTGCCACTGAAGAGCAACTGGACTTCCCCGTCATCTATGCTTCGGGGCTGAACGGTTATGCCGGGCTTAGCGACGATGTGCGCGAGGGGGACATGCGACCGTTGTTTGACGCCATACTGCAGCACGTGCCGCAACGCGAGGATGACGCCGAAGGCCCCTTTCAGATGCAAATCATCTCGCTCGACTACAACTCGTACGTTGGCAAGATCGGGGTAGGGCGCATCAACCGAGGACGTGTCCGTCCCGGACAGGATGTTGCCGTGCAGTTTGGTCCCGAAGGCGAGCCCATCAAGGGGCGCATCAACCAGGTGCTGAAGTTCCAGGGGCTCGAGCATGTCCAGGTTGACGAAGCACAGGCGGGTGACATCGTACTGATCAATGGACTCGATGCCGTGGGTATCGGTTGCACCCTCACCACGCCGGATCATTTGGATGCTTTGCCGCTCCTGCGTATTGACGAACCCACCCTGACCATGAACTTCATGGTGAATACCTCGCCGCTGGCCGGGCGCGAGGGTAAATTTGTTACCAGCCGCCAGCTGCGTGATCGGCTTGATCGCGAGCTGAAAGCCAACGTGGCCTTGCGTGTCAACGAGACGGGCGACGATACCGTCTTTGAGGTTTGTGGCCGGGGCGAGTTGCACCTCACGATTCTGCTTGAAAACATGCGCCGCGAAGGCTACGAACTGGCCGTGTCGCGCCCGCGCGTTCTGTTTAAAGAAGTCGATGGCGTGCGGATGGAACCGTTCGAATTGCTCACGGTTGATATCGATGATGAGCACCAGGGCGGCGTCATGGAAGAGCTTGGCCGACGCCGTGGCGAACTATTGGATATGCAGTCGGATGGCCGGGGCCGCACGCGCCTTGAGTACCGCATTCCCGCACGCGGGCTTATTGGTTTCCAGACCGAATTTATGTCGCTTACTCGCGGTACCGGTTTGATGAGCCACATTTTTGACGACTATGCGCCGGCCCGTGAAGGCGAGGTGGGCGAGCGTCGTAACGGTGTGCTGATCAGCCAGGACGATGGGCAGGCAGTGGCTTATGCGCTGTGGAAGTTGCAGGAGCGCGGGCGGATGTTCGTGTCACCCAACGAGCCCGTCTACGAAGGGATGATTATCGGTATTCACAGCCGCGACAATGACTTGGTGGTGAACCCTATTCGTGAAAAGAAAATGACTAACATTCGCGCATCGGGCAAGGATGAGCACATCGATCTGGTTCCACCAATTCCGCTGACTTTGGAATATGCCGTGCAGTTTATTGCCGATGACGAACTGGTAGAGGTGACACCCAAGTCAATCCGTCTGCGCAAGCGCCATTTGCTTGAGCACGAGCGGCGTCGGGCGTCTCGCGCCGTTACGCAAGACTGACACCACGCTATCAGGTGTGGCGCCGCGTACAAGCGGGTGGTGTTGATTAACCCGGCCAGGCGCGGGGCGTCGTACACCAGGCGAAAAGAAGCAATAGACCGACCGGCCGCAAGGCCGGTTTTTTTATTCGGGCAGGGCGGGTTCGTAACGGTTACGATCCTGGAAGCTGGCGCAGAAAGTTTCGATATGCGCGACCACTTCATCCAGGTCGTCCGTCAGACAGAACAAGTCCATATCTTGCGGGCTGATGAGCTTGTTGCCCAGTTGTTGTTCGCGTATCCAGTCGATCAGGCCGGCCCAAAAGCTTTTGCCGATCAGTACAATGGGTGCGGGCGGCACCTTGCGGGTCTGAACCAGTGTCAGCACCTCGAACACCTCATCCAGCGTGCCCCAGCCGCCCGGCAGGGCAATATAGGCCACGCTATGCATGAAAAAGGTGGCCTTGCGCGAGTAAAAATAGTCAAACGCCAGGCTGTGTGTTTGATATTGGTTGTTTTCTTTTTCGCGGGGCAGTTTAATGTTCAGGCCAATGCTGGTACCGCCGGCTTCGAAGGCGCCTTTGTTTGCCGCCTCCATAATGCCTGGCCCGCCGCCGGCAATAACCGGCAGCCCTGCTTTGGCCAGCCGCTCGCCCAGCGCTTCGCCTAATGCGTAGTAAGGGGAATCTGGACGGATGCGGGCACTTCCAAAAACACTGACGCCCCAGCCGATTTCTTCAAGTTTATCGGCGGCAGTTTTCATCTCCGCCATGATTTCAGGAATTTGCTGATTTGCGGGCGTACGAATTATTCTGTTATTTGACATGAAAAAAACCTTGTTGCTAGTAGATGGCTCCAGTTACCTTTACCGGGCATACCACGCCATGCCTGATTTGCGAAATGCCAAGGGGGAGCCAACGAGCGCTCTCTACGGCGTCATCTCCATGTTAAGGAGACTGCAGCAAGAACACAAGGCAGATTACGCCGCTTGCATTTTTGATGCAAAAGGCAAGACATTTCGCGACGACCTGTACCCCGAATACAAGGGCGACCGCCCCTCAATGCCCGACGATCTGGCGGCCCAGATCGAACCCATCAACCGGGCGGTAAAAGCCATGGGGTGGCCATTGATCAGTATCCCGGGCGTCGAGGCCGACGACGTCATCGGCACGCTGGCACGCCTGGCCACCGCCGATGGCATGAGCACCTTGGTATCCACGGGCGATAAAGATCTGGCGCAAATTGTGAATGAGCACGTTGAACTGATCAACACCATGAATAACGAACGCCAGGACGTGGATGGCGTGATCGAACGCTTTGGTGTGCGTCCGGAGCAAATCATCGATTTCCTGATGCTGACCGGCGATACGTCGGATAACATTCCGGGGGTGCCCAAAGTGGGGCCAAAAACGGCCGCACGATGGCTGAACCAGTATGGCTCTCTAGACAATGTGGTGGCTCATGCCGATGAAATCAAGGGGGTGGCCGGACAAAATCTGCGCGACACCATGTC
>JAJUIY010000251.1 GCA_029267415.1 Alcaligenaceae bacterium
CCGGCATGCCGCGCAGCCACTTCATTAAAGTGTTTCCCGGTAATGAAACCAACCTTGATTGGGCGCTTGATGAAGTCAAAGCAGGGCATCCGTACTCTGAAACGCTGGAACGCCACATTCCCGATATCCAGGAAATTCAACAGCAGTTTATTGAAATGCAGCGGAAGATCATTCTGCCGTTGCAAGACCTGAAGGCCGTCAACAAGCGCATGGCAACGGGTGAGGCACGTGCTCGCAAGGCGAAGCGTGAAATGACCGAAGCCAACTTGCGGCTGGTTATTTCAATTGCGAAAAAGTACACCAACCGCGGTTTGCAATTCCTTGATTTGATCCAGGAAGGCAATATTGGCTTGATGAAAGCCGTGGACAAGTTCGAGTATCGTCGTGGTTACAAGTTCTCGACGTACGCCACATGGTGGATTCGCCAGGCCATAACGCGTTCCATCGCCGACCAGGCGCGCACCATCCGTATTCCGGTTCACATGATCGAAACGATCAACAAAATGAACCGCATCAGCCGTCAGATTCTACAGGAAACCGGTGCCGAGCCCGATCCTGCGACACTGGCCGCCAAGATGGACATGCCCGAGGACAAGGTTCGCAAAATCCTCAAGATTGCCAAAGAGCCAATTTCGATGGAAACGCCTATCGGCGACGATGACGATTCGCATCTTGGAGATTTCATCGAGGATACTGGCACGGTGTCGCCCGCCGACTTTGCACTGCACGGTTCAATGCGTGATGTTGTCAAAGAAGTTCTTGATTCCTTGACCCCGCGCGAGGCCAAGGTACTGAGAATGCGGTTTGGTATCGAAATGAGCACCGACCAGACGCTTGAAGAAGTGGGTAAGCAGTTTGATGTAACGCGTGAACGCATTCGCCAGATTGAGGCCAAAGCGTTGCGCAAGCTGCGTCACCCCAGCCGGGCCGACAAACTCAAGAGCTTTCTAGAGAGCCAGTAAGCGGCCTTTAACGGCTCAAGGTCCCGGGGCACGCCCCGGGACCGCTATTTTGAAGTTCCGCCGCCACACCTGGCGGCGACAAGCGGTTATGCTAAACCCTGCCGATAACAAATAAGTATTGGCAGGGTTTTTTTTGAGGTGAGCAATGGCGTGGACAATTGATCTTAATTGCGACATGGGCGAAAGCTTTGGTGCCTGGAAAATGGGCAACGATGAGGACGTATTGCCTTACGTGACCTCGGCGAATATTGCGTGCGGTTTTCATGCCGGCGATCCTGGCACCATGCGGCGAACGGTTGCCGCTGCCTTGCAGCACAACGTAGCTATTGGCGCCCATCCGGGGCTGCCTGACCTGGTCGGTTTCGGGCGGCGCACCATGGATGTCAGTGCGCAAGATGTGTACGACCTGGTGGTGGTGCAGGTGGGTGCCCTGGCGGCGGTCGCGGCCAGCCAGGGTGCCCGGTTGCATCACGTGAAGGCTCACGGTGCCCTCTACAACATGGCCGCGTCGCGCTCAGACATCGCCGCGGCCATCGCATCTGCCGTTCGTGATGTGGACACCCGTCTCGTATTGTTTGCGTTGGCGGGAAGTGCGCAGGTGCAGGCAGGGTTCGAGGCCGGGCTCAGCGTGGCGCAGGAAGTTTTTGCCGACCGAAGTTATCAGCGCAATGGTTTACTGACGCCGCGCAGTCAGCCCGGTGCCATGATTACCGATGTGGAGCAAGCAACGGCGCAAGTGCTTCAGATGGTGAAGCAGGGGACGGTGACGTCAGTGGATGGTCATGTCGTGCAACTTACCGCCAACACATTGTGCATTCATGGTGACCAGCCGGATGCCGTTGAGTTTGCCCGTCATTTACGGGCCGTGTTAGCGCGCGAGGGGGTTACGGTGTCCTGGGCGCCAGGTAGTCGCCAGACAAACAAAGAAGCCTGATCATTCTTTTTCTTTTTCATAGTTGGGGTGTAGGGAATTGAGAGCGGCAAGTCGGAAGGCACCTTGGATTCCCCATTTGCTTACACGGCGAATCCAAAGTGTATTGCACTGCCCGCATCGGAACACATCATCCCATGTTCCGTCATGTTGGCCCGGCATGCTTCCGCGATGCAGCAAGGCTGCATGGGGGCTACAAGATGTGCTTGCGACGCCCATTTTTGCGCAGGCATCGCACAGCACAGGCCGTGAGTCTGTGGATGTGGTCACGGTGTCTCCCAAAGAATTCAGCAACTTCTGCTGTGGTAGGTTTCACGGTCACCGGGCATGCCATGTTGGCAAGATGCCTGGCAGACGTCGCGATACGCAGGTTGATGTTGTGCATCCACTGCCGACACTAGAATATTACAGTTTATGTATTTATGATCATCAGGAAGGGTAAACGATAGGTGGCTGTTTGGCGGGTTAGGCCGTTGAAAAATAAGTATTAGTAGTGTTGATAAGCGTTCTTGTTGAACTTTTCCATCCGCCATATTCCCCAATGGTATTTAGGGTTTGCTAAACGCTGATCGCTTTTTGTTATGCTGTTGTGATTATTTGTTCGCTATTGTTGCTAAGGTTCGCTACCTTCCTACCGGTACGCCGGGCACAAGGGGCCCCATGTTTCTAAATAACATTACTTTGCTGCTTATATTTGTGGTGGGTGTTATAGCCTTCATTATCGGCATGGGTTTTCGCGACCGAAATCCCGGCTTTGTATTGATGGGGATTGGCTTTTTAGCAACACTTTTTGCTGTGGTGCGAAAAGCGATCGAACTTTTCGGTTAATCCCGGGTTA
>JAJUIY010000053.1 GCA_029267415.1 Alcaligenaceae bacterium
GGCGCCAACGCATCGATTGCCTGGCCCCCAACGTTGCGGATCAGGTGGTGGACTGGTTCAGTCGATCAGAATGCGCGGCGCATCGCCTTGGTGCGCCGTAATTTTACCAATGCGAAACACTGTTTCACCTTGCTCGGACAAGGTGGCGCTGATGGCATCGGCTTTGTCGGCCGACACAATCACCACCATGCCAATGCCGCAGTTGAATACGCGATACATTTCCTGGTCGTCGACATTGCCGTTGGTCTGCAGCCAACCGAATAGTGCAGGCATGCTCCAGGCGTCGCGATGCAAATGAGCCGCCAAGCCGGGGCGCAGCACCCGTGGAATGTTTTCAAGCAAACCGCCGCCGGTGATATGGGCCAGGCCTTTGATGTGCTGGCGGTGTTGGGCCAGCGCCGCCAAAACCGGCTTCACGTAAATGCGGGTGGGGGCCATGACGGCGTCTTCCAGAGACTGGCCGTCGAGGTCTTGGCCTGGCCGCGCGTTCGCATGGGTAAGAATTTTACGTACCAGTGAAAAACCGTTTGAGTGTGCCCCGCTGGACGCCAAGCCCAGCACCACGTCTCCGGGTATAATTGTGCTGCCGTCGATGATGTCCGACTTCTCGACAGCACCCACTGCAAAACCGGCCAGGTCGTATTCTCCGTCGGGGTACATGCCCGGCATTTCTGCTGTTTCACCCCCAATCAGGGCACAGCCTGCCTGTTCACAGCCATGGGCAATGCCGGCAACCACGGTTGCAGCGGTGTCTACGGTTAATTTGCCGCAGGCAAAGTAATCCAGGAAGAACAAAGGCTCTGCACCCTGAACAAGAATGTCGTTTACACTCATCGCCACCAGGTCGACACCCACGGTATCGTGGCGCTGCCAGTCGAACGCCAGGCGCAATTTGGTGCCTACCCCGTCGGCGCCCGACACCAGCACCGGCTGTTTAAGGTGCGTCGGCACCTCGAACAGCGCGCCAAAGCCGCCTATGCCGGCCATGACACCGGCACGCATGGTTTTAGCGGCCAAGGGTTTGATGCGGTCCACAAGGGCTTCGCCCGCGTCAATATCGACACCCGCATCGCGGTAGGTCATCGGGGCAGTGTGATTGTTTGTCATGAGAAACGCCATGAAATGTGCAAACGTTGCAGATGGAATGAAAGAGGTGATTTTACGATGAACGGACGAAACCGTCCGGCGCCGCGTAAAGAAAGCGATATCGTGCCGCCCGAACCGGCCTTGAGCCATCCATGACGCAACAACTGATTCTGGATATTTTTCCTGCTTCGCCCCAAACGCTGGATAACTTCATCGCCGGCGACAACGCGGCGGCACTGGACGCGCTGCGCCACTGCCAGCCTGGCCGCGCCATCTACCTGTGGGGCCCGCCCGGAGCCGGCCGCAGCCACTTGCTTCGCGCTGTCACCACGGGTGCTGACGGCATTTATATCAGCGTCCGGCACGGCAATGCCGAACTGGCGTCCCTTATCGACGCCGACACTATCGGCTACCGCATCGTGGCTGTGGACGACATTGAACACTTGGACACCCAGGGGCAAGGCTTGTTGTTCAGACTATACAACCGCTGGCGCGAAACCGGCAGCGGAAAAGACGCCTTTGCGCTGGTCGTGGCCGGTGACCAGGCGCCGCTCGCCACCGGGCTGCGCGAAGACCTCCGCACCCGGCTTGGGTGGGATCTGGTCTTTCGCCTGCATTTATTATCCGACGACGACCGGGCACGCGCCCTTGAGCGCCAGGCCCACGACCGTGGCCTAAGGTTAGCCCCCGAGGTGATCAACTGGTTGCTCACGTATTACAGCCGCGACATGAGCCATCTGAGCGCCCTGCTCGACGCCCTCGACCGCTACTCGCTGCAGCGCCACCGGCCAATCACCGTGCCGCTGCTGAAAGAGTTGCTCGCAACCCGGCAAACCCCATCCTCAACCGGAACACTATGACCTCTGTTAAACGACTCGCATTATTTGATCTGGACCACACCTTGCTGCCGCTGGACAGCGATTATCAATGGGCTGACTTTTTGGCCCGCAGCGGACGTGTGGGCGACCCTGCTGAAGCCATGCGTCGTAACGACGAACTAATGGCACGCTACAACGCCGGCAACCTGACCGCTGACGAAACCTACGAATTCATGCTGGGCCTGTTAACCCGCGCCGACATCGACGAGCTTGAGCAGTGGCACGCCGCCTACATGGACGAGGTGGTCCGGCCAGCCATTGATGACGCCGCCCTCGACCTGGTACGGCAACATCAAGAGCAAGGCGACCTGTGCGCCATCGTCACAGCCACCAATGAATTTGTCACCACGCCCATCGCCCAAGCGTTCGGTATCGAGCATCTGATTGCTACCGTGCCCGAACGTGTGGGCAACCGCTATACCGGCAAGGTACAAGGAGTGCCCAGCTACCAGGAAGGGAAAATCACGCGGGTGGAGACCTGGCTGAACGAATTAGGCCAGTCGCTGGACAGCTTTGAGCAAACCTGGTTTTACAGCGATTCGATCAACGATCTGCCCCTGATGGAACGCGTATCCCACCCGGTGGCCACCAACCCCAGCCCGGCGTTGCGCGCCCTGGCCCAAGAACGCGGCTGGCCGGTTCTGGACTTGTTTGAAAGCTTGCAGGACGCCAAATCTTGATATGGTAACCATGATACGAAAAACCATAAAAAGCTTTGTTGGCCGGCTATTTACCGCGCCCGTCAACAAAGGCCCGCAGCGTTTGACGCGCGATGTGCACGGCATTGATCGCCGTCTGGTGTCCCGGCATGCCATCAAGGTGTGTGAAGTCCTGAGCCAACACGGGTACGATGCCTACATTGTGGGCGGCGCAGTACGCGACCTGATCGCCGGGCTCAAGCCCACCGACTTCGACGTCGCCACCAACGCCACACCCGAGCAAATCCGCCCGCTGTTCCGGCGTGCACGCATCATCGGACGCCGTTTCCAATTGGTGCATGTGGTGTTCGGGCGCGAAATTATCGAAACCTCCACATTCCGTGCTTCGTCCACCAACGGCGAGTTTACGGACGAACACGGTCGCATCTTGCGCGACAACCTGTTTGGCAGCCAGGAAGAGGACGCCGCCCGCCGTGACTTCACCCTTAATGCGCTGTACTACGACCCCCTGAACGAGGTCGTCATCGACTATCACAACGGGGTTGCCGACCTGAAGAACCGGGTCGTGCGCATGATTGGGGATCCGGACGTCCGCTACCGTGAAGATCCCATTCGCATGTTGCGCGCCATGCGCTTTGCCGCCAAGCTGGATGCCACCATCGAGCCAGCCACGCTAGCCCCCATCAGCAAATTGGCCCCCCTTGTCGACAACGTGCCGTCGTCGCGTCGCTTTGACGAACTGCTCAAATTGCTGACATGCGGTCAGGCCATGGAATGCCTGCGCGGCCTGCGCGAAGCCGGTCTGCATCAATCTGTGCTGCCGCTGCTAGACAAGGTGTTTGCCACCGAGGGCGGTGAACGGTTTCTGGAACTGGCCCTTGAACGCACCGATGTCCGCGTGCGCACGGGCAAATCAGTCAGCCCCAGCTTTCTGTTTGCATCGCTGCTGTGGGTGTTGGTGCGCGACCGCTCGCAGCACTATGTTGAGCGCGGCGAACACCCCAACCAGGCACTGGTTATCGCGGCCGACGACATCATCAGTCAGCAAAGCCGTGCCATGCCCATACAGCGCCGCTTTGTGGCCGATATGCGCGACATCTGGTTTATGCAACCGCGCTTCGAGCGGGCCACACCCCGTGCCACCTGGCGGCTTGTTGAACAACCCCGCTTCCGAGCGGCTGTTGACTTCTTGCAATTGCGCGCCGAAGCCCGTGAGGTGGACAGTGTACATGCGCAATGGTGGATGGACCTGGCCGACGGTGATCGCGACACCCGTGCCGAAATGATCGACGCCATGCAGCCGCGTAAAAGCGGCACACAGCCTGGCCGCCGACGTCGTCGCCGACGCCCCCGCCGCCGCAGCGACACCGACACCGACACCGACACCGACACCGACACCGGCACACAAGAAACCTCCTCCCCACAGGGCAGCACGACAAGCAGCGCACCTGCGTCATCAGCCGCGAACAGCGGCAAACGGGGAGGACCTCGTCGGAAAGGTTCAAACGAATGAGTGTGGTGGCCTACATTGGGCTTGGGGCTAATTTGGGCGATGCGGCGGCCAGCGTGCAACAGGCGGTGCGCGACATTAACGACCTTCCCGGCACCACGGTGGTAGAGACATCGTCGCTGTACCGCACCGCTCCCGTTGACGCCAACGGGCCCGACTATACGAACGCCGTCACCAAAATCCACACTTCATTGTCGGCGCATGCGTTGCTGCGCGCCTTGCAAGGCATTGAAAAACAACACGGGCGCACCCGGCCCTATCGCAACGCGCCACGCACATTAGACCTGGATCTGCTTTTATACGGCGAAGAAACCGTGGACGATGCCGAATTGACGGTTCCCCACCCACGCATGCATGAGCGCGCTTTTGTGCTGCATCCGCTGTACGAACTGAACGGCCAACTGGTACTGAAGCAAGGCAGTTTGCACGAATTGATCGCACGCTGTGTGGATCAGCCCATCCACCGGCTGAGATAAACACGCCGCTTGGTGTGGCTGCGCGCCATTTCACGATTATGCGGTCGCGTTATTGCCCATCGCCACGATTTGGCGTGCACGGCGGATTACCGGCACATCCACCATTTTTCCGTCAACCTGAAACGCAGATGAGCCCGTCCGGTCGGCAATGTCGACAACACGCTGTGCCCACTCCCGTTCGGCCGCACTGGGCGCGAAGGCCGCGTGGATGGGCGCGATTTGGGCCGGATGAATACACAACATACCCCCAAAGCCCATATGGCGGATATGTTGGGCGTGCGCATGCAAGCGTTCGGTATCTGAGAAATCCGGGAAGACACCATCAAGCGGTTGCGCCAGGCCGTTGGCAGCGCTGTGCATCAGAATCTGGTAGCGCACGTGCTCAAGCAGCCCGTGGGCTGCTTCGGTGTCGGGTGTCGTGCCCAGCTCAAGCATAAAATCCAGACTGCCGAAGGACAGCCGCACCACGCCGGGCGCCGCCGCCAGCTGAGATAACGACAGCACGCCTTGCGCATTTTCAACAATCGGGAGCACCGGCTTGCCGGTGGCGAACGCCTGGACAACGTGATCAGCGGTTTCGGCTTTGGGCAACACCACGGCACTTACCGAAGGTAGTTGCGCACACAGGGCCAGGTCGTCGGCAAACCATTGCGTGGTGGCGTCATTGACACGCACCATGAAACGGGTGTCGGCGGCTCCACCGCCCTGGTCGACAAAATCACGGATATGGTCGCGGGCCGCCGCCTTGCGATCCGGCTCGACCGCGTCCTCCAGATCGATAATGACCGCGTCGGCGCCGGCCGCCAGCGCCTTGGCAAAACGCTCAGGACGCGAACCGGGCACAAATAACACAGTGCGCATAAGCGGCGTCGCCGCATTGAAGGTTGCGACGGCCGCCATCAGATGACCCCTTCTTGTTCCAACTGCCGGATTTGGGCCTCAGCGTAGCCCAGCTCGGTCAGGATGGCACGGGAGTGTTCGCCCAGCGCCGGGATTTTGTCCATGCGGTGTTCAAACGCCGTGCTGGTGGCAGGGGGGATCAGCGCCGGAATCCGGCCGGCTTCACTGTCGACGCTACTCCAACGCTGCCGCGCCTGCAGCTGTGGATGATTCCAGACATCCTTCATCGTGTTGACACTGGCGTTGGCAATGCGAGCGGCTTCCAGCCGCTCGATCACCTGTTCGCGGGTCAGCGACGCAAAGGCGGTAAGGATCAGCACACGCAAGGTATTTTTGTTGGCTACCCGCAACGAGTTACTGATGAAACGGGCGTCTTCGGCCAATTCGGGCTGCTGCAGCACATGCTCGCAAAAGGCCACCCACTCGCGTTCGTTCTGCAAGCCCAGCATGACGTCGCTGCCGTCGCCGACAGCAAACGGCCCGTACGGGTAAATGGTGGCATGTGACGCCCCGGCCCGCGGTGGCGGCGGCGCATCATTGAAGGCGTAATACATGGGAAAACCCATCCACTCGACCGTGCTTTCCAGCATGGAGACGTCAATGCGGGCCCCTTCACCGGTTTTTTCGCGCAGCAGCAGCGACGCCAAAATCGAACTGTAGGCATACATGCCGGCCGCAATATCGGAAATTGAGCAGCCTGCCTTGGCGGGTTCATCCGGGGTGCCGGTCACCGACAGAAACCCGCTTTCGCTTTGGATTAGAAGGTCGTAGGCTTTTTTATCTTGATACGGCCCGCCTTCGCCATACCCGGAGATATCGCACACCACCAGGCGCGGAAAATCAGGGGATAGCGCCTCATACGACAAGCCCAGCCGCGCCGCCGCACCGGGTGCCAGGTTTTGTACCAGCACATCGGCCTTTTCCAGCAGCTTGTTCAGAATGTCGCGCGCGGCGGGTTGCTTCAGATCCAGTGTAAGGCTTTCTTTTGAACGGTTGGTCCACACAAAGTGCGATGCCATGCCGTTGACGCGTTCGTCATAGTTACGTGCGAAGTCGCCCACACCGGGTCGCTCGACCTTGATAACACGGGCGCCCAAATCCGCCAGCTGACGGGTGCAAAACGGCGCGGCAATGGCGTGCTCAAGGCTGATTACTGTGACGCCGTCAAGCGGGCGCGTGCCAGAAGCGCCGGACGTGCCCGGCAATGAAGATGAAGTCGATGCAGTCATAATTTGAAAGTAAGCTCTGCCTGATGTGCCAAGGTGCCGTCCTGTTCGGCCCACAGCTGGGCGCGGCCAGTTGCGTCGTCTGTTTGATCTGACGCGCTGTCGTTATCCAGCAGCCGTCCGGCAACTTCAAACGGCGCGGGTGCAATCAGCGGACGCAAGCCGCGGTAAGAAAAGGTGGTGACGCGCTTACCCGGGTTGGCGTGCACAAAGGCGCGCACCATTTTTGTGGCGATAAGCGGACCATGCACCACCAGCCCCGGATACCCTTCGGTATTGGTAACGTAATCGAGATCGTAATGGATGCGGTGACCGTTGAATGTGACGGCTGAGTACCGGAACAGCATGACTGACGATGGCGTGATGGTTTCCGACCACTGCGCCTCGGGGGCCGGTTCGGTTCCGGCCAATTTGGGCGGCGTAGGATCGCGATAAACGATGTCTTGCTCTTCGCGGATGCACACCACATGCTCTTGCACAATTTCGTGCTGAACCGTAACAAATAACAGTTTGCCAGTGCGGCCCTGCTTCTCGGTGACGGCCAGAATGGTGGAATTACGCACAGCGGGCGTTCCCACCAGCAGCGGCTGTAAAAATTCGACCCGGCCACCCGCCCACATGCGATTGCGGTTGTCGGCCGGTGGCAAGAAGCCGCCCGTCAGGGGATGGCCATCACGCCCCAGGCCGTCGTAATCCACCGGCTTTACAAACAGGCCCCAGTGCCACAGCATGGGCAATACATCACCCGCGACCGGAATACCCGTATCCAGGGTGATCGCCATTTTTTCGATATGCCCAGGGTCAATGTTGTCTTCGACCGATTCAGTTTTTCCAACCCACGCCTGCAGGTCCTCTTCCGCCATGTCTGTCCCTTTCATAATGATTAACAGTCTGACACCGCCCTAAGCATGACGCATTTGCGCCAATTTTTGAATTCTATTTTGGAGAAGGCACGGTTTGGCACAGGCAAACTGCACAGGCCCGCGCCATGGATGCGCAGGCCCAAGTTAAATCAGGCCGTAACGATAGGAATATCGGCAATGCGAGCACGCCATTCGGCCGGGCCCGTCGCATGCACAGACGTACCCGATGCATCGACCGCCACGGTAACCGGCATGTCCTTCACGTCGAACTCGTAAATGGCTTCCATGCCCAGGTCTTCGAACGCCGCCACACGTGAGTTGCGAATGGCCTTGGAGACCAGATACGCCGACCCGCCTACAGCCATCAAGTACGCCGACTGGTGGCGACGAATCGCCTCGATGGCCTCGGGGCCTCGCTCGGCCTTTCCGATCATGGCGATCAGACCGGTTTTTTCGAGCATCATGTCGGTGAACTTGTCCATGCGCGTTGCCGTTGTCGGACCGGCCGGCCCCACGACTTCGTCACGGACCGGATCAACCGGGCCCACGTAGTAAATGACGCGGTTGGTGAAATCCACGGGAAGCGGCTCGCCGCGTTCGAGCATTTCCTGAATGCGCTTGTGCGCCGCGTCGCGGCCGGTAAACATTTTTCCGGACAAGAGCAGGGTTTGACCGGGCTTCCAGCTGGCCACCTGTTCACGGGTGAGCGTGTCGAGGTTAACCTGCACCGATTTTTCGTAATCGGGCTGCCAGTGCACATCGGGCCAGTCGGACAAGGCAGGCGGCTGCAGTTCGGCCGGGCCGGAGCCGTCGAGCACAAAATCAACGTGACGCGTTGCCGCACAGTTGGGGATCATGGCCACCGGCTTCGAGGCGGCGTGAGTGGGGAAGGTGTTGATCTTGACGTCGAGCACCGTGGTAAGCCCCCCCAACCCTTGCGCACCAATACCCAAGGCGTTGACCTTTTCGTACAAGTCGATGCGCAGCGCTTCAACGCGGTTTTGCGGCCCGCGCTGCAGCAATTCGTGCATGTTGATTTCTTCCATCAGGGATTGCTTGGCCAGCAGCATGGCTTTTTCAGCCGTGCCCCCTACCCCGATGCCCAGCATGCCGGGTGGACACCAGCCTGCACCCATGCCGGGAACGGTTTCCAGCACCCAATCGACCAAGGAGTCGCTGGGGTTAAGCATGGCAAACCGCGCCTTGTTTTCCGAGCCACCGCCCTTGGCCGCCACCTGCACGTGCACGGTGTTTCCGGGCACCAGTTCAACGTTGACAATACAGGGGGTGTTGTCACGCGTGTTCTTGCGCTCGAACAACGGGTCGGCCAGCACCGAGGCGCGCAGGGGGTTGTCGGGATCAAGATACCCTTTGCGCACGCCCTCGTCGCAGAGTTCCTGCATGCTGCGCTGGGTGTCGAAGCGGACCTCCATGCCAATTTTCAGAAAGACGTTGACGACGCCGGTGTCCTGGCAAATCGGGCGTTTGCCTTCGGCGCACAGCCGCGAGTTAGTCAGGATTTGGGCAATCGCGTCTTTGGCCGCCGGACTTTGCTCAGCCTCGTAGGCACGGGCAAGGTGATCAATGTAATCCTTGGGATGGTAATAGCTGATGAACTGAACGGCATCAGCGATCGACTGGATGAAGTCGTCTTCCTTGATAAGGGTTGTCATGGTAGAAACCTGTCTTTCAGATAAAACAAGGGCGGTGTCCCCGCCCGCACATATACCGGCTACGTTATTTTCCTTGCCAAACGGGTTCGCGCTTTTCTGCAAACGCCGTCGCGCCTTCTTTGGCGTCGGCCGAGGTGAAAATGTGCGCCACACGAGGGCGCTGCAAATCAAACATGTCTTCTTGGCGCCAGTCGCGCGACTGCGTGACGATCTGTTTGGCCGTGCGTACCGCCAGCGGGCCGTTGGAAGCAATGATTGCAGCCAGCTCAAGCGCGGCGTCCAACGCCTGGCCGGGCTCGACCAAGCGGTTAACCAGCCCGGCCTCGTGGGCGCGCTGGGCCGGAAACATGTTGCCCGTAAGGATCACTTCCATGGCAAGGTGATACGGAATGCGTGCCGGCAAACGCAGCATGCCGCCGGCGCCGGGCACAATACCCCGTTTGACTTCCGGCAACCCGAAATTGGCATTGTTGGCCGACACGATCAGGTCGCACGCCAGGGCCATTTCACAGCCGCCGGCCAGTGCATAACCCTCCACAGCGGCAATAATGGGTTTGCTTGGCGGGCGTTCGCACAGCCCGGCAAAACCCCGTCCGTCAACCAACGGGCGCTGGCCGTCGCGGGCAAAGGCCTTCAAGTCCATACCGGAAGAAAAGGTGTTGCCAGCCCCGGTCAGGATACCCACGTAAACGTCGGGGTTGCTGTCCAGCTCGTCAAACGCATCCGCCAACAAATGCGCAGTTTCATAGTTGATTGCATTGCGCGCTTCCGGACGATTGACCGTAATGATCATCACCCGGTCGCGCACCTCCGTCATCACCAGCTCAGGCATTAAGCTCTCCGAAGATATCGACAAAATTGAAGGTGCGCGGCCCGTACCGCAAGGGCCCAACCCCTTATCATACGACCAATTCACCCGACGTCCCGGCGGGCATACCGTGTCTTCCGTGCAGAACCAGTTAAAATCAAAGACTTTTGCAAGATTTCGCTTATACCTGGTCCGTACTCATGCCAACTTTTCAGCAGATTATTTTAACGCTACAGCAATATTGGGATCAGCACGGCTGCGCCCTGCTGCAGCCCTACGACATGGAAGTCGGGGCCGGCACATCGCACACGGCCACCTTCCTGCGCGCCATCGGGCCCGAACCCTGGAGCGCCGCCTACGTGCAGCCCTCACGTCGGCCCACCGACGGCCGCTATGGCGACAACCCCAACCGCTTGCAGCATTATTACCAGTACCAAGTCGTGCTGAAGCCCGCCCCCTCCAATATTATTGACTTGTACCTGGGCTCGCTGAAGCACCTGGGCATCAACCCGGCCGAGCACGACATCCGTTTTGTTGAAGACGACTGGGAAAACCCCACGCTGGGTGCCTGGGGTCTGGGCTGGGAAGTCTGGCTTAATGGTATGGAAATCACCCAGTTCACATACTTTCAGCAGGTGGGCGGTCTTGATTGCAACCCCACCATGGGCGAAATCACTTACGGCCTTGAGCGTCTGGCCATGTATCTGCAAAAGGTTGAAAGCGTGTACGACCTGGTCTGGACCACGCTTCCCGACGGGCGCAAGCTGTACTACCGCGACGTCTTTCATCAGAACGAGGTCGAGCAATCTACCTACAACTTCGAGTACGCATCGGTAGAGATGCTGTTTCGCCACTTCAACGACTACGAAGCCGAGGCCCAGCGCCTGATTGATGTCCCGCTTGCGCTGCCCGCCTACGAGGCCACCCTGAAGGCCGCCCACACTTTTAACCTGCTCGACGCCCGTAACGCCATCAGTGTTACCGAACGCGCCGCGTATATTGGCCGCATCCGCAACCTGTCACGGGCGGTCGCACAGGCGTATTACCAATCTCGCGAGGACCTTGGTTTTCCCATGCTTGGCACACAAACTCCGGAGGTCGTGTAAATGCAAACCACCGAACACGCCCTTCAACCCCTGCTTGTCGAACTCTTCACCGAAGAACTTCCCCCCAAGGCCCTGCAAAAACTGGGGCTGGCCTTTGCAGAAGGCATCCAGAAAGTGCTGGATCAGCATGGTTTGCTGGCCGACACCTGCCAAGTTACTGACTTCGCCACACCCCGGCGGCTTGCTGTGCTGCTGGACGCCGTTCGTGCCCAGGCTCCCGATCGCGAGTTCACTGAAAAGCTCATGCCTGCAAAAATCGGGCTGGACGAACAGGGCAATATGACGCCCGCGCTCACCAAACGCCTGCAAAGCAAAGGCCTGGGCCACATCACAGCCAACCAGCTCATCGTCGAGTCCGACGGCAAGCAAGACTTCGTTTTTGCCCGTGGCGTCGCCACGGGCACCACCTTGCACGACGGCCTGCAAGAAGCGCTGGACACCAGCCTGGCCAACCTGCCCATTCCGAAAGTAATGCGCTATCAATTGCCCAGCGGCGAAAGTGTACGTTTTGTACGCCCTGCGCACGGCTTGATCGCACTGTGGGGTGACCAGGTCGTACCAGTTACCGCTTTGGGCTTGAAGGCTGGACGCGACACCGACGGCCATCGGTTCATGGGGCCAGGCGCCATTACCATTCCGCATGCCGAACAATACGAATCGCTGCTTGGCAACCCCGGTCATGTCGTGGCGTCATTCACACAGCGGCGCGCCCTTATCGCCCAGCAACTGAAAGCAAAGGCTGACGACCTGGGCAGCACCATTGGCGATAGTCCGGAAACCACGGCCCTGCTAGATGAAGTGACCGCATTGGTCGAGCACCCCACGGTGTATGCCGGCGAATTCGACGAGGTGTTCTTGCGCGTGCCGCCGGAGTGCCTGACGCTGACCATGCGTCTGAACCAGAAATATTTTCCGCTGTTCAACCCCACCACTGGCACACTGACCAATCGTTTCCTGATCGTCAGCAACATGCAGGTCAGTAACCCGGCCAACATCATCGAAGGTAACGAACGCGTGGTACGCCCTCGTCTGGCCGACGCCCAGTTCTTCTTTGATACCGACCTCAAAACCCCGCTGGCCGACCGCGTTGATCAACTGAAAAATAGTGTCTACCACAACAAGCTGGGGTCGCAGTTGCAGCGTGTTGAGCGGGTGCAAGCGGTGGCCGGTTTCCTGGCCGAGCAGCTGGGTGCCGATGTCGCGCTTAGCCGCCGTTCTGCCTGGCTGGCCAAGGCCGATCTGGGGACGGGCATGGTGGCCGAATTCCCGGAGCTGCAGGGCATTATGGGCGCGTACTATGCCGAAAATGACGGCGAAGACCCGGCCGTGGTGCAGGCCATTCGCAACCAGTATCTGCTGCGCCTGGATACGGCCGTTACCGCTGACAGCCTGGTCAGTGCCGTGCTGTTTATCAGCGAGCGAGTTGAAACATTGGTGGGTATCTGGGGCATTGGCTTGCCGCCCACGGGCGAGCGCGACCCCTTCGGTCTGCGCCGCGCAGCACTGGGTATTATCAGCGCCTACGAGCAACTGGAGGCCGGTGGCTATCTGGACACGGCTGACAGCACGCGACTGCGCCTGACGGATATCCTTCAGTTTGCCGCCGCACGCTTTGATAGCGGCACGCTGAGCCCGGACACCGTGGCCCAGGTGCGCGATTACATCTACGAGCGGTACCGCAACCAATTGACGCAACAGTATGATCGCGCCGTCGTGGATGCGGTGCTGGCGGTGTACCCGCCGCTTCACCAAGTGCACGCCCGCATCCGTGCCTGCATGGCGTTTGCCGCCAA
>JAJUIY010000213.1 GCA_029267415.1 Alcaligenaceae bacterium
TGTTACCACACCCACGGGCACAATTCCGGCGGCCACATCGTTCAACGCTGGCCCGCACCCCCTGTAGGGAATATGCTGCAACGCCGCGTCGGCGCCTTCATGCATCATCTGAATAGCCAAGTGCTGGGGCGTGCCATTACCGCACGAGGCCACCGGAAGCAGATCACCCCGGGCGGCGCGGAACACGCTGTCCAGATCAGGAAATTTGTCCGGTAACGCGGTTACGACCAGTGAGGGCACCCAGGCCACGTTGAAGACCGGCTCAAAGTCATCGGTGGGTGAAAAGCCCAAGTTGGTATACACACCCGGGTTGATCGCAAAGGAGCTATTGACCATCAGCAAGGTATAGCCATCGGGCTTGGAGGCGGCCACCACCTTGGCGCCAATATTGCCGCTGGCGCCCGGTTTATTTTCGACCACCACCGGCACCCCCAGTGCCGCTTCCATGCGGTTGGCCAACTGGCGGGCCAACATATCCGTGCCCCCACCCGGCGGAAAGGTGACCACAATACTAATGGGTCGACTGGGGTAGTAACCCCCATTTTCCGACGCGGCGGCTCCAAACACCAACAAGCAAGCCAATAATCCTAGCATTCGCAGAAGCTGCTTCACGGACATCCCGGGCCTCATGCTGCGGTCTCGGTGTGTTCGGCCAGCACGTCCGCCCCATTGGACGACGCGCTTTCAACGGCATCCAGGCCGATATCCAGCACGGTGACACTGTGGGTGAGCCAACCCACGGCAATCAAATCCACCCCCGTTTTCGCCACCTCCACGGCGGTATCCAGCGTGATCCGGCCCGACGCTTCTGTGACGGCCCGACCACGCGCACGGGCAACAGCCTTGCGCAACATGGCGGGTGTCATGTTGTCCAACAGAACCACATCCACACCCAGTGCGAGGGCCTCGTCGAGCTGTTCAAGGGTATCTACCTCGAGCTCAATTTTTACAAGATGGCCCACGGCCGCACGCGCCCGCTCAACGGCATGTTTCACCCCGCCGGCGAACGCGATGTGGTTATCTTTGATCAGGACGGCGTCGTCCAGCCCAAAGCGGTGATTGCTGCCCCCACCTACCCGGACCGCGTACTTCTGCAAGGCGCGCATGCCGGGAATGGTTTTGCGTGTGCACGTAACGCGGGTACCCCACGGTGCGATGGCGGTCGCGATGGCATGGGTGGCTGTCGCAACGCCGCTAAGATGACCCAAAAAGTTCAATGCGGTACGTTCGGCACCCAGCATGGCGCGCGCAGGCCCGTACAAGGTGGCAATGACGGCTCCCTTTTCAAGCAAATCGCCGTCGCAACGGTGCGCCTTGAAAGCCACCGCTGGTTCGAGCAATGTAAATGCCAGCCGCGCTACATCAAGCCCGGCCAGCACCCCTGCCTGACGGGCCACCAACTGGGTAGTGGCCATTTTGTCAGCTGGCACGCTTGCCGTGCTGGTGATATCGCCCGCGCGCCCCAAGTCTTCCAGCAGCGCGGCCCGCACGATGGGCTCCAACATGACGTCAGGTAAGGGCTCAATCGGCGTGGACACGGCTGTCTCGTTCCTCCGGGTCTCCTGGTTCATAGACATCAGATTTATTCTCACAATGAGTATTAGTGGCGTAAAAAGAAACCCACCATTTCCGGTGGAGTAAGTGAGCAATTATTCTACTCGTGAGAATAAATGTCAATCACAGGGGCAATGGGCATAACGCGATATAAGGCCCGAGCGTGCCGGATGACTACTTCGTCACAACCGGGCCAGACCCCAGGTGCTACGGCTGCCGTGCGAAGGGCAGCGACGTGCCGGCAATGGCCCGCTCAAGACGCACGTCGCGGCGGAACCGATAGAGCCGCGCCGGGCGCCCCGGTGTGCCGGTTGCCATTGCGCCGGTTTCCTCAAGCAAGGCCTGCTGCGCCATCAATCGCCGGAAGTTTGGTGTATGTAATTCGCGCCCAGCCAGCGCTTCTACGGCCGTCTGTAGTTGTGTCAGGGTGAACTCGGCCGGCATCAGTTCGAACATAACCGGCCGGTACTTGATTTTGGCCCGCACGCGCGCAATGCCAGTGGCCAAGATACGGCGATGGTCGTGGTTCATGGGTTGCCCGGGAACCAGACCCTCGGCGCCACCAGGCTGTGGGTGCCCGCTGCGGCGAACCGCTTCTGGAACCAACCCTGCCTCGAACAACAGTTCGTACCGCTGCAGGATCATGTCTTCGTTCCATGGGAAGTCCTCGGCCCCAAACGTGAAAGCAATACGCTGACGTCGATGCGTGCGCTCGTTCGGATCGTCGGCTTGCCCAGCCCACGTCGCCAGCCCCGGAAGAATTACGCGCTCAATCAGGCTGGGTATGCCGTTGCGCCAATCCTCCCAAGGGAAATACCCGTACCAATCTTGCCAGCCGACGTTGTCGACGGCGATGGAGTCCGATTCGCGCGTAAGCCCCAGGTAGCCCACCGACACCACACGACGCCCAGCGCCGTCAATGCGATCTTGGTCGGCAAACGTATAAAGCTGCTCAACATAACCCAGCGGGTGATGCGTTTGCGCTTCGACCCAGGCTCGCAAGCCAGCCTGCAACGAACGGTGCGCCTGCTGAAAAGGCCCCGCAGGCAGGGCCTGGCCACACTGCGTGGTCAGCACACGTGGCTGGCCACGTGTAACCGCCACCAACACGGCAACGAGTTCTGCCGTGACAACGCGATCAGGCGCAAAGGCAGTCACACAAATGTCAGGACTTTTCGACCGGCTTCACGCGGTAAACCAGGACGGCGGTTTTGGCCAAGCTAAGCACCTTCATGGTGACACTGCCCAGCAACAGACGCGACAAGCCGCTGCGGCCATGACTGCCAATAAAAATAAGGTCGCACCCTTCTTCTTCGGCGGCCTGTACCAGACCGTCGGCCACATTGAAGTTGGACACCACCTTGCCGGTTGCTTTGACGCCCGCCGTTTCGGCACGGTCAAGCACTGCCTTCACGTATTTTTGCGCTTGTTCGTGTGCGGTTTTGTCGTAGTCTTCGTCGGTAATGGCGTACGCGGCAGCCATGCCGTCAAAGCCGACGGTAGCGGCAAAGGGTTGGGTAACGTACAGTGCAACCACTTCGGCGCCAATTTCGCGCGCAAAGCATACACCCTTGTTGGCTGCCTGCGCAGACAGGGGGGATCCGTCAGTCGGGATAAGAATTTTTTTAAACATAATTGAATGCCCCATTACCAATTGCTAAAAGTGTGCCTAGAGTAACCCGGGCACGCCCCCTTCGCATTAGTATCTGCCCCTAAGTTTGCGTCTGATCAAACTCTTGTGCAGCCAGGTATAGGCGTTGACAACGTCCGCCAGAACGGCAATACGCCAAAATCGGCTTCGGGAGCTCGCGCATCAGGCGTGCAAACTCAATCGCGTCATCACGTGTCAGTGCCGAGCTGACCACCGGCTGGTAACGGACCTCGAGGCCCAGAGCGCGTGCGGCGTTCATCACATCGTCAGACGCCGGCTGATCGGGGCCGCCCTCATAGTCAGGCCGGTTGATAATGACGCTTTTATAGCCGGCACGCGCCACCTCTTGCATGTCGGCAGCGGTCAATTGTGGTGCAAACGCGATGGACTCATCGACGATATTTAAATTGAGGGTCAAACCTATGTCTCCGTGAAACAGTCTTTGATTCTTCAATCATAGACACCACCGCATGCGGGCGCAACAGATTTTGCAGGCACAAA
>JAJUIY010000197.1 GCA_029267415.1 Alcaligenaceae bacterium
AATTCATACTGGAAAAGATGACGCGTCAGGCGCGCGTGCGGTGTTACATGACCCATCTTGCCGACGGTCACTTTGGCGACGCCGAAATCGCCCGGTTGCTCGGGCGCAAAAAACGGGCATTTCCCGACTATCTATACATTATTAATCTGCTGCACCGCATGGGGCTGTATCCGAAGCTAGACTATATTGAGCTGCCCGGACGCCTGGCCGGAACCCGCAACGTTGACGAGTTTCTTGAAAAAGTAACGGGGACGTTTGGCGAGTTGACCGATGCGGAACGTGAGCGTGTGCGGCACTGGTATCAGGCTGATCCGGCTCGTGCCCAAGCCGGTGGCGGCCCCATGCGCTGGGCATTCATTGGCTGGGACGTACGGTAAGGGGCAACGCCTAATCCGGGCGTAAAAGGGCGCGACCGTGGGTCTCGAAGGGTTGCAGTACCCCCAAAAAGTAGGTCTTTTGCCCGGAACGTCCCCTAAAACGCGTCAATTTCGGCCTTTTGACATAAGATCTTGGGGTGCGAAATTGGGGAAAACTCGGGTAATCACTAGCCCGATTTACCACGTTCGATGTGATACAGTTTCGTTTTTAGTCATTGCGAAATGAATCAAGCTTATGAAAATCCTTAAACACCTCAGCGTCGCGGTAACCACCGCTTTTCTGGTGGCTACCGGTGGTGCCTCAGCACAGTCGGGTGAAACCCTGTCGATCGCCACTGGCGGAACGGGCGGGGTGTACTACCCAATCGGTGGCGGTTTTGCCGAAATCATCGGTAAGTATCTTGATGGCTACAGTGCCGTAGCTGAAGTTACCGGTGCATCGGTAGAAAACATGGCCCTGATCCATCGTGGTGACGCCAGTATGGCTCTGGTTCTGGCAGACACCGCCTACCAGGCATACCACGGTCAAGGCCAGTTCGAAGGCCGTCGCAAGGTCGAAAACACCCGTGCTCTGGCTTCCATTTACCCTAACGTGATTCAAATCGTGCTCCCTGGCGACAGCGATATCCAGTCGCTGCAAGACCTCAAGGGCAAGCGCGTATCGGTCGGTGCCCCGGGTAGCGGAACCGAAGTCAACTCGCGTGCCGTTCTCGAAAGCAACGGCATCACCCAAGACGATTTCCGCGCACAGCGTCTTAACTTTAACTAGACGGCCGACGCCCTGCGCGACGGCGACATTGATGCGGGTCTCTGGAGCGTTGGCCCCCCAACCAGCTCTATCATGAGCCTGGCGGCAACGCGCCCCATCCGCATTCTTTCGCTTACGGAAGAAGAGCGTAAAAACGCCATCGAGCGCGAGCCCGTCTTTGCCTCGTTCACGATGCCGGCTGGCATGTACGAGGGCGTTGACGAGCCCGTCGAAACCCTGGGTATTCCCAATGTGCTGGTTGTCAACGCTGACATGCCCGAAGACCTCGCCTACGAACTTACCAAGCTGCTCTTCGAGAAAAAGGACGAGCTCGTAGCCGTGCACGCTGCTGCGGAAAACCTGTCGGTCGATTTCACCCTTGGCTCCACGCCGGTACCGTTGCACCCCGGTGCAATCCGCTACTTTGAAGAAATCGGTGCTGACGTTCCCGCTAAACTCAAGCCGTAACATGTTCTGACGGGGTAATCGTCACAATGCCTCGCCACTTCAGGGCAGCCATCATGGCTGCCCTGTTATCATTTGCAGGTTGTCACAGTACCTTGCCTGCGGGCGACTATAATTCTCGCCTTGCGACACCGGCGGATTCAGCCAGAATGTCAAACATTCGGCTCGAGGCTGTAACTCAAGGTGGAAATGTGTTGTTCAGCATTCCCATGCAGGGCGACAACCGCTGGTGTTTGTTGTGGAACCATTCCGTTGCAGGCTTCACCGTCAGCGATTGCTTTGAAATTGCCGGGGATGTCATGTACCTGGTGTCCAGCCATCAGCCTGATTTTGCTGCAGGCCTTGGCTATATTGAGGGGCGCGGCAAACTGACCAGCGATGGTCAGGGCGGATATATCATCACCGATATGTACGAGCCTGTCCCCAATAATTCGTTAGTTCTACGGGTTGGCAGCACAGCCGTCAACCATCGTGTTTGGTATCAAGGCAAAGAAACCAGCCTTAGTCAATTCGCTGCCGGGCAACTCGTCGTGTTGCGCCTTTCTGGCCACTAGCCCGGTGTTTTAGTTCTTTTCGTTCCAAGTTTCTTATGGAAAAGCAAATTGCCCCCGACCCAATGCCGGTCAAGGTTGATCACGACCGATCGCGCATTGTCATAGCGGTTACTGCGGCCCTGGCCGTCGCCTTGTCGTTGTTTCAGATGTACATTGCGGGCATTGATCCGCTTGGCCTGTTTTTTCAGCGCGGCATCCACCTGACCGGCGTGATGATGCTGGCCTTCTTGATATTTCCTCCCTTCAAGAACAAAAAGCGCGGGACTTTGGCCTGGCTGGTAGACATTGCATTCCTGGTCGCGGCGTTCTATTCCGGGTTTTATCTTCTATACAATCTGGATGATATCTTTGCCCGTGCCGGGTTTTGGGACGAAATGGATATCTGGATGGGTATCCTGACCATCGTCGTCTTGCTGGAAGCCTGCCGCCGAACGGTGGGCCTGGGGATGACGGTAATTGGTGCGGTGGTACTTCTCTATGCCTTTGCCGGCCCGCGCGGTGCGTTGCCGTGGCTTAACGACTGGCTGCCGTCCATTTTGCAGCATCGTGGTTACGACGTCGAACGTGTGGCGGCACAGATGTACCTTGGCCAAGAAGGTATTTTTGGTGTCCCGCTGGGTGTTGCCGCTACCTTTGTGTTTATGTTCGTGCTGTTTGGCGCGGTGCTTGAAGTTACCGGCGCTGGACGGTTTTTTATCGACCTTGCGTTCACGCTTACCGGTAAAAAGCGTGGCGGCCCCGCCAAGGCGGCCGTGGTTGCGTCTGCAACATTGGGCTCTATCTCGGGTAGCGCCATTGCTAACGTGGTCACCAGTGGTGCCTTCACCATTCCCCTGATGCGCAAGGTGGGGTATAGCCCCGAAGAGGCGGGCGGCATTGAGGCGTCGGCCAGTACGGGCGGGCAAATCACGCCGCCCTTGATGGGCGCGGGGGCGTTCCTGATTGCCGAATATACCCGTCTTCCATATTTGGAAATCGTGAAGGTCAGCATTATTCCGGCGCTTCTGTATTTCTTTACGGTATATCTGTTTGTGCACATTATTGCGCTGAAGCGCAACATGCAAGGCATGTCCACCGAAGACTTGCCGCAACTGCGTGCCACCATGCTGAGCGGTTGGTATTACTTGTTGCCATTGGGCTTCCTGATTGCCCTCCTTGCAGCGGGCTATTCGCCCATGCGCGTTGGTTTTTACGCCATCCTCAGCATTTTCCTCATCACAGGCCTTAAAGGTCTGTGGGATGCGTGGCATCGTGGCAAGCAAACTGGCCGTATGGGCGAGTCGTTGCGTGCCAGTGCGGTAAAGGGCCTTAAAACGGTATGGTGGGGGCTCGAGCTTGGCGCCCGTAACGCCGTGGTGGTCAGTATTGCGTGCGGTGTCGCAGGCATGATCGTCGCCGTAGTTGGCCTGACAGGCTTGGGGCTGAAGTTCACATCCATCATGATGGCGTTTTCGCAGGGCAACTTGCTGTTGGCAATAATTCTCGTCTGGGTAGCCAGCCTGATCATGGGTTTGGGGCTTCCTGTCACGGCCAGCTACATCGTGTTGGTTATTTTGGTGGGTCCGGCCCTGGCCAACGAATTTGGCGTGCCGCTCTTGATCGCCCACTTGCTGGTGTTTTGGTATTCGCAAGACTCCAACGTTACGCCGCCTGTGGCGTTGGCCGCGTTTGCCGCTGCCGCGATCTCTGGCGGCAAAACCATGGGAACCAGTTATGAAGCCTGGAAGTACGCCAAGGGTTTGTACATGATCCCCATGTATTTCGTGTTCAACCACGCATTGATTATGGGCGGGGATATTCCAACGCTCGTTTGGGATACCCTCTTGCTGACGTTGTCCCTCGTTGCCTTTGCGGCCGTATTTGAAGGCTTCCTGTACACCTGGATGCGCTGGTATACGCGCCTGGCGGTATGTGTGGGCATGGTGCTGGTGTTCTTCCCCAATACTACCTACGAGCTGCTTG
>JAJUIY010000263.1 GCA_029267415.1 Alcaligenaceae bacterium
AGAAGGCGGGACTGTGATTCATTTCGCGCAAGTGTGCCACTTCGTGAGCGATGACGTAATCAATCACGTCGTGGTTGAAGTGTATCAAGCGCCAGTTAAGCAGAATGCGCCGTGCGCTGGTGCAGGAGCCCCAACGCGTGGTGGCGGCCGAAAGACGCCAGCTGTGCAAAGGCTGGCCGCTGATTTCCAGGAAATGTTGCAGCCGCAAGCCGAACCACCAGCGCGCCTGACGTTGCAGCCAGGCATGAACGCTATCCTGGATGCGTTGCTCTGACGCCTGTTCCGGCAAGGGTAATGATAACGTATCGCCGGGCTCGGGCACGTCAGGCCGGCCGCTGAACCGGGCTTCTTTTTGCGCGGGGCATAGTTGCAACGTAATGTGGCAACCCATGTACGGGATGCGGCCATGTTGGGCCCATAGGCGTTGGGCCGTGGCATGCTGCTCAAGGCGCTGGTGGCGCAATTGCAACTTCTCTAGTATCCAGGCGGCACGTCCCGCCACGGCTTGATCAACTTGTGCCAGGGTAGCCCAGTGCGGCGCGGTGACGCGCAGGCCGGTGTCATCGACCACGAAGCCTATCGTGCGTCGGCGTGTACGCTGCAGCACAAAGCCAATGGGCTGCAACGGGGTATTGACCGTTCGCCATTGCGCGCCGTCAGGCAGGACGGGCGGGGGCGGTACGGTGAGGTCAAACAGCCTTAGCTGTACACGTTCGTCCATACGGCGTCAGATAGTCGACACGGCACACGTTTGCCCATAGCGCTCCGGGTTCAGGGCGCGCATTTCGGTCTCAAACCAGTCGCGCACCTGGGTGTTGAGCTGTTCGGCCGTAAGGCCGTCTGGATGGATTGCCGGCCCGATAGACACTGTAATGGTGCCGGGACGCTTGATGAAGGCACGGCGCGGCCATAGCTCGCCTGCGTTGTGTGCCACGGGAATGACCGGCGCACCGGTCCGCACGGCAAGGCGGGCACCGCCCAGTTTATAGCGACCCGCCTGCCCTACGGGAACGCGCGTGCCCTCGGGGAACAGAATTGGCCAGCGCCCGTCTTCCAGGCATTGCTGCCCGCCCCGCACCACTTGCTCGAAGGCGTCACGCCCTTTGCTGCGGTCGATGGGGATCATGCTTAACAGGGCAAGCCCCCAGCCGAAAAACGGGATGTAATGCAACTCTTTCTTGTACACATAGCAGACGTCGCGCGGCATGTAAACCGGAAAGAACAGTGTTTCCCATGCGGACTGGTGTTTGGAAAGAATAATAGCCGGGCCGTCAGGCAGGTTGTGCTCACCTTTGATCTGATACGTTATGCCCAGGAAGACGCGGTTGGCCCACATGACCAGACGTGGCCAGCCCACGGTTAGGCGGTAGCGCAACTTCAGGGGAAGCGGCGCCCATAGCAGACAGCACAGGGCATAGGGAATGACTGTAATGACCAGGAAGGCCTGATGCAATAAAGCACGTATGACGGCCATATCAGTGCTCCTTGTCCAACAGGCTGTGCACCACAGCCAGCAGATTGTCGCGCACCTCGACGCCGCGCGGCAGCTGGGGGCTGTGTCGGGTTTTCTCGCCATTCCCCGTGGTAACCAGCCAGGGCGCGCAACCGGCGGCGGTTGCGGCTTGCAAATCGCGCAGCGAATCACCCACGGCCGGGACCCCGTCAAGACGGGCGTCGTAGCGTCGGGCGATATCGTGGAACAAACCCGGCAGCGGTTTGCGGCAGGCACAGCCATCGTCGGGGCCGTGTGGACACACGAAAATGGCATCAATACGTCCGCCGGCCGCCGCGGCGCCGTCTCGCATTTTTTTGTGAATGTGATTGAGCGTGTCGGCGCTGAACAGGCCGCGCGCGATACCCGACTGGTTGCTGGCAATGACAACGCGCCAGTTGTGCTGCGTCAGCAAGGCGATGGCCTCGAGGCTACCCGGTATGGGTTCCCATTCGGCCGGCGACTTGATATAGGCGTCGCTGTCGAAATTGATGACGCCATCGCGGTCAAGAATTATCAGCTTCACGAGTCTAACCGTGAAATGTCAGCAACTTGGTTCATCAGATCGTGCAGCTCGCGCAACAACGCCAGACGGTTGGCCCGGATGGCGTCGTCGTCGGCCATGATCATGACGTTGTCGAAGAAGTTATCGACCGCGCTGCCGCATTTGGCCAAGGTGGCCAGGCTGGCGGCAAAGTCGCCGTGTTTGTATTGCTGCTGTGCCTCGGGCGTGAGGGCGCGAATTTGGCGCGCCAGTTCTTGTTCGGCCGGTTCACGAAGCAAGGCATCGTCCACGCTGTGGCCGGTATCGCTGGCTTTGCGCAAAATGTTGCCCACCCGTTTATTGGCCGCTGCCAGGCTGGGCGCCTCGGGTTTGGCGGCAAACGCCATGCAGGCACGGATGCGGGCGTGCACTTGGTGAAGCGGCGGGTACACCGCCAGCACCGCATCCACGACGGCGCGATCATACTGTTGCGTCAATTGGTTGCGGTACCGCTCGTAGATGTAATCGCGC
>JAJUIY010000130.1 GCA_029267415.1 Alcaligenaceae bacterium
ACACGGCGGTTGAGTGCCCACTAAGCGTACGGACGTTGTCCGGCGCACGCAGCCAGTTGGTAAATCGCTGCGCCGGGTCATTGCGACGGATCAGCTGGGCAAGCACCTCGGGCTGCAGAAACTTGTCTTTTACGAAATCCGCCAGGCTGTCGGCGATGCGCTCTTTATTTCTCGGGATAACGGCGGTACGCCAAAAGGGGATGCCCAAGGGATGTCGAAACAAGGCCACCACCGCAAACCAGTCGGCCAGCCCCCCCACCATGGCGGCTTCGGCCCCGGCCTTCAGCAAGCGAAACCAAAAGGTGGGCGGCTGCGTAAGCGTATACGCAAAAACCAGGGTGGCAAACACAAGAATGCTTAAGGCAAACGCCTTTCTGCGTTTTAGATATTGTTGTTTTTCAATCATTTCATGCCATAAAGCGAACGGTGCCCGACACACGAATAGAACTGCCGGTCTCGGGCGGAATGTTGGCGTGCAGCAAGCTGCGCATGCCCATGTCTTCGCCTTGTACCACATCTATCTGACCGTTATGTGGCCATCCAATATCGCGCAAATACCCCGCAAGGGCCGCGGTTGCCGCGCCCGTGGCCGGGTCTTCATAAACGCCGCCCGAGGCAAACGGATTGCGCGTGTGAAACCGTTGCGGCGCTTCCGCATGGGCAAGCGTGATCGTGACCAGGTTTTCACGCCGCATAAAGTCACGCCCCTCGTCCAGCGTGTAGGTCATCGCAGCCAGCGCTTCACGGCTGTCAAGGCACAGCAACAGGTGGTCAGCACCGCCATGGATACGCGCCGGCGGAATACGGGGGTCCAGGTCTGTACGGCTATAGCCAAACAAAGCAAGCCCGGCGTCAACAAGTGCTGCCGGGGCGGCCGAGCTGTGCGTAGGCGGCGACTGCAAAGCCGCCATCAGCGTGTTGCCCTCTTGGCGCCCTTCCACCGTGATGTCGGCCTGGTTTAAACGCAGGTTGAACACACCGTTACCGTACTGACGAGCCAGTGCCGCCCCCAGCGCAATTGTCGCGTGGCCACAAAACGGCACCTCTGTTTCCGGGGCGAAGTAGCGAACACGCCAACCGCTCTCAACTGGGGCGGCAAACGCCGTTTCAGAAAACCCGACCTCGGCCGCAATGCGCTGCATTTCGGCTTCAGCAGGTAATTGGTCGGCAATGACAACGCCGGCCGGATTTCCGCCGGTGTCTCCATCAGAAAACGCGGCAATCTTCAATACATTCATGATCGTTCCTTAGCGTGACGTTTAGGTCCTGAGCACGGCTGACAGCGGTCGATGGAGAGAGACGGCGGGTTAACCCCAATCAATGTAGCAATGGGCTATTACCCATTGCTCCCCTCCCTAGCGCACAATAAAACATAACCATTAGCTAATAAAAGGGAGTTGATATGGCCAGGTTTATCCACACCATGATCCGCGTTTTTGATCTGGATCGCTCACTTGCATTCTATCGTGACACGCTTGACCTACATGAAAAACACCGCCTCGATTTTCCGACCTTTACGCTTGTCTACCTGGGAAACGATGAAAGCCCGGCAGAACTCGAGCTGACGTTGAACAAAGACCAGACAGAGCCTTACGACCTGGGCAACGCATACGGTCATGTAGCGTTTACGGTCGATGACCTCGAGTCCTTCCACGCCGACATTGAAGCACGTGGGTTTTCGCCAACCCCAATCAAACAACTGGAACTTGGAGAAAATAAGGCACGCTTCTTTTTCCTGACGGATCCCGATGGCTACAAGATCGAGGTGCTGCAGCGCGGGGGGCATTATTAATCAACCAAAAGACTTCCACCTGGAGAAGACACATGAGACAAAGAATACAACTCATTCCGTCACCAAAGTCCAAGTCCACAAAAATGGAACGACGCGCATTTTTGAAGGGGTCGATCGTGCTGACTGGCGTACTGAGCAGCGGGTCCCTGCTGGCGGCACTGGCGCCTTCGCGAGCGTGGGCACTCACCGCGCAGCACCTTGACACGGCACAAGCGGAAGCGTTGTTGGTGATGGCCAAGCGTCTTTACCCCCACAAGGGACTCGCTGATGCCGTATATGCCATTTTGGTCAAAGACGTTGATGACGCTAGTAGCGACGCTAATACCCGACAACTCGTTGTGGATGGCATTAAAAAATTGAATGACGCAGCGCAAGGCGACTGGACCGGCGCATCCCCCGAGGAACAAGTCGCCATTCTGAAGAGCATGGAGAACGACGCGTTTTTCCAGCTTGTACGCGGCCAGTGCATCCATTCCATTTATGACAACGAGATGGCGTATTCGCATTTCGGCTATGAGGGCGAAGCGTATAGCAAGGGTGGCTATTTGCGTCGTGGCTTCGATGACCTGACCTGGCTGCCAGAGCCATCAGAGGAAGCGAGCCCGGCCGTTATCTAGTTATAGCCATCAGGAGACAATTATGAATAAATTCGACTATTCCGACGATAGCGTCGTTGTCATTATTGGATCGGGCGCAGGGGGTGGAACACTGGCCAACGAACTGTGCCAGAAGGGCGTAAAAGTAGTGCTTTTAGAAGCGGGTGCACGCCAAAGCCCCACGACCTTCATTCAGGACGAGTGGAAGTCGTTTGCACAGTTGGCCTGGCTGGACAACCGCGTCACATCAGGCTCCATTCGCTTAAGCAAAGATTTCCCCAATCTTCCTGCGTGGATATGTAAAACCGTTGGTGGCACCACCACTCACTGGGCCGGCGCGTCGCTGCGGATTCCAGATTGGGCGTTCAAAGCACGCACTACATACGGCGAAATCCAGGGAGCGAACCTTCTGGATTGGCCTATTAGTATGGCGGATATCGAGCCTTATTACGCTCGCGCTGAAAAGAAAATGGGCGTAACACGCACCAATGGCCTACCAGGACTGCCAGGCAACAATAACTTCAAAGTGCTTTACAACGGTGCCACGAAGTTGGGATATAAAGAAGTTCATACCGGACGCATGGCCATTAATAGCGTGGTCAATGACGGACGTAACGCCTGTACGCAACAAGGGTTTTGCTTCCAGGGCTGTAAGATGGGTGCGAAATGGTCTACGCTTTACACGGAGATTCCAAACGCTGAGCGCACCGGAAACCTCGACCTGAGAACTGAGTGCCATGTGCATAAAATCGAGCATGACGATCAAGGTAAGGTCAACGCCGTTGTGTACTTTGATAAAGA
Organism: Alcaligenaceae bacterium; assembly: GCA_029267415.1. Taxonomy (GTDB): domain Bacteria; phylum Pseudomonadota; class Gammaproteobacteria; order Burkholderiales; family Burkholderiaceae_B; genus JAJYRX01. The sequence continues at coordinate 3,190 of JAJUIY010000130.1, forward strand.
TGGCAACGAGCAGCGTCAAAAAGCCCGCATTGTCTGCGTCGCCGGCAACTCGATTGAAACCCCGCGCCTGTTATTACTGTCTCAATCCGGCAAATTCAAAGACGGCCTTGCCAACAGTTCCGGACAAGTTGGGCGCAACTACATGCGCCATACTACCGGCTCGGTTTATGCGGTGTTTGATGAGCCCGTGCATATGTACCGCGGTACAACCATGGCAGGCATCGTCCAAGATGAAGCGATCCACGACCCCTCACGCGGGTTCGTCGGGGGATACGAGCTTGAGACCATCAGCCTGGGCTTAGCCTTCTACGCCGCGTTCCTCAATCCGGGCTCGTGGGGCGAAGAATTCGCTTCGTTTATGGATGACTATATCTATACTGCCGGGCTGTGGATTGTTGGTGAAGACATGCCGCAAGAGACCAACCGCATCACCTTAGACAGCGAGGCAAAAGACCAATACAACCTGCCCGCTGCAAACGTCCACTACGATGACCACGCGAATGACATTGCCATGCGCGAACACGCCTACAAACAGAGTACGGCACTATACGAGGCGGCAGGGGCCAAACGAACCTTCCGCACACCACCCTACCCTTCTACGCACAACCTGGGCACATGTCGCATGAGCGAAAAACCGGAAGACGGGGTATGCAACAAGCACGGACAAACTCACGACATTCCGAACCTCTTCATTTCGGACGGAAGCCAATTCACGACCAGTGCAGCGGAAAACCCGACACTTACGATTGTCGCTCTGGCTATCAGACAGGCAGAATATATTGCTGACAGCATGAGCCGCCACGAGCTATAACGGACGTGTCCAAACCATATCGCCGGTATCCGCCCGTTCATGACGGCATGATACCGGCGATCATATAAATATTTAAATGGGCAGGGGAGCCACATGTGTCATATTTATTCCCACACAGACCCGATTATGTATGAGTCCCGAACCCGGTCTGTACGCATTTCCAAGGTAGTCACCAGCATCAAGCTTGAAAACCTGTTCTGGGACACACTGGCCGCTATTGCACAGGAGAATAATGTCACTACAAACGAACTCATTGCAGAACTGCACGACGAGGTCTATGCATTTCGTGGAGAAACGCCAAATTTCGCCTCATTCTTGAGGGTGACGTGCATGCGCTATCTTGAAATCAAGGCGCAGCCCGCCCGCAGTACGGCGCCACACGTATTGCCATGGCGTCCACGGACCGCCAACACGGTGTCCTCAGCTACGAGCTCGGGGGTCGCTGCCCGATGTGGCACACGGGCTGTACGGGAAACGTCAATCTAACGAAGAGGCTGACCGCGGCCGCGTAAAAACGCATAGCACACCGCCTGAGCAATATAAAGAAGCTCTACGCACCCACCACCACCCCCAGCAACGCATCAATAACTTTCGCGTGCTCTTCCCAGGGCACACAATCCACCGACATTCGGGGGGTGCCTTTACGATCGGGTTGGCTGTCGTCCACCGCTTGGCCGGTTTCCACGGCGGCAGTCAGTAGGGCCAGGTCAAACTCGCGGTTCAGGTATTTCAGCAGCCGTGGTTTCTTCTCCGGCGTCAACGCGGCCATGGCGGCAACCAGGCCGTAGCCACCCCAGTTCGACACCCCGGCAACAACCAAGTGGTCTGCCGGTATGGTGGAGGCAATCAGTGGTCCGTTGTGGATGTCGTCGTTGATGATGTCCGTGGGCAGCGAGCCCATGCCAATTTCGTTACCGCCGTCACCGATGCCAATGGTGGTCCATGGGCGGTGCCAGCCCGCCTCGTCAAACAATAAATGCAGGGGCGCGGTAACACGGCTCATGTCCCAGCCGTGTTCGCGGTGCGGCCGGCCGTCAGAGCCCGGTGCCACGCGCTCAATGGCGACCAGGTGCGTCAGCGGTGTGGGGCCGTGCTGCAAGCGGTCGCGCAGGCGGCGCACCGATCGTTCGCTAACGGCGGTAATTTCCAGGTCGATGTCTTCGGGGATGGCGTCCACGACGGCCCAGACAGCTTTGGCGCAGGGGGCATCCGTAATAACCGTAACGTTGGCGCCATAATGGGCCAGCGCCGCGGCAATGTGGCCGGCGCCGCCCAAGCCGTCGGTTTCGGGCGATGGCGGGTCGGCATGCTCAAAGAAGAAGCCGGTCACGATGCCCACATGCGGCGTGGGATGCTGCAATATTGTTTGGGCCGCACGTTCAAGGTTGCCGCGAGCATGGGCCACCATACGGTCAATATCACGGCGAACGGTCCGCCCGATTATGCGTTCAATTTCTGCCACCTGGGTGTGTGTCATAGCCGCCCTTTGCGTCGGTGCTTGGGCGCGCCCCCGCGCCCCGTCCGTTAGCGTACACCCATATTAAATATCCAGGATAATTTTTCCGAAGTGCTGTCCACTGGCTTGGTACTGGAAGGCCTCGACCATGTCATCCAGGGCGAAGTGCTTGTCAATAATCGGACGCAAGCCGTTTTGCTCGATGGCACGCACAAAGTTTTGCTGATGGCGGCGGCTGCCCACGATCAGCGCCTGCAAGCGCACCTGTTTTACTAGCGCCAGCCCAAGGGGAAGTTCGCTGTTCACCCCGCTAAGCACACCAATAATGGCGATATGCCCACCCTCACGTGTGGCCTTGATGGACTGCACCAAGGTTGCTGGCCCACCCACTTCGATGACGTGGTCTACCCCACGCCCGCCCGTCAGCTCCAGGGCCGTCTTGCCCCAGTTGGGGTCATCACGATAGTTGATGACGTCGTCAGCACCCAGTTCTTTAAGTTTGGCCATTTTTTCTGGGGTGGAGGTGGTGGCAATAACGCGGGCACCGGCTATTTTTGCCAACTGCAGCGCAAATACCGAGACACCGCCGGAGCCCTGTACCAGCACCGTTTCACCCGGCATCAGGCGGCCGTTTTCAAACAGGGCGCGCCAGGCGGTAAGGCCGGCAGTAGTTAACGTGGCGGCTTCAGCATGGCTGTACCCTTTGGGCGCATGGGTAAATGCGGTAGCCGGCATGGTGACCTGCTCGCGCGCGTACCCGTCAATACCATCGCCCGGCACCCGGCCAAAGCCGCCTTGGTTGGGTTCGCCATCCAGCCAGTCCGGAAAAAACGTGCTGACGACGTGATCCCCAACAGAGAATTCAGTAACGCCTTTGCCCACAGCAATGACTTCGCCAGCGCCATCGGACATGGGGATGCGCCGCTCGGCCGGTGCCATGGCACCGCTCACCACGCCTAAATCGTGATAGTTCAGTGAACTGGCATACAGGCGTACCGTAATTTCACCCGCTTCAGGGTCGCGAGGCTGTGTGGTACCTACCGAAACGGTATCAAAGCCGCCACCGGCTTCGATAAATATAGTCTTGATGCTCATAGTCACTCCTATTGTTCCATATTTAGAACAATCCTTGCCTAAAAAGCTGTTTTTCTACGCTTTATTGTCCAATACACTGTGCTTATGGATATCAGCAGGTCGGCATATCGCCTGCTTGCACAGATTCGGCGGCGCGTTTACCCGATCGCCTAAACAGCAGAGGACAACACCATGATGGAAAT
>JAJUIY010000256.1 GCA_029267415.1 Alcaligenaceae bacterium
GAAACGGAGCATGGCTGAGATCCTCATCCAAGTTGAATTATTATTAGTATATAATAACATTCTAATGTGATGTCAATCTCAGCGCTGCCAAAAATACGGCAAACGCTCGGCCGAACTGACAGGGCCGCGTCGTCGGGACCGCCTAGAACCGCATAAGCATATACTTATGCATAATATAAATATTTTAGCTATCATGCTTTGCGGCGACGAGCCGCGCGCCCACCAACCTTTAATCATCAACCATTAAGCGACTACTTAATCAGCATCCTCAGGTAATCATGAATTCCAGCGACAGAAATGAACTTTTCATGCGCGAAGGCGCCGCAAAGGCCGCCGCAACCTTGCGGCTCCTGAGCAACGAGCATCGCTTGCTGGCGTTGTGCCTTTTACTGGAATACGGGGAAATGTCGGTTACCGAGCTGCTCAACCATATGGATCTGGGCCAATCGGCGCTATCGCAACACCTGGCCCGCATGCGCGAGGCCGGGCTGGTTACCTTTCGTCGTGAGGCCCAGAATTTGTACTACCGCATCCACGACCCCGATTTGGTGCGTCTGATCGCCACGCTCAAAAATATTTACTGTCCCTGACGTGCGGCCGTCATCGGCATCATCGACTTTTATTGAGGTTCGGCCTTGAGTTCACTTCAGCCCAAGATCACTGCGGAAGGGTTTTACGAGCTACTGCGTCAGCAGCACCCGTTTGCCACGCAGCTGGACATCAAGGTTATTGATATTGGGCATGGTTTGGCAACACTGCAGTTACCGGCCACGCCAGAGCACACGCGCTTGGGCGGCATCATTGCCGGGCCCATGCTGATGGCCATCGCCGATCTGGCGCTGTATGCAGCGGTCGTCGGCGCCACCGGCAACCCCAACGCCGTCACGGCCAGCCTTAGTATTAATTTTCTGCGTGGCGCCCCGCCCGGCGCCGTTACCGCCAAGGCACGCATTTTGAAAACCGGGCGTTTATGCTCAGGTGAAGTCCATCTCTTTCCGGAGGACGGCAGCGAGGTGCTGGCTCACGCCGTCAGTACGTGGGCGCTTCCTGCCCGCTAACGACCCCCTTTACCCCCTCAAACGCCGCCTTAGCTCTTGGGCGGCGCCTACCTATGGCGCGCCACCTTACGCCGCAAGTACGGACCCTACCCTTCAAACGCCGCTGCAGCACGGCGAAGCCGATCGCGTACGGCGTGCCATTCGGGCGCGTCGGGCGGGCTTTCTATCACCAACGCGTCGTACCCTTGGTTGTCCAGCCGACGCAGCGTAGCATATAGGTGGCGCGCGTAGTCATGGGCATCGCGTTCGGCGGGATGGTAGTCAACGCCTTCGTGAGGCTGTGATGGTGCCTGAAAAACCAGTGCGGCAACCCGGCGGGGCACATCGCCGTCGTGACCGTCCATAAAATCGTCAAGCACGCTTTCAAGTTGCTCAGCTGCCACCAGATACAAAGGAGTACGCGGCGCGTAATGCGCTTTCAGGCTGCCCGAAACCTGCGGCGATGCCTTCCCTCCCCAACCCGGCATAACGCCCAGCACGGCAGCAATCTGCTCGGGCCCAATATGACCCGGGCGCAAAATAGCCACGTGCCCGGACGGGTCAGAAACGTCCACGATCGTGGATTCGATACCAACAGTGGCCGGTTCACCGTCCAGAATCAAGAGTTCCGACGGACCCAGCTCGGGGAATTCGCTACGCACATGCTCGGCGTGCGTCGGCGAAACCTGCCCAAACTTGTTCGCCGAAGGCGCCGCCACGCCGCCCTGCCCTCCGGGCTTCAGGGCGGCAAAACGCGTCAGCAGCGCTTGCGCAACGGGATGGGAGGGACAGCGCACCCCAATGGTGGCATGCCCCCCGCTGACGGCGGGCGGAATGCGCGCCGCGCGCGGCAAAATAAGCGTAAGCGGCCCTGGCCAGAACGCATCGGCCAACGCACGCGCGGCGGGCGGTACGCTGTCTGCCCACCATGACAGATCGGCACCCGGCGCAACATGCACAATCAGCGGATGCCCGGCAGGCCGTTGCTTGGCGGCGTATATGCGAGCCACCGCCGCGGGGTTTTCGGCGTCGGCGCCCAGCCCAAAAACGGTTTCGGTGGGGAACGCTACCAAGCCGCCTTCAAGCAAGCGCCGGGCGGCCTGTTCAAGCTGTGGCGCATCCACGCTGTTGGGTTCGTGCATCGTCAGGCCCCGCGCGGGCCGGCGAACGGAATCTGCAAGATATCAGACACCCTGCGCGCGGCCTCGTTTGCGGCGCTCGCATCAGCCGCCACCACATTGACATGGCCCATTTTACGGCCATGGCGAACCTGCGTTTTGCCGTAAAGGTGGAGATGCGCGCCGGGTATGGCCAACACCTGCGCCCAAGCGGGCTCGCGCGGTATGTCCGAGCCAGGCTCAAACCAGATGTCACCCAAGATGTTGATCATCACCGTGGAACCCCGGCTGTTGACGGCCCCGAGGGGCAGTCCGGCCACCACACGCACTTGTTGCTCAAACTGGCTGCTGATGGCGCCATCCATGGTGTAGTGCCCGCTATTATGGGGCCGGGGCGCCATTTCGTTCACCACCAGCGTGCCGTCTTGCAGCACAAAAAATTCGACACACAGC
>JAJUIY010000056.1 GCA_029267415.1 Alcaligenaceae bacterium
GCTGCGGATACGGTTTTCACGCTCCATGACGATGGTGAGCGTGGGGGTTTGAACGCGGCCAACGGGCGTTTTGAAGAAGCCGCCGTCCTTGCTGTTGAACGCGGTCATGGCACGTGTGCCATTGATTCCAATAAGCCAGTCGGCCTCGGCGCGCGAGCGGGCTGCATCGGCCAGCGGTTGCATGTCGTCGTCATGACGCAGGGCGTCAAAGGCCTCGCGGATGGCCGACTGTGTCATGGATCGTAGCCATAAGCGCTGAATGGGTTTTTTGACCCCGGCGTATTGCACGATGTAGCGGAAAATCAGTTCGCCTTCACGGCCCGCGTCGCAGGCGTTGATGATTTGCGTCACATCTTTACGCTTGAGCAGCTTGACCAGCAGCTTCAGACGCTCGGCCGACCGTTTGTCAGCCGGGCCCAATTCGAACTGCGGAGGAATGACGGGAAGGTGGTTGAAGCTCCACTTGCCGCGTACCGGGTCGTTGGGCGCAACCAGGGTGAGCAAATGTCCGACACTGGAAGCCAGTACATAGTGCTCGCTTTCAAAATAATCGCCCTGGCGGGTAAAACCGCCAAGCGCGCGTGAGATATCCAGGGCAACCGAGGGTTTCTCGGCAATGATGAGCGTCTTCGTCATGTGATTCCATTAACCGCATCTAGGCAGCGATAGCGCGGATCATAAGGGGGTATCCGCGCATCGTGCAAGTTTTGCGGGACAACGGTGTCGCGGTTGCCCCGGTGCGGTAAATATATCAGACGCACTGAATGCCGGATAATTAGCGTCGGACGCAGCACGCCCCTGGAGGGCACTACTGACTTGCACAATGGTGCCGGGCGTCAGTGCCAATCGTGTCCGTGCACGCGGTGTGAATGCAAACGGTGTCAGTGCGAGAGACGGCCGTGGTCGTCGGTGAGCAGTTCTTCGAACAGCAGGTGATCGATGTCGACTTGCTGGCTCCATAGCACCATCAGGGCAATAATTTTGAGCTGGTTGATGGTGATGGGGTAGTCGTTCACGGCCAGTGCGCGGTCGATGAGGATTTCGCGCAGTACCGGTGGCAGGGCCCCGGTGTTTTCAAGAAAGGTGATAAAGCCGATGCCTTCCTGACCCAGGGAATGGTATTCGTCAGAAGTGTAGACGCGATGGCCCTGATCGTGAGCGGTGGTGGCCAGTTCGATGCATTGCTCGGTTGTTTCGGCCAGACCGTGAAGCCAGCTGAGGGCTTCGTCGATCTCTTCGTGTTCGAACCCGGCGGCCGCGAGTTTATGGGCCAGGACATCGGCCTTGGGGCATGCTTGGGGGGTGTAGTACGTCTCGAACAAGTAAACCAGAATATCGAACATAGTTTGGGTTTCCGGTTGCCGTAATATGAAGGAAAAAGGGAGCTTAACCGGGAGCTAACCGGCACTTTACGCTGAATCGGGGTGCGTGGCAACTCGGCCACGTGCTGGCCTGCCCCCGGGAAAATGGGCTACGCTAATGGCGCCGCCCGGGCAATGGTATCAGCCTTTGTCACGTCTTGCCGGGTGTCGTGCTCAACTGATCGAGGCTTTCATGAACAACGTGATTTCTGCAGACGCCAACGCCGTTTGTGTTCCAGCCATTGCGCCCGCGGCCCGGCCCGGCGACCGCCTTGATCAGGTGGACACGCCCAGCCTGGTGCTCGACCTGGATGCCTTCGAGGAAAACTTGCGAACCATGCAGGTGCTGGCCGAACGCCACGGGGTGGCATTGCGCCCCCACGCCAAGGCGCATCGCTGTCCCGATATTGCCCTGCGCCAGATTGCATTGGGTGCCCAAGGCGTCTGTTGTCAAAAAGTTACCGAGGCCGCCTGTTTTGTGTCGGCCGGCGTGCGCGATATTCATATCAGTAACGAAATTGTCGGGCCGGCCAAACTGGATTTGCTGGCCCGTTTGGCGGCGCACGCCAACATTACCGTCTGTGTCGATAACTTACGTGCGCTGCACGGCTTGTCGGAAGCGCTGGTGCGTCACAATTCCACGGTTGGGGTGCTCGTCGAACTGGACATCGGTCAGAAGCGCTGCGGCGTGCAAACCCCGCAGGAAGCCATCGCGCTGGCGCAAGCTGTCCAGCAGCTGCCACAGGTGCGTTTTGACGGCATCCAGGCATACCACGGTGGAATCCAGCATAAGCGGGCGCACGACCGGCGCCGCGAGGCGGCCGAGAAGGCCGCCCGGCGCATTCGCCGTTATCTGGATGCATTGGCCGGCGCGGGTCTCGACTGTCGCGTGGTCACCGGCGGGGGCACCGGTACGGCCATGTTCGACGTGGCCACCGGCGTCTACACCGAGATTCAGCCGGGGTCGTATGCGTTTATGGACAACGATTACGGCCGGCTCGACTGGGGCGACGCGCTGGAGTTTCGCCATAGCCTGTTTTTGCTGGGCACAGTCATGAGCACACCCACCCCGCAGCGTGCCGTCGTTGATCTGGGCCTGAAGTCGACCAGCGCAGAAAGTGGCGCCCCCCGGGTGTTTGGCATGCCCCACGTCACCTGCGTGGCCATCCACGACGAGCACACCATGCTGGAACTCAAAGAGGGGGCGGATCGCCTTGCCTTGGGCAGCCAGGTCAGGCTGATTCCGGGCCACTGCGATCCCACCTTTAACCTGCATGATGAGGTGGTGGCGTTCCGTGGCCGGACAGTTGAGGCTGTCTGGCCGATCAGCGCCCGCGGCCTTAGCCGATAACTGGCCACGAATAAGGCGTACCCACACCGCGAACATGTCCACGGTGTGGGTACACAGATATCAAATGTCGCCTTACTCGTTGTCGGCCAGGGCAATCAGTTCGACGCCTTCCTCCACCTGGTCGCCTACCGTGAAGAATATTTCTTCGACCGTGCCATCGGCCGGGGCAACGATGGCGTGTTCCATTTTCATGGCTTCCATTACCATCAGTCGTTGCCCGGCCTTGACGGCATCACCGGTATTGACATCAACGGCAATGATCTTGCCCGGCATGGGGGCGACCAGGCCGCCATGGTGCGCATCGTCGCTGGTGTCGCCATAACGGGCAGGGTCATCCGTACCCAGCACGTACACCGTCCCCGCTTCAAATACATGCACGTGTGTGGCGTGATGCACCACGGTGGCGTGATGTTGTGTTCCGTTCAGGCGAATCGATACAGTTTGGCGGCCGGCGTCATGGTGAGAAACATCCCATTGGAATGGAAAGGTGTCATCGCCCTGCCACAGGGTCCACGCGCCATTGTCGTGTCGCAAGGCAAGTTCCCGAATGGCATCGCCGTCGACCAGCCAGAAAGGTTGGCGATATTGGCGGTTGATGCGCCAGGCGTCGTTGACGGACCACGGGTCGGGATGGACGGGTTGGCTGGACCGGTGGCTGGAGGGCATTCCCTGGGCCGCCAACAGCGCGGCCACGGCAACCGCCAATGTTTGCGGCGAGGCCGGCGTTCGTGGCGGAAACAGCGAATCATGCCGGCGTTCGATCAGCCCGGTGTCGAGATCGGCACCCGCAAAGCTTTCGTCTTGCATCAGGCGATGCAGGAAACTGATGTTGGTGTGCACGCCCACACTGACAATTTGTTCCAGGGCCTGCATCATGCGGGCACGGGCCTGGTCCCGGTTGTCGCCGCGCACTATCAGCTTGGCAATCATGGGGTCGTAATAGGGCGAGATGGTGTCGCCCTGCTGTACGCCTCCGTCGATGCGGATGTCACCGTCCACAAACGCGACGTGATCGGGAAAGCTCAGTACGTCCAGCCGGCCAATGGACGGCAAGAAGTTGTTGTCCGGATTCTCGGCATAAATGCGGGCCTCGATGGCGTGGCCGCCAAGTGTCAATTCGTCTTGCGTGACGGGCAGCGGTTGGCCCGCCGCCACCAGCAGCTGCCATTTGACCAGGTCGTGCCCCGTAATCATTTCGGTGACGGGGTGCTCCACTTGCAGGCGGGTGTTCATTTCCATGAAGTAGAACCGCCCATCCGGCTCGGTGATGAATTCGACCGTGCCCGCGCCCACGTAATTAACAGCGCGCGCGGCAGCGATGGCGGCTTCGCCCATGGCCTGCCGGCGCTCGGTGGTCATGCCGGGCGCCGGCGCCTCTTCAATGACTTTTTGATGACGCCGTTGAACCGAACAGTCACGTTCGAACAGGTGCACCACGTTGCCATGCGTATCGGCAAAAACTTGTATTTCGATGTGGCGGGGCTTCTGCAGATAACGCTCCAGCAGAACCGTGTCGTCGCCAAAGCTGCTGGCCGCTTCACGTTGACATGAAAGGAGGGCGTCCTTGAAATCGGCCGCTGATTCCACAATACGCATGCCTTTTCCGCCGCCACCGGCACTGGCTTTAATAAGCAGGGGGTAGCCGATATTGTCGGCCTGGGTCTGAAGGAAGTCAGGGTCCTGATTTTCACCATGGTAACCGGGAACCAGGGGCACCCCAGCTTCTTCCATCAAGGCCTTGGCGGCCGATTTGCTGCCCATGGCCGCAATGGCGGTGGCAGGCGGCCCAATAAATACAATGCCGGCGTCGGCGCAGGCGCGCGCGAACTGTTCGTTCTCGGCCAGAAAACCATAACCCGGATGAATGGCCTGTGCACCCGTCTGGCGCGCAACATCCAGGATAACGTCGCCACGCAGGTAGCTGTCGCGCGGCTCGGGCCCACCAATGCGCACGGCCACGTCGCAAGCCGCAACATGACGTGCGTTGGCATCGGCATCCGAGTAGACGGCAACGGTGCGAATGCCCATCTGACGGGCGGTGGCGGCAATCCGGCAGGCAATTTCGCCACGGTTGGCGATCAAGATAGTGGTAAACACGGTTAATTCCTTACATCCGAAACACGCCAAACCGCGTGTCGTTGATGGGGGCGTTCAGGGCGGCAGACAGGCCTAACGCCAGCACACGGCGGGTATCCGCCGGCGCAATGATGCCGTCGTCCCACAACCGGGCCGTCGAGTAATAGGGGTGCCCTTCGCGTTCGTACTGCTCAAGAATGGGGGCTTTGAATTCGGCTTCTTCCTCGGCAGACCAGCTTCCTCCGCGCGCCTCGATGCCGTCTCGACGAACCGTGGCCAATACGCTGGCCGCCTGTTCGCCGCCCATCACAGAAATACGGGCGTTGGGCCACATGAACAGCAGGCGCGGACTGTACGAGCGGCCGCACATGCCGTAGTTCCCGGCCCCGAAGGAGCCACCAATGATCACGGTGAATTTAGGCACGGCAGCGGTGGCTACAGCCGTGACCATTTTGGCGCCATGGCGCGCGATGCCTTCGTTTTCGTAGCGTCGTCCAACCATGAAGCCGCTGATGTTCTGCAGGAAAACCAGGGGAATCTTGCGCTGGCAGCACAGTTCGATGAAATGGGTGCCTTTTTGTGCCGACTCTGAAAACAGGATGCCGTTGTTGGCAATAATGCCAACCGGCATGCCGTGGATGTGGGCAAATCCGGTTACCAGGGTGGTGCCGAAGCGCGCCTTGAATTCGTCAAACTCGGAGCCGTCCACAATGCGGGCGATCACTTCGCGTACATCGTAGGGCTGGCGTGTGTCCGCCGGAATAATGCCGTTCAGTTCTTCGGGGTTGTACAGGGGCTCAACCACGGGTCGCCGTTCAAGCTGCGCCGGCTTCTGGGCGTTAAGACGCGCAATAGCGTCGCGTGCCAGCTTAAGGGCGTGCTCATCATTATTCGCCAAGTGGTCGGCAACGCCTGACAAGCGGGTATGGACATCGCCGCCGCCCAGATCTTCGGCGCTCACCTCTTCACCGGTGGCGGCTTTTACCAAGGGCGGCCCGCCCAAGAAGATGGTTCCTTGGTTTTTGACGATGAACGATTCGTCACTCATGGCCGGCACGTAGGCGCCACCTGCCGTGCATGAGCCCATCACTACGGCAATCTGTGCGATGCCCAGGGCGGACATGTTGGCTTGGTTATAGAAGATGCGGCCGAAATGGTCGCGGTCGGGGAACACCTCGTCCTGGTTGGGCAAGTTGGCCCCGCCCGAATCGACCAGGTACACACACGGCAGCCGGTTTTCCTGGGCTATTTCTTGGGCACGCAGGTGTTTTTTGACGGTAAGGGGATAGTACGTGCCCCCTTTGACTGTGGCGTCGTTGCAGACGATGACGCACTCTTTGCCGGCAATACGGCCAATGCCGGTAATAATGCCTGCCCCGGGTGACTCGTTGTTATAGACATTGAGTGCCGCCAAGGGGGACAGCTCCAGAAACGGGCTGCCAGGGTCAAGCAGGCGTTCAACACGGTCGCGCGGCAGCAATTTGCCGCGGTTCAGGTGTCGCTGGCGTGACGTCTCGGGGCCGCCTTTTGCAACGATAGCCAATTGCCGGTTCAGATCGTCGATCTGCTCCTGCATGGTGCGGGCGTTGTCAATGAATTGTTGTGACCGGGGGTTGACCCGGGTTTGTATGATGGGCATTGCTAGTCCTGGGCAGACAAAAAAGAACGGCCAACGGCCGTTCTGGTTTGAAAATTACATAAGCTCGATAGCCATGGCGACAGCCTCGCCGCCACCAATGCACAGTGAGGCAACGCCGCGCTTGCCGTTGTGCTGGCGCAGGGCACCGATCAGCGTGACCAGCAGACGGGCACCGGAAGCGCCAATGGGGTGGCCAAGGGCGGTGGCGCCGCCGTGGATGTTCACCTTCTCGTGGGGCAGGTCCAGGTCGGCCATGGCCGCCATGGTGACGCAGGCAAAGGCTTCATTGATTTCGTAGAGATCGACGTCGTCCTTGGTCCAGCCGGCCTTTTCGAGCAAAGTTTGGATCGCACCGACCGGTGCAGTGGTGAACCACTCGGGTTCGTGTGCATGCTGGCTATGCGCTACCACTTTGGCTAGCGGGGTCAGGCCCATTTTTTCGGCGGTCGAGGCCCGCATCATGACTAACGCTGCGGCACCGTCGGAGATGGACGAGGCGTTGGCGGCCGTGACGGTACCGTCTTTCTGAAACGCAGGACGCAGTGTAGGGATTTTCTCGGGACGTGCACGGCCCGGGTTTTCGTCCGTGTCGACCACAGTGTCGCCTTTGCGCCCTTTGATGGTGACCGGAGCAATTTCCCACTGGAACGAGCCGTCTCTGGTGGCGGCCAGTGCGCGCTCCAGCGATGTCAGGGCGAAGTCATCCTGTTGTTCGCGGCTGAATTCGTATTTGGCCACGCATTGCTCGGCGAACACGCCCATGGCCGTACCACGCTGATAGGCATCTTCAAGGCCGTCCAGCGCCATGTGGTCATACACAGTGGAATGCCCGTAGCGGTAGCCCTCGCGGCCGCGCAACAGCAAGTAGGGGGCGTTGCTCATGCTTTCCTGGCCACCGGCCACCACAATGTTGGCGCTGCCACCCAGCAGCATATCGTGGGCAAACATGGCGGCCTTCATCCCCGAGCCACATACTTTATGAATGGTGGTGCAGCCCGCGCTGATAGGCAGCCCGGCACCCAGGGCGGCTTGACGCGCAGGGGCCTGCCCCTGACCGGCCTGCAACACGTTGCCCATCAGGACTTCGTCGACGTCTTCAGGCTTGATGTTGGCGCGTTCGACCGCGGCTTTGATGGCAGTCGCGCCCAGTTCGTAGGCGGGAACGCTGGAAAGGCTGCCCAGCATGGCGCCCATAGGGGTGCGGGCAGCGGAAACGATCACGACAGGATCAGACATGGTTGGCTCCTGAAAAATGCGGCTGCGATGCAGTTCCGCAATCGGGTTGTTTGAAAAAATGTGAAAACCGGCGCGAAGCTTCGTAAGGGAAGATGTCGCCGATGCGGCCCTGGGCTGACTGTTCACGCATGGCCTGCCACCAGGATGGGTCGAGCAAGTCGGCGTGGTACTTCAGAAATGCCGCACGAACGCGCGGGTTACCCAACAGAAAATAACCGAATTCTTCCGGAAACACATCATTGGGCCCGACGGGATACCAGGGCTCGCTTGACATCTCCGCCTCTTCATTGGGGGCGGGTGGAATGGCACGGAAGTTCATTTCGGTCATGCGTTGAATTTCATCGTAATCGTAAAAGACAACGCGTCCAAGACGGGTAAGGCCAAAGTTCTTGAACAGCATATCGCCCGGGAAAATATTGGCGGCAGCCAGTTCGCGGATGGCCTGCCCGTACTGCTTGATGGCGCTTTCCACGCTGGCATCGCTGGCTCGGGTCAGGTGGATGTTCAGCGGTGTCATACGTCGTTCAATATAGACATGACGCAAAATAATCGTGTTGTCGGTTTCTTCAATCTGGCTGGGCACTTCGGTCCGGAGCTCTTCGAGCAGCTCGGGGGAAAAGCGGGATTTTGGCAAGGCAACTTGCGAGTATTCCCACGTGTCGGCCATACGTCCGACGCGATCATGTTTTTTGACCAGCCGGTATTTGCGTCGCACGGTGGCATTGTCCATGCCTTCTTTGTTGATGCGGTCGCGTATCATTTTGAAGACGTAGGGGTACGACGGCAGGGTGAAGACCGTCATGACGAGGCCGGCAATCCCCGGGGCGCGGTCGAACTTATCGTGCGAGTGCCGGAGGTGGTGCAGGAAATCGCGGTAGAACAGGGTTTTGCCTTGTTTCTGCAGGCCGATAGCGGTGTAGATCTCGGCCTTGGGCTTGCGTGGAAACAAGGTGTTCAGAAATTGCACGTAGGGCGCGGGCGATTCCATATCGACCAGAAAATAGGCGCGCGTAAAGCTGAACAGCGTGCTCAGGTCGTCACTGGTGTGCAGCAGGGCATCAACGGTGATGTGGCCGGAAGGCGTGCGCAACAAGGCAATGGCAAACGGGTGCACAGTGCCATGGTTAATCAGCCGGCCCACAATGTAGGCACCCTTGTTGCGAAAGAACAAGGTGTTTAGCACATGCAGTTGGCAGTCCGGGGCAATGCGCTCGTCGTTGGCGGAGGTAAGCCGGCGGCGCAACTGGCGTATGCCCATGCGGGTCACGCGGCGTGCGTCGGCCGGCAGATCGGCAAAGGGGGCGGCCAGCCCGAAGTCGCCGATCATGTTCACGATGGTCTGCTGCAGCCCGCCCGATAGCGGGTAATACACGCGGTACGCCGGCCGCAGCGTATCCTGGTATTCGGTCGCGATGGCCGGGCGCACAAACAGGAAGTCATTGTTGTAGTAGTCGCGGTGCACAATGCGACACGACACCGAGTTAAAGAAGGTTTCGGCGCATTCCGGCTGCTTGTGGTCGCTCAGCAATGACACATACTGCGTTTTTACTTCTTGCCAAAATGCCAGTTGCTCTGGCGACAATGCGGTCTGGTTATGCTCCGGGCTCAGGCCGGCATCACTGCCTTTCAGGGCACGGTTAAGTGCACCCGCGCATTCGTTCACCCGGGTGTCATAGTATTCAATGCGTTCACGGGACAGCTGTTGTATGCCATGCCAATCGCCGGATTCAAACAGCGCCTTGGCCCGCTGCGCACTGTAACGGAACAACGAATAGTGGCGATTGAAGCCCTGCAAGATAGTGTGCGCCACCGCCTGTGGGGACAGGCGAGGGCGGGACACTTGCTGTACCTGTTGATGATCGCTCAGAAAAATCATGGCTGGCCTGCGGGGCCGACGGTTCGACAACACGGGAGGTGGACGTGTTGCGGATCGTTGCCCCGCGCAAACGTCATGCGGTTTCGTTGAACAGTTCGCGGCCAATCAGCATACGGCGGATTTCACTGGTGCCGGCACCAATTTCGTACAGTTTGGCGTCGCGCCAAAGGCGGCCGGCGGGGAATTCATTGATATAGCCGTTGCCCCCCAGGATTTGGATGGCTTCGCCCGCCATCCACGTTGCCTTCTCGGCGCAGTACAGAATGGTGGCGGCGCAGTCTTTGCGCACGTCGCGAATGTGCTCGCTGCCCAGACGGTCCAGGTTTTTACCCACGGCATAGCAAAATGCGCGACTGGCTTGCAGTGCCGTGTACATATCGGCCAGTTTGGCCTGAATCAGCTGAAACTGGCCAATGGGCTGGCCAAACTGCTTGCGGTCGTGCACGTAGGGTACCACCAGATCCATGGCAGCTTGCATGATGCCAAGGGGGCCCGCGGCCAGAACGGCGCGTTCGTAATCCAGGCCGCTCATCAGAACACGTACACCGCCGTTCAGTGCGCCCAAAATGTTTTCCTCGGGAACTTCGCAGTCCTGAAAGACCAATTCGCCCGTGTGGCTGCCTCGCATGCCCAGTTTGTCGAGCTTCTGCGCCACGGAAAAACCCTTGAAGCCTTTTTCGACAATGAACGCCGTGATCCCACGCTGTTGGGCTTCGGGATCGGTTTTGGCATAAACCACCAGGGTATCGGCGTCTGGGCCATTGGTGATCCACATCTTGGAACCGTTCAGTATGTAGCGGTCGCCCTTTTTCTCGGCACGTAATGCCATGCTGACGACGTCAGACCCGGCGCCGGATTCGCTCATGGCCAAGGCACCGACGTGTTCACCCGAGACCAGTTTGGGCAGGTATTTTTCTTTTTGCTCGGGCGTGCCATTGCGGTGAATCTGGTTGACACACAAGTTGGAGTGGGCACCGTAAGACAGGCCAACAGACGCACTGGCACGCGATATTTCTTCCATGGCAATCATGTGTGCCAAATACCCCATGTTGCTGCCACCATACGCTTCGTCAACCGTAATGCCCAAGACACCCAGGTCGCCAAATTTGCGCCAGAGATCCATGGGGAACTGGTCGGTTTCGTCGACGCTTGTGGCACGGGGGGCGATTTCGTTTTGTGCAAAATCACGCACTGTGTCGCGCAGCATTTCGAGGTCGCTGCCTAATTCAAAGTCAAGGCCCGGTAGGTTCATGGTGTGCTCCCGTTATGTGTGGACTGTTGTATTTATATTCCGTTTACGTAAACGTAAACCACAAGGGTAAACCCTTGGGTGATTAGCCGAGATTACGCACGCTGCGGGTTGCGGGCGCAATGGTGTGGTCGCCGGCCAAGCCCGAGGCGCTGTCTGCCGCTTCAGCACCCTCGTCTTGAAGGCGCTGGGCAAGCAGGGCCTCGCACCGTTGACGCTGCACTTCAATTTCGCTCAGGGTTTGCTCCAGGTCGCGGCGCTGTTGCTCCAGCGTGTGCCTGTGCTGATTCAGCACCTCCATATAGTGGTGCAGTTGAGCGACGGTGCCGCCCGGGCCGTCGTACATATTGATCAGGCTCAGAATTTCTGACAGGGGCAGGCCAAGGCGTTTCCCGCGCAATGCAAGCTTCAGGCGCGTGCGGTCACGGGCATGATAAATCCGCGTGAGACCGTCGCGTGTGGGAGACACAATGCCCTGGTCTTCATAGAAGCGTATGGTGCGCGGCGTAATGGAGAACTCATTGGCGAGTTCAGAGATGGTCCAGGTTTTCTGTTTCATTGGCTCCTCCGATTCCCCGCGCATTGTGTTGGCATGACGGGCAAAATGGACCGTGAGTAGGGTTGGCAGTTTACGTTAACGTAAACTATCATGCCACAAAGTGACCATCCGGGCATCGGGAAATACTGCGGAGACACCATGAGACCTGAAGAGAAAAAGCTGACCTACCCCTGGGGTGACACACTACCGGAGCCGGGCCACGCCTTGACCGTCGCCGATGGGGTGCGCTGGGTAAAAATGCCATTGCCCTTTGCCCTTGACCACATCAACGTCTGGCTGTTGCGCGATCAGATTGACGGTCGCGAGGGATGGACGGTTGTCGACTGCGGGGTGGCGCGTGATGAGGTAAAAGCCCTGTGGGAAGAAGTGTTTGACAACGCCCTTGAGGGCCTGCCTGTACTGCGTGTGCTTGTAACCCATATGCATCCTGACCATGTTGGCCTGGCGCACTGGCTGTGCGAACGCTGGCGAGCGCCGTTGTGGATGAGCATGACCGACTACGCCATCGCCTGCCTGTGGTCCGACCCGTCGACCAGCCAAGGCATGGCGGGGCCCAATGGCGCGGCCGCGGCCGAGCACTTTGCACGACACGGATTGCGTGACCCTGACGCGCAGGAGAAAATTCGCCAGCGTGCCGGCTATTACCCTGGTCTGGTGCCCGATATGCCGCGTCAGTTTACGCGCATGATGGACGGCGATGCCATATCTATTGGCGGCCGCGATTGGCGGGCCATCGCGGGCTATGGCCATGCGCCAGAGCACATCTCGTTGTATTGCGATAGCCTGGATGTGTTGATTTCCGGTGACATGCTGTTGCCCCGCATCTCTACCAACGTCAGTGTGTTCAACTACGAACCGGATGCCAACCCACTGCCGCTTTACTTGAAGTCATTGCGCGCCTACGACGGGCTGGCCAAAGATACTTTAGTGCTGCCTTCACATGGACGACCATTTCGCGGCATGCACGAACGCATTGCGCAGCAACACGCTCACCATGCCGACCGCCTGGCCGAAGTGCTTGAGGCCTGCGCGACACCTAAAAGCGCTGCTGATGTTGTGCCCGTGCTTTTCCGGCGCGAACTGGACCTGCATCAGCTGACCTTTGCCATGGGAGAAGCGCTGGCTCATCTGCATGCCTTGTATTTTGAGGGCAAGCTGACACGTACTTTGGGCACCGACGGTGTGGTTCGTTTTTGTAAGCCCTAGTTGCCACAGTGCTACGGCCCGTGCTTCTGTAATGGGCTCCTGCGCGATTGGGCATGCATCGTGCGTCACGAGTGTTGAAGAC
>JAJUIY010000214.1 GCA_029267415.1 Alcaligenaceae bacterium
GCACATTTACGTATTGGGCTCGTTCCCGTACCCCATTGTGACCATCAGCAAACGAGCATTTACGCCGCAGGTATCGCGTCAACTCTACGCCGAAATCCGGCAACGCAATTTTTCCATTGCGGCCTCGTGGGTGCCCCATTGGGTGCAGCCTGGCGCTGGCAACCCCATGCTGCAAGCCTTGGCGCAGGGGCGCATCAATGTGACAGACATGGAAAAGTATATTGCCGGGCATGGACACGACATTTCATCAGTCACCGATAACCGGCCATTCTTTTACCACTTTGAACCCGACCTGCCTGCCTCACTCAAGGCGCTTTCCGTCGGGTCGCTCGTGGCAGCGCTATTGGCGCTGGCCGTTCCAATGTTGATCGGGTTGCGCCCGCCTGCACCTGAGGCGGCAGAGCGCGTTCAACGCCAGCGACTTATACGCAATGCCCTGTTGTTTTCCATCTTGGGCGCCGGGTTCATGCTGACTGAAATATCCCTGCTGCAGCGCCTCACTTACTTTTTGGGCGAACCTGTCCTGGCGCTGGCAGTGTTGTTATCGGGCTTGCTGGTATGTATGGGTGTAGGCAGCCTGCTTACCCGCTGGATTCCGGAGAAGCGCAGCCGGCAAGCCTTGTGCGTCACTGCCTTGGCTGTGGCGGCGGTCATTGCGCTGTACACCGTTGCACTGCCGGGATGGCTGTCTGCATGGATCTCCGGCGGGTTGGCTGCCCGCATCGTCGTTGCGCTCGCCATTATCGTGCCGCTTGGCGTGGTACTGGGTTGCCCGTTCCCCATCGCGCTGCATATGCTTCACCAAAACGGCCATGCCTGGACCGTGCCATGGATGTGGGCACTGAACGGTATTTTTTCGGTAACCGGCGCGTGCGCCGCCGTGGTGGTGGCAATGCTCTACGGACTGGATCAGGTGCTGCAGGCCGCCGCCGCGGCCTACCTGCTGTTAGCATTGGTTGCCCTATTTCCCGGCGCTCACAATAAGCATTACACCTGACGGACGCGGGCGGCCTTAGGCCACCAGCTTCGCTGCAATCTGCGCCACGTGACGGCCCTGAAAACGGGCGCCTTCCAGTTCGATCGCGCTGGGCTGGCGTGAGCCATCACCATCGGCAATGGTCGACGCCCCGTAGGGGGTTCCACCCATGACCTCGGACACGCCCATTTGGCCCTGAAACGAATACGGTAAGCCCACCACAATGAAGCCCAGATGCAGCAATACGGGGTGGAAGGTCAGAATGGTGGATTCTTGCCCACCGTGCTGTGTGGCGCTGGACGAAAATACCGACCCCACTTTGCCCACCAGTGCCCCACTGGCCCACAGCGATCCGGTCTGGTCCAGGAAGTTCTTCATTTGCGCCGTCATGTTGCCATAGCGGGTACCTGTACCAAAAATAATCGCGTCGTAGTCTGGCAGTTCTTGCACCGTCGCCACAGGTGCCGGTTGGTCGAGCTTGTAGCCCGAATTGCGCGCCACGTCGTCAGGTACCAGCTCGGGCACCCGTTTAACCTGAACCTCGGCCCCCGTCTCGCGAGCCCCCTCGGCCACGGCGTACGCCATGGTTTCAATATGCCCATACGATGAGTAGTAAAGCACCAGAACGTTTGCCATGGCTGCATCTCCTTGAATGGCGGATCGAATAAGGCCCGTCGGAGCGTACAAAAGCCCGTCCGGGCTTCCCTCACATGGTACTTGAAACTCCGATCATCGAAACCTGAAAGGGTTTGCCAAATATTTCCGCGCCTTGTTACGCACGCTATACCCAGAAATGCACATGGCCGGAAATAGAGTAATCCGTAAAAACAGACAGCGTAAGCAAACAGACGCAAAGCTCGGTGCCGCGTGCTCTGACCTTTACAAAACGGGCATACGATTTGCTGCCGCCGTGCCACGTCCCCCTATTTCAAGGAGAACATCGTGGTGACTGAGCACGCCGAATACCGATACTGGCTTCCGGTCTATCCCGTGCAGGCGATCTTTCTGGCGGGAATGGTTCCTCTGTTTCTGGGCGCCACCATTAGCGATATTGCGTATATGAAGAGCGCACATATTCAGTGGAACAACTTCGCATCGTGGCTGATTGTGGGCGGACTGATTGTTTCTGCCGTTGCGCTCGTCCTGGCTATTGTCGACCTTGCACGTCATCCACGCCGCAGCCGGCATCACGGTATCTACACCTTGCTGCTGCTGGCAACGTGGATCGTGGGGTTCTTTAACGCCCTGATGCATGCCCGCGACGCCTGGGCCTCGATGCCGTCGGGGCTCGTGTTGTCCGTCATCACGACCTTGCTTGCCTGCGCAGCAACTTGGTTTGGTTTTTATGCCCCGCGTACCGGAGTGATCAAATGATGCAACCCCGCCTGTTTGCCGCTGTTGGATTTGCCCTGTTACTGGCCGGCTGCGGCGATGATCCCGAGCCTTTGCAATACGGGGCAGCACCACAATTACCTGAGCCCAAGCGCGGTCTGATGCCCGACATGGTTATTGCCGAACCCGCCCCGTGGGGCGACCAGCAGCCACAAGTGCCGGCCGGCTATACCATTACGGCCATTGCCACCGATCTGAAAATTCCGCGACAAACGCTGGTGCTTCCCAATGGCGACATATTAGTGGCAGAAGGACGAGGCGGTAACGCCCCCAGCCTGAAGCCCAAAGACATTATTGCCGGCTATATCAAAGCCAAGGGCACCACGTCGGTAGAAAGCGGCAATCGACTGACGTTACTGCGTGATCCGGACGGTGACGGACGTTACGAAGCCAACGTGTTCGCCTATAACCTGAACGCGCCATACGGGCTGGCCTTGGTGGGCAATGACCTGTACGTGGCCAACCAGGACGCGCTGGTGCGTTTTACTTATGAAGAGGGGCAAACGCAGGCCAGCGGCCCACCGGAAATCGTGACACCTTTGCCATCCGACATTAATCACCACTGGGCCAAGGCGCTCACGGCCAGCGCGGATGGTCAGTATCTGTACGTCGGCATCGGTTCAAACAGCAACATCACCGAGCGCGGCATGACGGCGGAGGTGGATCGCGCAATGATCTGGCGCGTCAACGCACAGACCGGCGAGTACAAGCCGTACGCCACGGGTCTACGCAACCCGACGGCATTGGCAACGCACCCGGAAAGTGGACAATTGTGGGCGGTGGTTAACGAACGCGATGAAATTGGCCCCAACCTGGTACCCGATTACCTGACGTCGGTGGTGGAAGGTGGGTTTTATGGTTGGCCCTACAGTTATTGGGGCCAGAACATCGACGACCGGGTCCGGCCCCAACGGCCGGATAAGGTAGCCGCCGCCATTACGCCTGACTACAGCCTGGGGGCACACGTGGCCGCGCTGGGTGTGGATTTTTCAGTTCCGGCCATGGGAGCCGACTTTGCGAACGGCGTATTTGTGGGCGAGCACGGCAGCTGGAACCGGAAAGATCCGGTGGGTTACAAAGTGGTGTACGTGCCTTTTCAGAACGGCCGACCCGCCGGGCCGCCGGTGGACTTTGTCGCAGGCTTTCGGGATGACGATGGTACCACCCGGGGCCGTCCAGTCGGCGTAACAGTAGACCCCCGGGGCGCCCTGATTGTGGCGGACGACCTGTCCAACACAGTATGGCGGGTTACGCCGTCCGAACCGCAATCCGTCGAGGAGACTCCAGTCGAGGCAATTCCCACTGAAGAAGTTCCCACTGA
>JAJUIY010000185.1 GCA_029267415.1 Alcaligenaceae bacterium
ATGTTGTTGAGGGCCACCCGCCATTCGCCGCATACCTGCCCATATAAGCAGCAATACGTTGGCAAACAACATGGCGGTAAAGGCCCCCTGCACCCCCAGCCACAAACCAATCGCCATCAACACTTTGATGTCACCCAAACCAACGCCTTCCACACCGCGGCGCAGCATGAAAGCACGCACGCATACCAACAACAGCCCCACTGCGGCCGCCGCCAGCATGGCATCCGGCAACGTCACGGTTAAGCCCGAATACGCCAGCACCAAGCCCATTGCCGCCAACGGGTACGACAACGCGTCAGGCAACAACCCCGTGCGGACATCGATAAGCGCCAAAACGCCCAACACATAGAAGAAAGCGATATGGAGTGCAGCCAACCCCCAAAACGGGCCATCCGTCGCACGCCATGAAAAACCATGACCGCCTGCCTGCACAATCAGCACCACGCCAACAAACAACGTAAGCGCAAACAGAACCACCGCGCTAACCCGTACTTTGTAACGCCACCCTGGGCTCGTCGCCCGTGTCGCTGCCCTGAAAAGCGTACGCCAAGTGGCCGACACCCCGCCGGACAGTGCCAACGCGTAAGCGTGGGCCAGACGGCAGCCAAACAGCGCCAGCACGCTTGTGCCCCCTGCCAACGCCATCACCCATGCAATCACGGCAACCGCCGGCGTGCCGCCATGTATAACGCCGTCGAAATTAAGCATATCCAATCGTCACAAAATGCCATATTATTTACGGTAACTGTAAACAGTATGCACCTAAAACGAAAACAAGAAACAGGGACGCTTTGTGGGGCCGACGCTGCGGCGGGCGACGCTAAAACACCATGCCCGCCGTCCACCGGCCCGGGAGGGCAACCATGAACCACGCCAACACGGCCACTGCACACCACACTAACGCCTCTGCCCGCAACCAGCGCGGGTCTATTCTGGTGATGACGGCGGGTGTGGTACTGGTGGCATTGGCCCTGCTGGGTGCCCTGCAAGTAGGCTACACCTACTACATGAAGCGTAACCTGCAAAACGCGGCCGACATGGCCTCGCTAAGCGGTGCGCAAGCCCTGCCCGGCACCGACGGCCTGCCCGACTGCCCTGGCGCGCTAAACCAGGCGCGCGCTATCCTGGCGCAAAACTTGTCCAACAGCGAACTGGCCAACCAGGCTACCATCCAGTGCGGCCAATGGAACCCCGCTGAAAACGCCAGCGCCACGCATTTTTCGCCGGGCACCACCAACGCCAACGCCGTACGCGTCGAAATTAGCTACGCCGTGCCCGTGTTTATGCCGTTCATGTCGGACGGCACACCGCTTACGGTGGACGCCATTGCCGTCAACACCATTACCGAACCCGTGGCGGCGTTTTCCGTGGGCCCACGCCTGCTGGCGCTGGACCCTGGCGGTGCCTTAAACGCCGTACTTGCCGCCGTGGGGCTGGACGCCCAGCAGCTTACCGTGCTGGACTACAACGGCCTGGCCAACGCTACCCTTACCCCCGCCGGGCTGCTGCAGCAACTTGGGCTTGAAGTGCCGGTTAATGCCACAGTGGCAGACATGGAAGGCCTGCTCGACACCGAAGCCAACATATCCGGCATCCTCGACGCGGCCATCCGCGCCGTGGGCGACGACGGCCTCCTTAGCGTTGACCAACTGGGGGTTTTGAACACTCTCGTGGCCAACCTGCAAAGCGACGATGTACAGGTGCGGTTATTTAGCGAACCCGGGGGCGAGCGCGGGCTCTTCAGCTTAAGTTCCGTCAGCACCGATAGCGCCGGCTTGACCGCCGCACTGGGGCTGGACACCATCCTGGACATGGCGGCGGCCGTCGCCAGCAAGCAAAACGGCGCGAACCTTTCACTCGGTACCGGTGACAGCGTCGGCATCCTTGACGCCACCGTCGCCACCAGCGTGGTAGAGCCCCCCAGCATTGGTATAGGGCCGGCCGGCACTACGGCGCATAGCGCCAGCATCCGCTTGTTTACGCGTTTGTGTGTAGACCTGGGCAACTGCGATGACTCAGCGTACGGATTGAACACCCCACTGCTTTCAGCCGACCTGAGCGTCGATTTGCCCATCGTGATCGAAGCCGTAAACGGCACCGGCACATTGGGGCAAGTGTGCCATCGGGACAGCGACGGCACACCGATGGCTGAAATCACCGTGCAGCCCGCCCTGCTCACCACGTGCGTCGGTAGATTCAGTGATAACCCTGCTGACCCCAACTATGCCTTTTCAACCGCCCAAGGTTGCGCACAACGGATTCAGGACGATCCGGACGCCTATGCCGGCGACCTGATCAATGTTGGCGCCGACTTGCCCTTGTTAAGGCGGCTTATCAATGGCCAACCAACACCCTTGATCCGTGTGACGGGGCCGTTATCCCCGATCGACATTGCCCGAGAGCCGGAAACCGTCGAATTACGCGTAAACGAAACCCACCAGACACACGGCCAGCACGATCTGTTAACGCAGACATTGTCCGGCTTGACTGAAAGCCTTGTTGCGACCTTGGCCAACAACGTGCTGCTAACGCCAGGTATTGGGGGCCCAACATTGGCTGAGCGCGAAACCATCGCCAGAGAATTATGGACCCAGGCGGCAGCGGACATTAACTGTACGGCTGATACGCCCAGATGCCGCACAAACGTCAGCAAACACATAGACAAAGAACTTCGGGACGGCCTGGATGACCTGCAGGCCACACCCGGCCTGGACCCTGGTTTGCTGAGTATCGTTGTGGATTTGGTAGGAGGCGTACTAGGCCTGGTTACCAACTTGCTGGATGGTCTGCTGAACGTTCTAGGAGACGTCCTGCTTGGAAACGGCTGTACAGTCAAAGGCTTACTAGGCTCGAACCCCAGCGTGGAAGGCTGCATCAAAAACCTGGCGGACAGCGACCTCCTGAAAGAACAAGTCTCGGGCGGTGGCGGCGGGGGCACGGCACCGGCCATCAACGTACCCGCCATCCTCCTGCCCTTGCTGGGTGTGGTCATCCAGACATTGGGAGCGCTCCTCGATGCCGTGGTGGGCCCGTTAGAAGAAATGGTGCTTTCACCGCTGCTTGAAGAGTTAGGCATTAACCTGACGACGGTAGAAACACACCTGATTTCCCTGGACTGCGACGGTCAAGCGCGATTGGTGCATTAGCGACGCAGTCAATGCCTCGCCCCGTGGAACACGGTAAACTGTCGCCTGCGGTGTTTCCGTCGTGGCCTAAGCCTGAGCCAAACCGGCGTTGGCCTAACCGTAAGCCTGCCCGTAGCCGTGGACTTGCCCTAAGCATAAGCCCGCCCGGGCCTAGGCCTAACCGTAAGCCAGCCCCGGCCTTGCCATAGGCGACACCCAATCACCGCGCGCATATACATCGAATCTATTTATTTTCTTTGCCCTGTTACGGCGCGATCGATCATGTCTCATCTGATTCTGCAGTCCCCTACCCTGTCACCGGAAAATGTTGAAAAAATTGCGGCACAAGTCAGTGCCGATGGTGTTCAGGAGCTTGGCCCCACCGCTGTGCGGATCCTGGGTGCAGACATCACGGAAAAAGAAACCGTACGCGACATGTGCCGAACAATGCGCATGGATTTTGCGTTCTTTGACCAGATCCGCTTGCTGCGCGAATGCAAGATTCTGGCCATGGACATGGATTCCACGCTGATCAACATCGAATGCATTGACGAAATTGCCGATATGGCGGGCCGCAAGGCCCAAGTTGCCGCCATTACTGAAGCCGCCATGCGGGGCGAGATCAAGGACTTTGCGGAAAGCCTGACGCGCCGTGTCGCCTTGCTGGAGGGGGTGCCGGCCAGTGCACTGGAGAACGTACTTGAAGAGCGCCTGCGCCTGAACCCGGGGGCAGAAAATCTGATCGCCACCGCCAAAAAACATGGCGTCAAAACCTTGCTGGTATCGGGCGGCTTCACGTTTTTTACCGAACGGCTTCAAGAGCGTCTAGGGCTGGACGCCTGCCATGCCAACGTGCTGGAAATCAAAAACGGCACGCTGACGGGCCGTGTCGTAGGCACCATTTTAGACGCCCATGGGAAGGCGGCGCGCTTGCAAGAATTGTCGCAACAGCTAGGCGCCACACCGGAACAAATCATCGCCATTGGCGATGGTGCCAACGACTTGGAGATGATGCGCCACGCGTACTTCTCCGTCGCGTATCGGGCCAAGCCCATTGTGCAGCAGCAGGCCAACTTTGCGCTGAATGTCAGCCCGCTGGACGCCGTACTGAACTGGTTCCGCCTTAGCTGGTAAGGCTTTATAAGCGGGTCGGTATTGAACTTATTCTGGAATACTTCAAAAAGCTGGAATCCAACATCACTGAATCCACTTATTGACCCCCACGCAGATTTCGAATCCATTCGGCCGGATCGCCCACGTCACCCCACGCCTTACGCCCTTCACTAACAAGGTTTGCCATATCCTTCTCGTCGAATTTAGGGGCATATTCGACAAAGGAAACCAGCTCTACATCAACCAG
>JAJUIY010000087.1 GCA_029267415.1 Alcaligenaceae bacterium
ACAACAATGTGATCCAGACGGGAAACGGGCGTGGATTGGGCGGCGGCGGCCAATGGCAGCGCACAGCCGAGGGCGGCAACGAGGTGCCGATACGAAAGAGGAAACATGGATGGTGAGTCCCTGTAAGTGTGCGTCCCCGCACACGTTGAACGGATGCCTCGCCAGGTGCCAAGGGGGTGGCAGGGCGGGGCGGCTTGGGATTTGGAAAGGCCGGGGTCGGGCTTGTGGCAAGGGCCACACTACCGTTGCGGGGGCAGCACGATTTAGGTTGCGGCAGTGCCGGCAACCGTTCGTTTCCCGGGAGGCTCGCGAGACAAGAATAAGCTTATCCGGAGCAAAACCTTCCGGAGCGGATTTTAGCACGGCGTCAAGCGGTACAATCTTGACTTATCTTGATTTCTTTTGCTTATTGGCCATCAACGGTTTTCACTGTTGGTTCTGGATGGCCATTTCTTTGTGCTGTTTCTCAGCAAGGGTTGCTCGTGTCTTATCCTGCTATTCCATATCCCGTTTCATCCTATACACGTGGTGCCGAGTTTGTGCATCTGCTGGGCCGGCGCATTGTTGTGCTGGACGGCGCCATGGGCACGATGATTCAGCAATACAAGCTGGGTGAACAGGATTTCCGCGGCGCACGCTTTGCCGATCACCCGAAGGACGTTCGCGGAAACAACGAACTGCTGTCGTTGGTTCGTCCGGATATTATTTCTGAAATTCACCGGCAATACCTTGAGGCCGGCGCCGACGTCATCTGCACCAATACCTTTGGGGCCACGGCCATTGCCCAAGGTGACTACGGCATGGCCGACCTGGCGTACGAGCAAAACCTGGAATCCGCCAAGCTGGCCCGCACGGTGTGCGATCAATTCAGTACGCCCGAGCACCCACGCTTTGTGGCTGGCGTCATGGGGCCGCAGCCTAAGACGGCGTCCATCTCGCCCGATGTCAACGACCCGGCCGCCCGCAACGTTACCTTTGTCGAGCTGCAAAAAGCCTATACCGAACAGCTGAACGGCCTGCTGGACGGTGGTGTTGACATCATCCTCATCGAAACTATTTTCGACACCCTCAATGCCAAGGCGGCTATTTTTGCGGTTGAAACCGTATTCGAAGAAAAGGGCATTCGCCTGCCTGTCATGGTGTCCGGCACGGTTACTGATGCCTCCGGGCGCATTCTGTCCGGGCAAACGGTCGAGGCCTTCTGGAACTCGGTTCGCCACGCCCGGCCGGTCACAATCGGCCTGAACTGCGCATTGGGGGCGGCCCTGATGCGTCCGTACATTGCCGAACTCTCCAAAATTTGTGACACCTGGCTGTGTGTGTACCCCAATGCCGGGCTGCCCAACCCCATGGCCGAAACCGGGTTTGACGAAACCCCGGCCGATACTTCCGGCCTGCTGGCCGAGTTCGCCCAGGCAGGCCTGGTCAACATGGTGGGTGGCTGCTGTGGCACCACGCCCGAGCACGTACGCCAGATTGCCCAAAAAGTACGCAACCTGCCCATGCGTCAAGTGCCCACCGTGCCGGTCAAAACCCGCTTGTCCGGGCTCGAGCCGCTTAACATCGACGCCGATACATTGTTTGTGAACGTGGGCGAGCGCACCAACGTAACCGGCAGCAAGAAGTTTTTGCGTCTGATTCGCGAAGAAAAATACGACGAGGCGCTGGATGTTGCGCGCCAACAGGTAGAAAACGGCGCCCAAATCATCGACATCAACATGGACGAGGGCATGCTGGATTCGGCTACCTGCATGCACCGCTTCCTTAATATGGTGGCGTCTGAGCCCGATATTGCCCGCGTCCCCATCATGATTGACAGCTCCAAATGGGAGGTGCTGGAAACTGGCCTGCGTTGTGTCCAGGGCAAGGCGGTGGTCAACTCGATTTCGCTAAAAGAAGGCGAAGCCGAGTTTCTGGAGCACGCGCGGCTGTGCCGTAAATACGGCGCCGCCGTCATTGTGATGGCGTTTGACGAAGAAGGGCAGGCCGACAACCTGGAAAAGCGCAAGGTTATTTGCCGACGCGCGTACGATTTGCTGGTCAATGAAGTGGGGTTCCCGCCGGAAGATATTATTTTTGACCCCAACGTGTTTGCCATCGCCACCGGCATTGACGAACACAACAACTACGCCGTGGATTTCATCGAAGCCACGCGCTGGATTACCCAAAACTTGCCGCACGCGCGCGTATCGGGCGGGATCTCCAACGTCAGCTTCTCGTTCCGTGGCAACGAGCCCATGCGCGAGGCCATCCATGCCGTGTTCTTGTACTACGCGGTGCAGGCCGGTTTGACCATGGGCATCGTCAACGCGGGGCAGTTGGGCGTATACAGCGACCTGGACCCCAAGCTGCGTGACCTGGTCGAAGATGTGGTGCTTAATCGTGTGCCGCCCGTGTCCACGCCGGACCCGGACGACGGCTTGTCGCCCACCGAGCGCCTGGTCGAAATGGCTGATTCTATCAAAGGCACCACGGCCAAGCGCGAAGAAGACCTGAGCTGGCGCGAACAATCGGTCGAAGATCGCCTGATTCATGCCCTGGTACACGGCATCACCACCTATATTGTGGAAGATACGGAAGAGGTGCGTCAGAAGATCGCCGCCAGCGGTGGCCGGCCCATTAATGTGATCGAAGGCCCCCTGATGGACGGCATGAACGTGGTGGGCGATCTGTTCGGCGCAGGCAAGATGTTTTTGCCACAGGTGGTGAAGTCGGCCCGCGTGATGAAACAGGCCGTGGC
The DNA here is from genome assembly GCA_029267415.1 of Alcaligenaceae bacterium. Lineage (GTDB taxonomy): Bacteria > Pseudomonadota > Gammaproteobacteria > Burkholderiales > Burkholderiaceae_B > JAJYRX01. Next base: position 2,741 of record JAJUIY010000087.1, read on the forward strand.
GCACCTGGTTCCGTTCATTGAAGAAGAAAAGCGTCAGATTGAAGCCGCCGGCGGTGACGTGCGATCCAAGGGCAAGATGGTCATTGCCACAGTGAAGGGCGACGTGCACGACATCGGTAAAAACATCGTCACGGTGGTGTTGCAGTGCAATAACTTTGACGTCGAAAACATGGGCGTCATGGTGCCGTGCGACCAAATTTTGCAAAAGGCCAAGGAAGTCAACGCCGATATGGTGGGCTTGTCCGGACTGATCACGCCCAGCCTCGAAGAAATGGCGTACGTGGCCTCCGAAATGCAGCGCGACGACTATTTCCGCGAGCGCAAAATCCCCTTGCTGGTGGGCGGTGCTACCACTAGCCGCGTACACACGGCGGTCAAGATTGCGCCCAACTACGAGGGCCCGGTCATTTACGTACCGGATGCCAGCCGATCGGTAGGGGTGGCGACGGCACTGATGTCTGACGAGGCCGACGAGTGGCTGGCCAAGCTGGAAGACGAATACGAATTGGTACGTACGCGTCATGCCAACCGCAAAGAAACGCCGCTGGTCAGCCTGGAAGACGCCCGCGCCGGCCGGCCGGCCATTGATTGGGCCAATTACACACCGCCCAAACCCAAGTTTATTGGCCGCCGCCTGTTTAAAAACTACGACCTGGCTGAAATCGCCAAATTTATCGACTGGACGCCGTTTTTCCAGTCGTGGAGCTTGTTCGGCAAATTTCCGCGCATCCTGGAAGACGACGTGGTGGGCGAGTCGGCGCGCAAGCTGTATGAAGAAGGCCAGGAGATGCTGCGCAAGATTATTGAAGGCCGCTGGCTTACTGCCAGTGGTGTGGTGGCGTTTTATCCGGCCAATACGGTGAATGACGACGACATCGAAATCTACACCGACGAATCGCGCTCCGAAGTACTGTTCACGTGGCGCAACCTGCGTCAGCAGCAACAAAAGCGGCAAGGTGTGGATTACAAATGTCTGGCCGACTACATTGCACCCAAGTCCAGCGGTGTGGCTGATTACATCGGCATGTTCGCCGTTACCGGGGGCATTGGCATCGAGAAGCATGACAAGGCCTTCCTGGATGCGGGCGATGACTACTCCAGCATTATGCTTAAGGCCCTGGCTGACCGCTTCGCCGAAGGGTTTGCGGAATGCATGCATGCCCGTGTCCGACGCGACCTGTGGGGTTATGCGGCCGATGAAGAACTGGACAACGAAGCCCTGATTGCTGAGAAATACCAAGGAATTCGTCCGGCACCCGGTTATCCTGCATGTCCGGAGCACATCGTGAAAGAAGACATGTTCCGTGTCATGCAGTGCGAAGACATTGGCATGCAGCTGACCGAGGGTTACGCCATGCACCCGGCGTCCAGCGTGTCTGGCTTCTATTTCAGCCACCCGGCCTCGCAGTATTTTGGGGTCGGCAATATTGGCCCGGACCAGGTGGACGATTACGTCCAACGCAGCGGACGCGACGAAGACGACGTGCGCCGCACCTTGGCCAGCGTGTTGCGCTAGGGGCCCAAACGTGCAAGGCCGGGCAGCACGTCGCAAGGCGCTGGGCGACTTCCTGCGTAGCGCCCGGGCCCGCATCCAGCCGGATATGGTGGGTCTGCCCTCGGGTGGGCGGCGTCGTACCCCGGGGCTGCGCCGCGAAGAAATTGCCCAGCTGTGCGACATCAGTGTTACTTGGTACACGTGGATTGAACAGGGGCGTGATATTGGCGTCTCGCCGGACGTGCTTGGCCGGCTGGCGTCCGTACTGTCTTTGTCGCGGGCCGAGCGCCACTATTTGTTTGAGCTGGCTGAAACCGCCGACCCGCAACACGCAGACATCGACACCGAACCCCTGCCGCCGGGCCTGGCGGACAGCGTCCATAGCATTACGGCCCCGGCCTATATTATGGATCGCAATTGGAACGTGCTGGCCTGGAATAAGCCCATGCTGACCTTATTTCAGGGCTGGCCCCAGCGCGACCCCCAGCCCAACATGATGCGCTTTATTTTTTTGGACCCGGCCGCGCGCGACTTGGTGGTGAACTGGGAAGAACGCGCCAGCCGCGTGGTGGCCGAGTTCCGCGCTGACGCCGGGCTGCATACGGATGAACCCGGTTTGAAGGCATTGCTGGACGAGCTCCTTGAGCACAGCCGCGTGTTTGCGCATTGGTGGCATCGCCACACTGTGGTGGACCGTAAAGGGGGCTTGCGTGATTTCAGCCACGGGCCTGGCAAAATCCTGACGCATCAGCAATTGACGTTTCGTTTGGCCAACCGGCTGGATTGCAAGCTGATTATGCTGCTTGAGGCCGGGCGCTAAGCGACGGCTTGCGGTAGGCTGTTGAACGTGGGTAGGGTGTCAGCGGGTTATGCAGGCCGTTTGTGGCGTCAACGCCGCTCGCGACGCACGCCATCAGGCCGGACACCATCCCTTCCCGACTGCGCACAGCGTACAATAGCCGGTATGATACGCAGTGCTGCGGGCGCCGGCCCGTGGCCGTATTTCGCTTAACTTTTCAGCATACGCACGCCATGGCAAAAAACTTTGAATCTGAAATCACTAAATTCCTGAAGGAATACAAGAAGACCAATCCGGACGTTGAGGCTCGTCAACGTGAGGGCCGTGGTCGCTTGTGGGACAAACACCTCGACCCCGAGGTGTACGAGGGCTTTCGCGCTGCACGCGTTCCCCAAGATCCCTACGTTTATTATCAGAAATAAGTTGCCTGTCGGATGCCGGCAAGCGCAAATGCACTGGGCGCCCTGATCACGCCCGAACAAGACACCACGCCTGACGTGGTCGACAGCGTGGCGTTGGCGCGCCTGTATGGCGAGCCGTTGTTCGACATCCCGCAAGACCTGTACATTCCGCCCGATGCGCTGGAAGTGTTTCTGGAGGCCTTTGAAGGGCCTCTTGATTTATTGCTCTACCTGATCCGCAAGCAAAACTTCAACGTCCTTGACATCCCCATGGCACAGCTGACGGATCAATACCTGGCCTACGTGCAGCAAATACGCGAGCATAACCTTGAGCTGGCCGGCGAATATCTGTTGATGGCCGCCATGCTGATGGAAATCAAATCGCGCATGCTGTTGCCCGTCAAGAAAGCCGATACGGGTGAAGAAGTGGAAGACCCGCGGGCCGAACTGGTGCGGCGTTTGCTCGAATACGAACGCATGAAGCTGGCGGCGCAACAGCTGGACGCCCTTCCACGGGCCGGACGTGACTTCCTGTATTCGCGGGCGCTGATGCGCATGGACGATGTCGAGCGCCTGCCCGAGGTTTCCCCCGACGATTTACGCACGGCCTGGCTTGACATTTTGCAGCGGGCGCGCTTGAATGCGCGTCATCAGGTGACACGCGAGCAGCTGTCCGTGCGCGACCACATGAGCCAAATTCTGAAGCGTCTGGGTGACGTGCGCTTTATGGAGTTTGGGCAGCTGTTTGCCGAGCGGCTCGACCGGGGGGATGCGCCCGCTGTGCTGGTGGTGCACTTTTTGGCGCTGCTTGAATTGGCACGCGAATCCCTGGTTGAAATTACCCAGGCCGAGCCCTACGCGCCCATTTACGTGAGGCTTGCCTACATGCGGGTTGCCGCCTGATACCAGCATACGGGCACTAACCAGCAGGCCCGGCCATAAACCGCCGCACCCGGCCCAAATTTGATGACGGCGCACGCCGCCACGGAGAAATCTGTTGAAAGTAGTACACACCATTCAAGAGTTGCGTGACCAATTGCGTGGCCAGTTGCAGGTGGCTTTTGTGCCCACCATGGGCAATTTGCACTCCGCTCACTTGTCGTTAATGAAAATGGCGCGTCAGCACGGCGACCCGGTGGTGGCCAGCATTTTTGTAAATCCGCTGCAATTTGGCCCTAACGAAGATTTTGACCGCTACCCCCGTACGCTGGCGGACGACATCGAAAAACTGGAGCGCGAACGTGACGTCTACGTTCTGTTTGCCCCGGACGTCAACGAAATGTATCCCGAGCCCCAAAGCTTTCAGATCCAGCCGCCGAACGACTTGGGCGGGATATTGGAGGGCGAGTTCCGGCCCGGCTTCTTCACCGGCGTCAGCACTGTAGTACTGAAACTTTTTTCGTGTGTACAGCCGCGCGTGGCGGTGTTTGGGAAAAAGGACTACCAACAGTTAATGGTGGTGCGCAATATGTGTCGCCAGTTTCAATTACCCGTCGAAATCCTGGCACACGAAACCGTACGCGACGAGGACGGTCTCGCCTTGTCGTCACGCAACCGCTACCTGAGCGCAGACGAACGTGCGGAAGCCGCCACCTTGTATGCCACGCTGCAGCAAATGCGGCAACGCGTGCTGCAGGGCGATTACACGCCCCAACAGCTCGAACACGATGCCAGCAAGGCGCTGGGTGACCGTGGCTGGGATGTTGATTATTTTGTGCTCCGCCGTCAGCGCGACCTGCTGGAGCCCACAATTGATGAAATCCGAGCGGGTGAGCCTTTGGTGATCTTGGCGGCCGCCAAGCTGGGAGAAACCCGCCTGATCGACAACCTTGAAGTTTAAGCTCCTGGCAGCAACGGCGTTCGATTATTCTCCCATCCGGATTGGGGCAAAATTACCGCAGGCGGAACACGTCCACCTTCCAGGTGCGCCAGGGGCAAACTGCGGCAGGCGAAATGCGTCCCCCACCTTGTACGCCGGGGTCAAAATGTCGCTGACTATTCTATCCACGACGTTCTGACAATGACGCCACGGGCAGAGCGTGCCAGAATGCATTCAACAATTCCAAAAAACAAAAGGAGACATCATGTTGAACGCATCCAATGCCGCGCCCACCGCTGTGAACGCGCTGCTGCCCCAGTTTTCCATGCTGACCCCGCGCGAGCGCCATGTCATGCTCTACATTGCGCGTGGGGTCCCCAATAAAATTATCGGTGACGAGCTGGGCATTTCGCGGCGAACGGTTGAAGCGCACCGTGCCCGCATTTTCCGCAAGCTGAACATCCGCAATGCCGTCGAACTGGCCAATTACATGTGGGGCAAATGCCCGCCTTACGTGATCACCACCCTGATGGCCGACCGGCCGCACCAACATTAACGGCAGCTTTGGGCCGGTTGGCTGGCTAATTCGTCGATGGGGTCGATGTCCGCTTGGCGGGTAAGACGGTAATCCAGCAGCGGGCGCACATCGTTGTACAAATTGACCCGCAGCACATTGTCGTTAATAAAGGTGAAGCTGGAGGTGGTGGCGTCATCATGGGTTTGCAGCATAATGCGCAGGGGCTCGGCGCCCGTGACGCTCCAGCAACCGTATGCGGTGGCCGGGGTACCGACGGGGCCATCCGCCCGTTCAATGCGGGCGCGCCATTCGCCACTGGGCGCCAAAGTCAGGGTTAGGCGGGACGCCTCGCAGCCGGGTTCGCCGCTAACGCACGGAACCGTACCTAAAAAGGTTTTGGGCTCAAGCAGTTGGCGTGGCACGGCATCATCGGTGCCGCCAGCGGCCATTTCAGCCGCTTCGGCGGCGTCGGCCGCCAGGGCGGCCTGGCGCGCGCGCTCTTCCGGCGTTTCGCCAAAGCCAATTTGCAATTGTGAGGGTGCCCGCGCGCCGCGACGCCCTTGTGCGTGTTGTTGAGCGTCGGTAAGCGTGCTTTCGTTGGGGGCGTCGTAATAGCCGGGTGCTTTTTGCTGGGCACAACCCGCCAGCACCGCCAACCCTAATATCAGACCAAGACTGGTGGTGATTCGTGACCGTAGCGGAGAAGGTGTGTGCAGCATATCGATATCCTGTGGTGGGTAGCGTTTCTTCTTACAGCCCTGGCGGGCGCGTTGTTGGGTGCCTATTGTGCCGGCGTGGCGCGCCATTACGGCGCCTTGTTGGACAGGGGCTGCAACCCCGATGGTGCGTGCTTGTTACGCGCCGTCAAAATGACGCTCTCACGACCAAGTGTCTCTATTATATGGGTGGATGGCACCGCGCGGGGTGATGCCAGGCAGGTACGGCGGGCGATTGCCCGCAGCGACTCCGGACAGACGCGATCGGCGTTGATGGGTGGCCATGTCGGACACGCCCGGCCCCTGGCGGCCCGCCGCGCTCTTGCTCATTCGCGCTCCGCAATTGCCTGCAGCGGTGCGCTGTTTCCTGCGCTTTATGCGGTGCATGGCCCAACGTTATTGTTTGTAATAATTGGTTGGGGAGCGGCGCTATTGGTGCTGCTGGCCTGTATTGATATGCAGGTGCAACTGTTGCCCGATGCGCTCACAAA
>JAJUIY010000246.1 GCA_029267415.1 Alcaligenaceae bacterium
TCGTCCCAGTGATTGAAGGCATCAATAATTTGACGTGCCGACACGCTATCGGCTTTTTGCAGGTTTTCAAGGGTGGCATCGGAAAAGACGACCCCCCAACCGAACGTATCGTGCGGTCGATTGCGCTCGATTACTGTTACGCGACAGCGCGGGTTAGCCAGCTTCATCAGCAAGCCAAAATACAGCCCCGCCGGTCCTCCTCCAATGCAAACGACATTCATACGTCGCGCTCCGTGCCCGATTGAGGAATTGTTCTGGTGATTCTTGTTATACCTGTTCCTGCACCAAAATATACTTTAGGCTTAAACTATATAGGCAAAAACGAATGCCGGCAATGTGCAGTACCCACAATACGCTGAACCACTGTCCAGCGCGGATTGGCCAAAGCGGCCGAGGCTGTGGCTGCAAACAAATTTTCAGCACGTTATTTGATTTATGTAAAAGCCCATGCATGGATTACTTCGTATCATGACGTTGACATTTAAAGTAACGGACCCCATGCCGACCACACGAGAACGCCATGACTGACTCAGCCGCTCAACTCGCTCCACTGCCCGACTTCCCCGATCTTGAAAGCCATGTACGGCCCGACGATCACCAGGCACTTCGGCTCTGGCTTCGGCTGCTAAGCTGTACCAACCTGATCGAGAACGAGGTGCGCAGCCGCCTGCGGGCGCAGTTCAACACCACGCTGCCCCGCTTCGACATGATGGCGCAATTGGACCGCGTTCCCGAGGGCCTGAAAATGAGCGATTTGTCCCGCTATATGATGGTGACCAACGGCAACATCACCGGCATTACTGATCAGCTCGAAAAAGAAGGGTTGGTCGAACGCGTCAAAGTGGTGAACGACCGGCGCAGTTCACTGATCCGACTGACGCCGGCGGGAAAAAAAGCATTCGCTGAAATGGCCGCCGTGCACGAGCAGTGGATTCAAACGTTGTTCAGCGACCTGCCCGATACTGACCGCACGACACTGCATGGCCTGCTGGGTCGTTTAAAAAGCAGCATTCACAGCCAGCTACCTTCACTCGCCTAACCCACCTGCCCGCTATCCAGCGCCCGGCGGACATCGTATGATTCAATATTGCTTCCACACGAATCACATAATACGAACGCTATGGCCGTAAATCTGCATATTCCGTCCGAACGTGACATCCACCCGGTCCCCGGCATCGAAATTGGTATTGCCGCTGCGGGTATCCGCAAAGCCGACCACAATGACCTGACCGTCTTCCGTCTCTCGGAAAACAGCAAAGTAGCCGGAGTCTTCACGCGCAACCGCTACCGCGCTGCTCCGGTGCTTGTGTGTGAGACACACCTGTCAAACGGGCCCGACATTCGTGCGCTGGTCATCAACACCGGCAATGCCAACGCCGGAACGGGTGAATACGGCCTTAGCCATGCGCAACGCAGCTGCGGCGAACTGGCAAAGCTGCTGAACATCCGGCCTCAGCAAGTATTGCCGTTTTCCACCGGTGTCATCCTGGAGCCCCTGCCCATCGACCGCCTGATCGACGCCCTGCCCCGTGCCGTCGACAGTCTGACGGCGGGCAACTGGCTTAACGCCGCACACAGCATCATGACTACCGACACCCAACCCAAGATCACGTCGCGGCGCATGGCGTTGGGCGGTGAAACCGTCACCATCACGGGGATCAGTAAAGGCTCCGGCATGATCCGGCCCAACATGGCCACTATGCTCGGCTTTCTCGCCACCGATGCCGGCCTGTCCCCCAAATTGCTGCAAGAAACCGTGCGTGCTTTGGCCGACCAGTCGTTTAACCGCATCACGGTAGATGGCGACACCTCCACAAACGATTCCTTCATCCTGATTGCCACCGCCGAAAGCAGCGTGTACATCGAATCGGCCGCCGACCCGCGCTATACCGTGCTGTTCGATGCCTTGGCCGAGGCAGCACTGGACCTGGCCCAGAAAATCGTGCGCGATGGTGAGGGCGCCACCAAGTTCATTACTGTCAAAATCAGCAAGGCACGCTCGCAAGACGAGGCACTGAAAGCGGCCTATGCCATCGCGCATTCCCCACTGGTAAAAACGGCCTTCTTTGCCTCCGACCCCAATCTGGGCCGTATTCTTGCGGCGGTTGGCTATGCCGGCATCGACGACTTGGACATCCGTCACACCAAATTGTGGCTGGATGATGTCCTGGTGGCCAGCCAAGGCGAGCGGCACCCTGATTACAACGAAGCCGATGGCCAGCGGGTAATGAAACAAGCGGAAATTACGATTCATGTGGAGTTGGGTCGCGGTGACGTAACCGAGAAGGTATATACGTGTGATTTGTCACACGAGTACGTGAGCATCAACGCCGATTACCGGACGTAGTGGCGGGCGACTTCGCGTAAGCGTTAAGCCAAGGCGATGCCGCATGGCGCGGCCCCACCTATAGGCACGGCCATTTGCATGCGTCGGTTAATGGATTCATGGCATGCGTCGGTTTTGGGTTTATGGCATGCCACGGCTGTACCATCGGGCAGGGGCGAGTTGCTCGGCCTGATCGCTGGCGCGAAAAAATCGGCTGTCGCAAACTCGCCCCCGCCCGTTCCGGAAATGCTTTCCCCTTGCTTCGGTTTTTAAACTTAACCGATTCATGACGGGCCAAAGCGGTTGCGACTGGGTCGACACCCATAAGTGCTTGCACAAGCAAGAGAAAACCCCCTATAATGCTTTGCTTGGCGTTTCGCGCCAGTTTTCCCTATTGTTAAATACCTTTTAGGAATACCCACATGTACGCGGTCATAAAAACCGGCGGCAAACAGTATCGTGTTGCTGCTGGCCAGAAACTGAAAA
>JAJUIY010000189.1 GCA_029267415.1 Alcaligenaceae bacterium
ACCATTACGATCCAGGCACGCGCCAACGCCCCATCCATCGCTGTACATCATGGCGGCCGGGCCGTCCCACGGCGCCATCAGATGGCTATGAAACTGGTAGAAAGCCCGCAGCTCGGCCGACATTTCGTCATCGTGCTGCCAAGGCTCGGGGACAAGCATCATCATGGCGTGAGGCATCGCCCAGCCCGACATCACCAGTAGCTCCAGCACATTATCGAACATGGCCGAGTCACTGCCGTGGGGGTCGATCACACCTTCCAGCACCGCCTGAGCGTCAATAAACAAGGTGGTGTGCAGCCCGCCTTCCAATGCCTTGATGGCATTGACGTTACCGCGGATGGTATTGATTTCGCCATTGTGCAGCGACAACCGATTGGGTTGCGCCCGACGCCAGCTGGGGAAGGTGTTGGTGCTGAAACGGTTGTGCACCATAGCAAAAGGCGACACATACAGCGGGTTTTGCAGATCGCTATAGAACGCCGGCAATTGCGCGGGCAGCAACAGCCCTTTGTAGACAATCGTGCGACACGACAGGCTGGGGATATGGAAGTCCGGGTCGCCAATATCTTTTTCCAGACGACGCCGGAGCGTGTAAAGGCGGCGTTCGAGCCGGGTTTCGGGCATGCCGTGAACCGCTTCTGCCGCCAGAAAGATTTGTCGGATCCAGGGGCGGCCGGCACGCGCACTTTCATGCAGGCCGAATTCATCTACCGGCACATCGCGCCACGCCAGCACGCGCAAACTGAGAGCTTCTGCAGCATCTACAATTTGCGTCTCACACTGGCGACGCGCGGCCCGGTCAGAAGGCAAAAACACCATGCCGACGCCGTATTGCCCGACGGGCGGCAACGGGTTGGATGTCGATGGCCACCACTGACGAAACAATGCATCGGGCAGACGCGTCAGAATTCCTGCACCATCGCCCAATTGACAGGCTTCCTCGCAACCCCCGCGATGACGCATGCGCTGCAATGCCGTCAAGGCCTGTTGAACAATGGCATGTGAGCTTTCGGCGCCAATATGGGCAACCATGGCAACGCCACACGAGTCGTGTTCGAATCGCGGATCGTATAGACCGTTAGACGGTATGGACGGCATCACGGCACCCCTCTGATGCATGCTTTAGCGCATGGGAAAACCAGTCTAGCAACCAGAGGGGTGCCTGCATTTACACTCAGGGACCGATGCTGTGCACTTTTTTCCTTGGGCCGTTGTCAGACGAACGAGCAAGCGGAGCGGGCCGAGGCGTACTATCGAATTTCTGAAGGATTCCGGCCGGTATATTGCTTGAATTGCCGGCTGAAGAAATGCATGTCGTTATAGCCCAGCGCATAGGCGGTTTCCGTTACCGACATGCCGGTGAAGTGCAACAAATGCTCGGCCCGCTTGATGCGCGACTCCACAATATACGAGCGCAGCGTCTGCCCCATTTTCTCTTTGAACCGCTGGGAAAAAAGTTTGGGCGACATATTGGCGCGCATGGCCAGTTGCTCGACACTGTGTGGAAAGCCCGGATGCACCCGCACATAGTTGGCCACTTCCAGGATGGCCTCGTCTTGCTTGCGCTTGCCCTCACTTTGCTCCATCGCCGCTTCTTGCTCTTCGCGCAGCAGATGGATCATGGCTTGTTTGAGGATTAACTTGGCCTCAACCTCGGCACCATATACATCCGTCAGAAACAAGTTCACATAACGGCTAAGCAAGGTTTCCAGCGTGATGAAGTCTTTTACCACCCGATGCGGCGCGGGAATCTGCGCGGGCGGCGTGGCCAAATCAAAATGGATATAGGTAAGCACCAGTGGATGGTCGGGACGGTGCGTCGCGTTATTGACATCGCCCGGCCGAAACAAAAAGCACGTGTGCGGCCGCAACGCGTAACGCGTGCCGTTTAGCGTCATTTCGCCATGGCCGCTCCACACGTAAAACAAATCGTAATTGGGCATAGGCGGCCTGCCCTTGCGCCACGCCCAGTTTGGCTCGCAGTGAATCGTGGCGAAATAAGGTTTCAGCACAAAGTGGTCGGGACTGGTGTGCAACACGACGCGGCTCCCCGTCATCAACGGACACTGAAAGTGGTGAACGTGCCATCTGACTTGATTATATGATCAGCTTAGCCCTGTCTTTTGTGAGCCCCCCGGGGATATCTTCTTGTAACTACGCTATAGGCCTAACGGCTGAAGTGGTGACACACAGCAGACGTGCAGCGGCCTTTCGTGCAGCGAATTGCTGCCCTTATCACCGCACGTTTTGCGGAGAATAGCTTGCGTATGCGGAGATTAAGCCTCATAATCTCCGCATGAATAGCGGCGATTACGAATACATCTGGCAGTCTGGGGATTGGCCGAACTGGCGTTTCGACCTGGCTGCGCTGGCCGGCCCGATGGCCGAGGTCAGCCGTGCCCAAGGTTTGTTGATGGGCCGCCTGGCCGACGTGGGCATGGCGCTGCGCGATCAGGCGAGCCTCGCGGCGCTCACCGAGGACGTGGTCAAGACCAGCGAGATCGAAGGTGAGCAGCTTAACGTTGAATCCGTGCGCTCTTCCATCGCCCGCCGACTAGGGGTTGACATCGGGGCGCTCGCTCCCGTTGACCGCCATGTCGAGGGCGTGGTTGAAATGGTGCTTGATGCCACCGCTAATTGTCATGCGCCTGTATCGCGCGAACGGTTGTTCGGCTGGCATGCCGCGCTGTTTCCCACCGGCTATTCCGGACTTTCCAGGATCAAGGTCGGCGGCTGGCGTGACGATGCCACCGGCCCCATGCAAGTGGTGTCTGGCCCCATTGGTCGCCAAAAAGTGCACTTCGAGGCGCCGCCCGCTGATCGTTTGGACGTCGAGACCGGCCGTTTCCTTGAGTGGTTGAACGAAGCATCGAATGAACCGCCGCTGCTTAAAGCCGGCCTCGGACATCTATGGTTCGTTACGCTGCACCCATTCGACGATGGCAATGGCCGTATCGCCAGGGCCATTGGTGATCTGCTGCTGGCGCGCGCCGACGGTACTCCGCAGCGGTTTTACAGTGTGTCGGCGCAGATCCAGCGCGAACGCAAAGCCTACTACGACATCCTTGAACAGACTCAAAGACGGTCGCTGGACGTTACTGGGTGGCTCGCGTGGTTTCTAGACACGCTCCATCGCGCCGTCGAGCAGGCGCAGCATACCCTCGACGCCGTACTGAGCAAGGCGCGATTCTGGCAGCACTGGGCAGGCACGCCATTGAACGAGCGGCAGGTAAAGTTGTTGAACAAACTGCTTGACGGCTTTGAAGGCAAACTTACCAGCAGTAAATGGGCAGCCATTGCGAAGTGCTCGCCGGACACGGCACTGCGCGACATCAACGATCTGATCGCGCGTGGTGTGCTGGGAAAATCGGATGCGGGCGGGCGCAGCACCAGCTACGAACTGAAGGAGGTGCCGTGCCGTGGATACGCTACAAAATTTCCCGAACGTAAAAAACGTTAGATCGCTGTTAAACCATCAATGCCAATACCGTTTGAGGATCGGCAACTACCGAGTTCTTTTTGACGCAGACACCGATGTGAAAATTGTGGATATACAGCAAGTTAAAAAGAAAAACGAAAATACTTACTAAAGGAATAAAGACATGCACCCAACGATCCTAAAAACCAATGGAAAACCGGCCTTTGTGGTGCTGCCCTACGACGAGTATGTGGCGCTTACGGGTGGCAAACCTGCCGCAAAAGCCAGAATCCCCGCTGATGACAGCGTGCCCCACGAAGTCGTGCGCATGCAGATTAAAAACAACTGGAGCCTAATCCGCGCTTGGCGTGAATATCTTGGCATAACCCAAACGGAAATGGCTTCCCGATTAGACATACGCCAGCCCAGCTACGCTGCAATGGAGGCCGTTGATGCAAGGCCTAAAAAAATTACACGTGAACGTATTGCTGAGGCACTCGGAGTATCGCTAGAACAAATTTCGCTCTAAACTCGGCCAGCCCATCCGCACTGGCCAAGCAAATATCACGCTGGTCGTACCCGATCTTCACGCCGCTTGGAAGTCACCAGTAAAATTTGTGATCTGCAAAGTCAGAACTGGCAGCGCACCACATCGCATTGGCGCAGCGACGGTGGAGCGCTGGTACCACTCCCTTTTAAGGCAGCGGAACTACGATCTTGGCTGAAACCCATCGTGCGGATGTTGCGCTTTTCCAAGACCAACGGCATCACCGAGGTATTCCATACCAAAATGGAAATGCGTCGTGCCTGATATGGACCGCACCCCAAAGTAAAAGGGCCCGACTTTCGTTGTGCTGTTAAGCATAAAGTGGCAAAAAATTTAATAACACTTTGATTCTCGTAGTCTGTTTTTTTAAAGTAAAACATGTTCCG
>JAJUIY010000204.1 GCA_029267415.1 Alcaligenaceae bacterium
AAAAATCAATGAATTGCGTGTTTTAAGTCGCGCCGGCACGACAGAAAACGCCACGGCCATCGCCGCCGGCGTCAAAGCACTGGGCCAATTGGTTACCCGTCATTTGGCCATTGAAGACCGCATCCTGTATCCGATGGTTCAAAACGGTGCAGACTCCGACCTGGCTGAAATGAGCCGGCGCTACCAGGAGGAGATGGGCCATATTGCGACACCGTTCATCGCCTTCACCCGTCAATACGGCAATGCGGCTGCGGTCAGCAACGACCCAGAAGGCTTCCGCGCCGGTGCCAACACCGTGCTGCGGCGTGTATACGAACGGATGCAGCAGGAAGACCGCGAATTTTATCCGGCCATCGAACAGCGCACGTAGGCCGCGGCGGGGCTACGGCACGGCTTGGTATTGACGCGCCAACGCGATAAAAGCGTCAGTTTCAGGATTGCGCTGCAGTTCTTGTTCTATCAGGGCGCCCACCGGCCCGGCGGCCTCTTCGGCAGCCGCCGCGTCTACAAACAACAGGCGCGAACGCCGGGCCAGCACGTCTTCCACCGTGCGCGCATATTCGTATCGCACGGCAAAGCGCACCATGGCGGGCGACAGGCCCGGGACAATATCTTGCTCAATGACGCCCAAGGTGGCCAGCCAAGGGGCCTCTGACCCGTACGACGCCAATCCGGCCGGCACTCCGCTCAGATCGCGTTCAATCCCCGCGTCGGCCCACGACCCCACCAATGAGGTTGTGGCCGTTTTAGAGGCAGGCAGATCCGGCAGCAGTTTGTGCTGGACACATTGGCTCAACACATCTTCGGCCATCACCCGGTAGGTCGTCCATTTGCCGCCGGTAACTGTCAGCAGCCCGGAACGACTGACATCAATGAAATGCTCACGGCTATAGCGACCGGTACCGCCCGTCTCGTGGCGCGACGGCCGGACAAGTGGGCGCAAACCGGCCCACACGCTGCGCACGTCGCGCCGCGTTGGCGGAGTAGCCAAGTACTTGGCGGCTTCTGACAAAATAAAGTCCACCTCGGCAGACTGGGCCATAGGCTCGTCGGGCATGTCCGGCGTCGCCGTGTCAGTAGTGCCCAAAATAAGCTTGCCCAGCCACGGTACGGCAAACAGCACCCGTCCGTCGCGTGTGCGGGGCACCAGCAAGGCATGCCCGCCCGGCGAAAAAGATTGGTCAACCACCACGTGAACGCCGCGGCTGGGCTCGACCATGCCCTTCCGTTGGTCCGCGGCGCCTTGTTCGTCCAGGTCACGAATCGCGTCTACCCACACACCGGTGGCATTCACCACTGCCTTGGCATGCACCGTATAGTGGTTGCCCGTTTCCTTGTCTTCACACACCACACCGGCTACCCGGCCATCGCGATGAACCAGCTGAGTAACTGCACAGTAATTGAGCAACAGCGCCCCCTGCGCCGCCGCGCTGCGTGCCAGAGCAAGTGCCAGGCGTGCATCGTCAAATTGCCCATCCCAATATGACACCCCACCCTTAAGGCCATCTGTCCGCACGCCGGGCAGCTGCTGGCGCACGGCATCGGCCGAAAGAAACCGGGTACGGCCAATGTCGCCGGGGCCGGCCAGCATGTCGTACATTTTCAGGCCGGCGCCGTAGAACGGCGTTTCCCAGCAGGAATACGCCGGCATGACAAAGGGCAGCCTCCCCACCAGGTGCGGCGCATTGCGCAACAGTGTGCGGCGTTCGTGCAGTGCCTGCCGCACCAGCTTGATGTTTCCTTGGGCCAGGTAACGCACCCCGCCGTGCACCAATTTTGTAGCGCGCGACGATGTGCCCTTGGCGAAATCATGCGCTTCAAGCAACACCACCGACAGGCCGCGCAGTGCAGCATCCAATGCCACTCCAAGGCCTGTGGCGCCACCACCAATAACAACAAGGTCGGCCTGCGGCGTGGCCGCCAGACGGTTAATCAACTCATGACGCCGGGTAGGCAGGGGCTGGGAAGAGAAAGACATGCGTGTGTGCTCGTGCTGAAAATCAAGACAGATGCGGGCCCAGATATGCGAACCGCAGTATCCGGCCACCCGACATGCGCGCATTGTATCGAACAAGATCGTCGAAGCTTGTGACAGCCCGGCACGCCCGGTAAACTGACGCCGTCAATAATTCAGATGGCACTATGGCATACCTTCTTGCGCTGGATCAGGGTACATCCAGTACACGCAGCATTGTTTTCGACCGGCAAGGCACCTTGGTTGCCATGGCCCAGCGTGAATTACGTCAAATTTACCCACAGGCGGGCCATGTTGAGCACGATCCGGCCGAAATCTGGCAGGCGCAGCGCGACACCGCCCGGCAGGTTCTTGAAAAGGCCGGCCTGACCGCCGACCAAATCCACGCCATTGGTATAACCAACCAACGCGAAACTACCCTGCTTTGGAACCGCGAGACCGGCCAACCCATCCATAATGCCATTGTCTGGCAAGACCGCCGTACCGAAGCACTGTGCGCACAACTGCGCGATCAAGGCTTTGAGGAGCCGGTGCAACAGGCCACCGGCTTGCGTATTGATGCCTATTTTTCTGCCACGAAACTAATGTGGATGCTGGACTACGTGCCCGGCGCCCGGAAATTGGCCGACGCGGGCAAACTGGCGTTCGGCACAGTGGACTCGTGGCTGATCTGGCAGCTTACCGGCGGCCAGCGTCACGTGACCGACATCAGCAACGCATCGCGTACCATGCTGTTCAATGTCCACAAAAACCGCTGGGACGATATGCTTTTGCAGGGGATGAATATTCCGGCCGACATCTTGCCGGAAGTACTGCCCTCTGCCGCTGAATTCGGCATGACAAGCCCCGAGGTGCTTGGCCACCCGATTCCCATCGCCGGGGTAGCGGGTGACCAGCAAAGCGCCCTGTTCGGCCAGGCGTGCTTTCAGCCAGGCATGGCAAAAAACACCTATGGCACCGGTTGCTTCATGCTGATGAATACCGGTAACACGTTTCAGCTTTCACGCCACGGACTGGTCACTACGGCCACTGCCCAAACCGACCACCGCCCTGAATATGCCTTCGAAGGCAGCGTATTTGTAGCGGGGGCCGTGGTGCAATGGTTGCGTGACGGCTTGGGTGCCATCAAAGAAAGTAAAGAAATCGAAGAGTTGGCGCGTCGCGTGCCTGACGCCGGCGGGGTGGTGGTGGTTCCTGCGTTCAGTGGCCTGGGTGCGCCGTGGTGGCAACCTAATGCACGTGGCATTATTACCGGCCTTACGCATGGCAGCACAATGGCGCACATTGCCCGTGCTGCGCTGGAAAGCATTGCCTTTCAAAGTGCGTCATTGCTTAAGGCGATGAGTCGCGACGCCCTGGATTCCGGTGGGGCCGCCCTGACCGAACTGCGGGTTGACGGCGGGGCCAGCGCCAACAATTTTTTAATGCAATTCCAGGCTGACCTGCTGGGGATCCCAGTGATTCGCCCCGCCAATATTGAAACCACCGCCCTGGGTGCAGCCTGGCTGGCGGGCTTGTCAACCGGTTACTACCGTGACAAAGATGAGCTGACCTCGCTGTGGCAAAGGGATCGCGTCTTCACGCCGCAGATGTCGCGCGACCAGGCGGAAAGCCTGATGAGCACATGGGAACACGCTGTGCGTCAGGCCTGCGCAGAGTAAACTGCATTTTCCCGTCTTGCTTTTGAAGGACGCTGCATGCTGCAACGAATTATTCTTGCCATCGCCATTTTCCTGATCATTCTGGTGGCGCTCACTTTTGGCGAAAGCGTGGTTCGGCAAATGTTTGCCTGGATCTCGCACATCACTGGCGTGGTCATACACAATTTCTCCGATGTTTTCGTCGCGCTGAAAGCGTATGTGGAAGCCCACACAGCCAAAGTCATATTGGCGCTGGTGCTGACGATACCTGTCTGGCTGTGGGTGGTGCG
>JAJUIY010000138.1 GCA_029267415.1 Alcaligenaceae bacterium
AGAATACGTTCCACACCGCCCAGCCGGGGATAGCCACCCCAAAAAAATACCAGAGTTGTGCCGATGTTCCAATGCGGCGGGCGTCGCTATAGCGGGACATGAACAACACAAACGTGATGTCGCTGCTGAACACGCCCAGCAACAAACGCCGTCGCCACGATAACTCTCGAAAGAAGGGGTGCAACGCCGCACCAAACATTACAAAGCGGATGTTCACCACCATCCCGGCGGCAAAAATAAGCCACAACGGCGCCGACGACGCAATAAGGGGCAAGGCGGTCAGCTGGGCCGACCCGGCATACACCATCAACGTCATCAGGGTCGCCATGCTTTCCGTCAGGCCCGACTTGACCATGGCAATTCCAGTCACGAACCCCCAGGTACCAATCGCAATAAATGGCACAACGCCATCCCGTGCACCATTAATAAAGGCTTGACGTCGAATCTGACGAATTCGCGACGGCCCCCGCTCCTGCTGTCTCATGCTTCTTTTGCCCTCAACCACTCTATGTATGTCTTATATATGTCACCTGCCCGAGCTCTGGTTCGACACGACAGGGATTATTTTTATGCCCTTACGCTAGCCAGTCGCGAACACGACATGGCAGGTATTGTAAGGGGCAATGGCTTGGTACAATCAGCCATCTATTTCGAGGAGATTACTATGTCGATGTCTGATCGTGACGGGTTCATTTGGTATGACGGGAAATTGGTTCCCTGGCGCGAGGCCAATACACACGTATTGACGCACTCTTTGCATTACGGCCTGGCCGTATTTGAGGGGCTGCGCGCCTATCAGACCGAACTGGGCACCGCGATCTTCCGCTTGCAAGACCACACCGACCGCCTGTTCAATTCGGCACACATCTATCAAATCCCGATGCCGTACAACAAAGACACCATCAACCAGGCACATATCGATGCCGTCCAAAGCAATAACCTGGACTCGTGCTATATCCGTCCGCTGGTGTTCTATGGTTCCGAAAAAATGGGCGTGTCCCCCAAGGGCGCCACGGTTCATGTTGCCATTGCGGCGTGGTCTTGGGGTGCTTATCTGGGTGAAGAGGCCCTGCAAAAAGGCATACGCGTCAAAATTTCCTCGTACGCGCGCCAGCATGTCAACGTCACGATGCCACGCGCCAAAGTCGCCAGCACGTACGCCAACTCTATCTTGGCCAACGCCGAAGCCATGGACCATGGCTACGACGAAGCCATGCTGCTGGATACCGACGGCTTCGTGGCCGAAGGGGCGGGTGAAAACCTGTTCCTCGTAAAAAATGGCGTCCTGTACGAACCCGAAATCGCCTCGGCACTTACCGGTATCACCCGTGCTACGGTGCACACCCTGGCCGCCGACCTGGGCCTGCAACTCGTCACCAAGCGCCTGACGCGCGACGACGTCTACACCGCCGACGAGGCCTTCTTTACCGGAACCGCCGCTGAAGTCACGCCCATCCGCGAAGTCGACGGCCGCATTATTGGCAAAGGCGAACGCGGCCCCGTTACTGAAAAATTGCAAAAGGCATTCTTCGATGTCGTCAGCGGGAAAAACGCCAAATATCACCACTGGCTTACGCTGGTCCCCGCCAAGTAACACGTCACCCGGTCATTGCTTTTTGTTCAGGATCCATTCATATGAGTAGCGCCCCCGACACGGCCACCCCCCGGGACGAAGCCATTCCCGTCAGTGCCTCTGATCTGCCGCTGTATTGCCCTGGCCCCAAAGCGCCGCTTTGGAGCATGCACCCACGCGTCTATATCGAAATCGAAAAAGACGGACAAGCCATCTGTCCGTATTGCAGCGCCAAGTACCAGCTGACACCAAGCGACGTCTCTGACCCACGCTAACTGCTCCGCCACTTCAGTATCGGACCGTGTCAGCAACGATCGACTCCACGCCCTGCCACAGCCCGATATGGCTGCCGGGGGGCCACTTGCAAACCGTTTACGGTGCGGTGGTGGCTCGCTACCACCGCATCACGTTTGTACGTGATCGCGTCAATACACCCGATGGCGACTTCATTGATTTTGACTGGACCGGCCCAGGCCTGTTCACCGATCGCCTCGCCGGCGGCGCCAATGCCGCAGCCGACCCCGGTCTTTCGCACACCGCGGCCCGCCGCTGGATGGAAGATGATGACTGGGCCGCGTTGCGGGCTACGCCCAACGCTCCGGCGCTGGTGCTGTTCCACGGTTTGGAAGGCAGCAGTCGCAGTCACTATGCCCAGTCAATAGGGCAATACTTTCGTGCGCGCGGATGGATTGTGGTTATTGCGCACTTTCGCGGTTGTTCCGGCTTCCCAAACCGGATGGCCCGCGCCTATTACTCTGGCGACTCCGATGATGTTGCCTTCATGCTGGATACCCTGCGCCAACGGGTACCCAATGCACGCTGGCACAGTGTCGGCGTCTCGCTGGGCGGCAATGCAATGCTTAAGCATTATGGTGAAAGCCCGGACAGTGTCCGCTGGTTAGTGGCCTGTGCCGCCATTTCCGTACCCCTCGATCTCGTCGCCTGCGGAAACCGGCTTTCAGACACCTGGACGGGCCGCCTGTATTCGCGCTATTTCTTGCGCAGCATGAAACGCAAAGTCGCCGAGAAAGCGCGTCGGTTTCCGGGCAATATCGACGCCATGCGCCTGGCCCACATCAAAACCCTGCGCGAATTTGACGACATGTATACCGCACCCATGCACGGGTATAAAAATGCACTCGATTACTGGACCCGGGCCTCAAGCAAACCGCTACTGAAAAGTGTGCGTGTGCCGGCGCTGGTACTCAATGCGCGTAACGACCCGTTCGTGCCCGGCCCATCGCTGCCCGACTCATACGATTGCTCCGATAATATCGTGCTGCACCAGCCTGCCGAAGGCGGGCATGTAGGGTTTATTACCGGACGCTTCCCCGGCACGTTAAGCTGGCTGCCCATGCGCATTGCCCGGTTTTTTGAAACCGGCGAATAAGCCCATTAGTTGCGGAAGCGCTCCAGCAAGGCGCGGTCGGCTACAAGGCGGTCTTTAAGGGTGCGGATCTCGACATCCAGTTGCGACTGCAGGTAAAAATCAGTGGTAAGGCCGCGCGCCTGCTCCAACTGCTCGACCGCCACCGGAAGGGCTCCGGTAAGCTCATAGTAGCGGGCCATGGCGCGCCGCGCTTCGACTTGGCGGCCCAAGCGCTCAAGGCTTTGTGCCAGCAGCTGGTGAAACCGTGGCACATCGGGCCAATCGGCTACCCGCGCCTGTAAAAACGTCGCCGCCTGCTCGTGGCGCCCCGCCTTCAACAAGGCATCAACCCGCACCAACGCTATCGCTTGACGGTCGGGCCAGCGGCGCCAGGCGCTGTCTGACATCTCCAGAGCGTGCGCGGTATCGCCCTGCTCCAATGCCAGCCGTATACGCAGCGCCGTCACTTCAGGTGAGTCGGCGCCCGCCGGGCCAATATTTGCCAAGGCCTGGCTGGCCGCATCCATATCTTGGCGACGCAACGCATCGTACACCAGACCATACCAGGCAGCCGCCTGCCTGATTCCGGTCGATTGTTCGGCCTCACGCTGCAATACGGCCACGGCATTGTTGCGCGCCACGCCGTCCCGCGCTTCCATAATACGCAGCTTGGCACGCAGGTACCAAAACGTGGGGTTATCGCGTCGCGGTTCGGCCGGTATGGCGCGCGCCCGGTTTTCAATATCCGACATCCGCTGGATGGACAAGGGGTGGGTGCGTGTGTAGACGTTACCACCTGCACCCTCATTAAGACGCGCCACGTTGGAGAGCCGGTTAAACATGTCGAGCATGCCACGTGGGTCGTAGCCAGCGCGCTTCATCATGTCAAAACCGACGCGGTCCGCCTCTTGTTCGGCCTGCCGGGAAAAGCCCAGGCGCTGATCCACCGCCGCCGCCTGCCCAAAGGCGGCAACCCCCATGGCAAGGTCACCGCTGCCCGCCAGCGCCGCCAGCAATGCGCCGGCCAGCGAGGCCATCATAATGGCACTGCTTTGTGAACTTTGCGTCATGCCACGGGCAATGTGACGCTGCATGACGTGGCCGATCTCGTGCGCTACCACTGAGGCCAGCTCGGATTCGCTTTCCGCCGCCACCATCAAACCGCTGTTAATGCCGATGTAGCCACCAGGCAGCGCGAAAGCGTTGATCTGGCGATCACGCAGCGCAAATACAGTAATGGGCTGCGCCGAGGCGGTGCTGGCATGGCGGGCCAGTTCGCGCCCCAGCTCGGTCAGGTACTGGCTGACATCCGGGTCGGCAATGTAGGTGGGGTCGCGCCGGCCTTGCTCCATAATGGCCTCGCCCAGCGTACGCTCGAGTGCCGGCGACAATTCAGCCGACGACGCCGCGCCCATACTGGGTATGCCGGAAGGCTGGCTTAGCGCGACGGGTGGGGCCCACAACGCCACCGACAACGTCAGGGCAATAAAACGGGCGGAAAAGGGTGAACGGCGCGCAACACTGGATACAGACATAAGCATGGCTGGCAGGCGCGGCACGACCACGCTTACAGCGCTGTCGACGGCCGCGGGGGTGCCGGACGTTGTACGTTTTTCTTGGAAACGCGACTTGGCAGACGGCCCTTGGCTGACAAGCGCATCATGGTGGACAGGGCATAGAGCAGACCAAACATTTCAACAAAGCCGGCCAGCACCCACATCGTCAGACCGCCAATAGCCTGGTCGGTCACCGCTGACATGCCGGGAATTGCCCGTCCGCACAAGTCGAAGATGGGATAAAGATCGTATTCAGTGAAGGTGATGATGGCCCCGGTAATCATTTGCGGCACCGTGGTGACAATGGGCGAAATAACCCGCCCACCGGGCGACAACACCGCCGGCGGGCTGGGGCGCCGGTCGAGAATCAGGTTCCAGTACATAAACCCGCTGATGACGACGGACCAGTTCATGAGCCGGTACAAGCGCCAGTCGAGCATGGAATAAAACTGGACGACGGGGATCAGAAACCCGATCACCAGGACAACAAACAACACCGGCACAAAAATACGGTTGGTCAGCACGCCAATAAGCGCGCGGCCAGGCCAGCTATTACGGAAATCACGCAGCCAATAACGCCATGATTTGGGCATGCCGGCGCGCATCACCTGGCCGGGGTAGGCACCCATGATAAGCAAGGGGCCCAGATGGTGCAGCACCAGATGCTGCAGGCGGTGCGCAAAAAAGAGGCGCTCGGCGTAGTAGTCGATACGGGTGTGCAGGGACAAATACAGCATGATGACGCCGGTCCAGAACAGGAATTGACGCACCTTGGTCACGCGCCGTGCGCGTGTACCGCGAACAAAAAGCGTGCAGCCTGCAATGAACGCGGCCACCAGCGTGGGTGAAAACTCCCACGGGGTCAGCCAGTCGAGCAGTAACTGAAAGTCCAACATTGCACCCTTGAAATTGAGAAAGACCGGGTAGGGCCCAGTTTAACGGATAAGACACCCGGATCCGGGAAAAGTTTAGGGATGCGTCAAAGCGTGTAGCCGTCAAGCCAGCCCATGGCGGTATAAACGTGAATCACCACCATGGCGATGCCAAACAGAATGACAGTGCCGCCCAGAAATGTCGTGACAATCGCCACGATGACAGCATCCCAGCCGGTTTCAGTGCGTTGAGGCGAGCCCGGGTTGTAACGGGCATCAAACTTCTCGTCGGACATCAAGGCCAGCACCAGGGCTTCGATCATGCCGGCACTGACGGGAATCAACAAGATAAGAAATGGCGGGCTGTCCCACCACACCGGGTAAAATTGAGCCAGTATCAGCATGACGACCGCGAACAAGGTCATGCACCAAGCATATTGCCGGCCCAAGTACCACCAATGCACACTGAACATACCCAGCAAACTGGCAAGCCAGGCAACTGCAACTTTGTTACGATGAAACCCCGGATTTACAGTAAGTGTCATAATCGAAACCCGTTACCATGCCCACGTTGACGCACGACATCATCATTAGCGGTGCAGGCCCGGTGGGTAGCACGCTGGCATTGATGCTGGCCGAAAAAACCGGCCGGCCCGAACGCATTGCGCTGGTGGGCAAGTTTCCGGCAGCGGGCCAAAACCGTTCTGACACCGGTACCGGCCAGCATGCCGTTACAGAACAGGCGGGGACCACAAGTACCCACATTCCCGACCCACGCACACTGGCTTTAAACCAAGGCAGCCGTGTGCTGCTGCAGCACCTGGGGGCGTGGCCCGATGCCGCGGCCAACATCCACGTCGTGCATGTGTCACAGCAGGGCCGGTTGGGCCGCACGCGCATACACCGCGACGACCTGAATGTGCCGCGTCTGGGCAGCGTGGTGGCTTATAGCGCACTGCTCGCCAAATTGCACGATAGTTTACACAATTCAGGCGTTGACATAATTGATGCTGTCGATGCCACGCCCCAGTCGGGCCCCGGGCACGTGCGATGCA
>JAJUIY010000106.1 GCA_029267415.1 Alcaligenaceae bacterium
GAGCAGCACCGGTTTGGCGTGGGGCAGCGGCTTACGTTAAGCCGCAAAGGTGATCAGCAGCAAGGCACACAATTGCTGGTTCCTCACCAGTTGAACATGAGTGCCACGCCCATTCCCCGTACGCTGGCCATGACTTTCCTTGCGGATCTGGATGTATCGGTCATTGATGAGCTGCCCCCGGGCCGCACACCCGTGGTCACCAAGCTGGTAGACGACACCCGGCGCGATGAAGTGCTTGGACATATTTTGAACGAGGTACGCAGTGGGCGACAGGTATATTGGGTATGCCCACTCGTCGAAGAAAGTGAAGCCTTGCAGTTGCAGACCGCAGTGGACACGTACGAGCGGCTGACCGGCGCGCTCAGCGATGCCCGCGTTGGCCTGGTGCATGGGCGCATGTCAGCCACCGAGAAGCATGCGGTAATGCAAGCATTTCGAGATGGCGAGCTCGACGTTCTGGTGGCTACCACGGTGATCGAAGTGGGCGTAGACGTTCCGCAAGCTTCCTTGATGGTTATTGAACACGCCGAACGTTTTGGCCTGGCGCAGCTGCATCAGTTGCGCGGCCGGGTGGGGCGAGGCAGCGTCAGTTCGATTTGTGTCTTGCTGTACCAGTCGCCGCTGTCGCAAATAGCCCGCCAGCGTCTGCGCGCCATGTACGAAACCGATGATGGCTTTGAAATTGCTCGTCGTGATCTCGCCCTGCGCGGGCCTGGCGAATTTTTGGGCATGCGTCAATCCGGTCCTCAGTTATTGCGCTTTGCCGATCTAGAGGTCGACGAAGCGGTGGTTGAGCCCGTGCGCGAAGCCGCCACATTACTGCGCGCCCGTTATCCCGAGCACGCCAACAAACATATCAACCGATGGATGCGTGGCCGTGAAGAATTAATTCGGGGTTGAAAGCCTTGACCCCATTTCCCGAACGGCCGGCACGTAAACTATGACCCTGACCGAACTGAAGTACATTGTTGCCGTGGCACGAGAACGCCATTTTGGCCGTGCCGCCGAGGCCTGCTTTGTAAGCCAACCCACCTTGTCGGTGGCCATCCGCAAGTTGGAAGACGAGCTTGGCGTGGTGCTGTTTGAACGCGGCGGCACCGAAGTGGGCGTGACACCCCTGGGGCTCAAAATTGTGGAGCAGGCGCAGCGAATTCTAGAAGAATGCGCCAATCTGGTCGAAATGGCCAAGCAAGGGCACGACCCGCTAGCTGGTCCACTTCGCGTCGGGGTAATCCACACCATCGGCCCCTATTTGTTGCCGTATCTGGTGCCAACGCAGATCAAACACACCCCTCAAATGCCATTGCTGCTACAAGAGAACTTTACCGACCGTTTGCTTGAACTGCTTCGGCAAGGCGAAATCGACTGCGCCATTGTGGCACTGCCATTGCCCGACACGGGATTTGCCATGCAAGAGCTCTATGACGAGCCATTTTTGGTGGCACTTCCCAAAAGCCACCCTTGGGCCAACCGCCAAGCCATTTGTGCCCACGAACTTAAAAGTGAAACCATGCTGCTGCTGGGCACCGGGCACTGCTTCCGCGATCAGGTCCTTGAGGTATGCCCCGAATTGTCCAGATACTCGGCCACCAGCGAGGGAATTCAACGCACATTCGAAGGTTCATCACTGGAAACCATCCGGCATATGGTGGCGGCCGGAATCGGTATTACGGTGTTGCCCAAAGGCTCCTTATCCATGCCCGGGCTTGAAAACCAGCACTTGCAATACGTACCGTTTGAAGAGCCCGTGCCCGATCGCCGTGTCGTGCTGGTGTGGCGTCGAAGCTTTCCACGTCCCGCTGCCATTGCCGCATTGATTCGCGCCATCCACGCCTGCCAGTTGCCTGGCGTGAAATACCTGGATCCGCAGCCAAGCGCCGCCCTCGAATTGGCAAGCTCTAGCGAAAACCCTGATTAGAAAACGGGTAGAAGCCCGCTATATCTGGTGTATGCTTTACAGCGTATTTCAAGGAGGAACTATGAAACTAAAATTTGCTCCCCTGACAGCCGCACTGGGCCTGGCTGCAGGCATGCTTATTTCCGCATCCGCGGCCGCCGAAACAATCAAAATTGCGGTAGCGGGTCCGTTCACCGGTGCGCTTACCCAATACGGCACCATGGTCAAAGAAGGCGTTGATACCGCCATCGAACAAATCAACGCCGGTGGCGGGGTGTTGGGCAAGCAGCTCGAAGCCGTTGTTGTCGATGACGCCTGCGAACCCAAGCAAGGCCCTGTTGTGGCCAACCGGATTGTGAACGATGGCATCCATTACGTGGTAGGGCACGTTTGCTCGGGCGCTACCATTGCCGCCACGTCCATATACAACGATGAAGGCATCGTCATGGTAACGCCGTCGGCCACCGCGCCGGCCGTCACCGATGGCAAAAACTTTGAATTCATTTTCCGTACCATTGGTCGCGACGACCAGCAAGGTCCTGCCGCTGCACAGTTCATCATCGAAACCATCAAGCCCGAACTGGTCGCCATCTTGCACGACAAACAATCGTACGGGCAGGGCATTGCCGCCGCGGTACGTAGCGAGCTCGAAAAGGCCGGCATCAACGTGGCCATGTTTGAAGGCATCAATGCCGGCGACAGCGACTACTCCGCTGTCATCACCAAACTGAAAAGCTCCGGGGCTGACTTCGTCTACTACGGTGGCTACCATCCCGAAATGGGTCTGTTGCTTCGCCAGGGCGCCGAACAAGGCCTTGACGTGACCTTCATGGGCCCCGAAGGCGTCGGTAACCCCGACATCAACGCTATTGGCGGCGATTCCGTAGAAGGCATGCTGGTTACACTGCCGGCCGACTTCACCCAAGACGAATCCAACGCAGACATCGTCAAAGCCTTCCGCGACCAGGGCCGCGACCCGGGTGGTGCCTTCCAGATGACGGCATACGCCGCTACCAAAGCCATTGCTGACGGCATCGTCGGCGCGGGCGAAGACGACCCCGAAAAAGTTGCCGCCTACCTGCGTGAGAACAGCATCGAAACGCCCATCGGTACCATTTCGTGGGACGAGCAGGGCGATCTGAACTCCTTTAAGTTCGACATCTTCACTTGGCATAAAGATGGCAGCAAAACCGTTTACCAATAAAACTGCCCGCCCTTGCGGCTTAAGGCAGTCCAATAACAATTAGGGCAAGCATAGGGACGGTCGTTACTGGCCGCCACAAAACAAAAACAGGGCTTGTCTCTTATCCCTGCCGCGCGCGGCAGGGATTTTTATTTCTGGCGCTACGCCGTCCGGCGTACAATAGCGCCCATGAATACCGAATTGAGTTTAGCTTTCATCGGCGGTGGCAACATGGCCACGGCCCTGGCAACCGGCCTGATCGGCACGCACTGCACGGCAAACAACGTGCATGTGGTTGATATTGACCCTGCCGCATTGCAGCGCTGGCGTGAAAAAGGCGCTACCGTTGCAGCCCAGCCCGACAACACCCTCACCCAAAAGCGCATTTGGGTGCTGTCTGTGAAGCCCCAATTTCTGGAAGCCGCCGTGGCGGCCTGCAAGCCTTATTTGCAGCCCAACACGTTGGTGATCAGCGTGGCGGCCGGTATTCCTGCGGCCACGTTGTCACATTGGCTGGGGTCCGAGACCCAACCCTTTACGCGCCTGGTTAGATGCATGCCCAACACGCCCGCGTTGATCGGCGCCGGCGTGTCGGGCCTCTACGCCCTGGAGGGCGTTACCCAGGCCGACGCCGAACTTGCGCACCAGCTGCTATCGGCCGTTGGCCAGGTTGTGTGGGTTAACTCCGATGCACAGATCGACGCCGTAACGGCGCTATCGGGCAGCGGGCCGGCTTATGTTTTCTTGTTTTTGCAGTCCCTTATTGAGGGCGCCATCGAACTGGGCCTCAGCCCCGAACAGGCGCGCACATTAGCACTGGCCACGGTTGACGGCGCCACGCGCCTGGCCGGTCAATCAGATGAGGACCTGGCCACGCTACGCCAACGCGTTACCTCCAAGGGGGGTACCACGGCAGCGGCCCTGGCAGTTTTTGAAGAGCAGGGCTTTGCCTCATGTGTCAATCAGGCCATGCGCGCCGCCAAGCACCGCGCGGCACAGCTTGCCGAAGAATTTTCGAAATAATTTGTCGAACCGCCGATCCATGCATTCCAATATAGACACTACGGCGGCCGGAGCTGGCCGCGCATCCACCTTGTTTGACCGCATCACCACGCGCCAATTCGTGCTGGCCGTCAGCATCATGGCGCTGATCGTGATGGCCTCGAACGTGTTGGTGCAATATCCCCTTAACCGTTGGCTCACCTGGGGCGCCTTGACCTACCCCGTATCTTTCCTGGTGGCCGACCTGCTTAACCGCCGTTTTGGGCCGCAAGTGGCGCGACGCGTTGCTTACGTCGGGTTTATTGCCGCGTTATTTGCCTCATTCTGGGTAGCCACACCGCGCATTGCCATTGCTTCCGGCTGCGCCTTTCTGTGTGCCCAGCTCGTTGATATCCACGTGTTTCATCGTTTGCGCCACCAGCGCTGGTGGCGTGCACCGCTCTTGGGCGGGGTCGCGGCCGCCACACTCGACACGTTCGTCTTCTTCAGTGTGGCCTTTGCGGGCACCACCATGCCTTGGATCACGCTGCTATTTGGTGACTTGGTGGTCAAGCTTGCCGTCAACACCACCATGCTGGCGCCGTTCCGGGCACTGATGTGGAACCTTGCGCGTCCGGCCGCGGCGGTCGAACAACACGAGGGCAACGCATAAAGGGAAGGGTGCAGAGAACGCACCCGGCGGTGTATAGAAGCGGTCATCAACGGTACCAAGCCCGGGGCCGAATCCATCCGGCCACATGTAATCGTTAAGTGTCCAGTTGTAAGTGTGGCTGTTCGGACAATACCATGGCGTCTACGGGGTTTATCCGTAGTGACACATCGATACCAAGTCGTCAGAATACGAAATCGTCCTTCGGCAGCAGGCTCTAGCCTTGATATGACGCGGGGCGGCAGTCGTTCAGGCCATTCAATAACAACCCAATTTCGATGTGGAGACAATAAGAATGAGTTTCATCAATCGCCTTGTACCCGCTGCTGTCATGGTCGGTATGCTGGCTGCCGGTGGCGCGGTGGCCGAAACCATCAAGATCGGCATCCCGCAACCCATGACCGGCCCTGCAACCCAGTATGGCGACCAAATTCAGGCCGGGGCGCTTACGGCCATCGACGCCATCAATGCGGCCGGCGGGGTGGTAGGAAAACAGCTTGAACCCCTGCTTATTGACGATGGCTGCGAACCCAAACAGGCCGTGCCGGCCGCCAACCGTGTCGTCAACTCCGGCGCCAAGTTTGCTGTAGCGCACGCCTGCTCGGGTACCACCGTGCCGGCGGTCAACGTTTACGACCAAGAAGGTATTGTGGCCATTACACCGGGGGCCACGTCACCACTGGTTACCGATACCATCCGTCCGCATTACTTCTTCCGTACCATTGGGCGCGACGACCAACAAGGGCCTTTTGCGGCAGACTACATCGCCAATGTGCTGAAGCCTAAAACGGTCGCCATCATCCACGACAAGCAAACTTACGGGTCAGGGGTGGCGTCGCAAGTGCGCGACAGCTTGGCCGACACCGATGTCGACATCGTATTGTTTGAAGGCATCAACGTTGGCGACAGCGACTACTCCGCCGTCATCACCAAGCTGAAGTCCATCAACCCGGACCTCATCTACTTTGGCGGCTATCACGCTGAACTGGGCTTGCTGCTGCGTCAGGCGCGCGAGCAAGACTTGCAAACGCAGTTTATGGGCCCCGAGGGCGTCGCCAACGAAGACTTGGTGGCCATTGCCGGTCCCGCTGTGGCCGACTTGCTGGTTACGCTACCAGCCGACTTCACCAAGCTGCCAGGCAACGAGCAAATTCTGGAACACTTCAAAACCTACGGTCGCAGCCCCGATGGCGCATTCACCATGACCGCCTACGCCGCTGTTCAGATTTTGGTTGCCAGCATTGAGGCCGTTGGCGAAGACCCCGACGCAGTGGCCGACTACATGCATAGCAACGCCTTCGATACCGCCATTGGCAAGGTCGAATACGACGAAAAAGGTGATTTGAAAGAATTTGAGTTTGCCGTGTTCAAGTGGGACGAGAACGGCGAACTGGAGCAGCTCGAGTTCTGATATGTTTGACGGCGCTCCGGCCTTACCCATCGGCCGGAGCGTAATTCTCATTCCCGGCCCCGGGGTGTACCCCGTCCCGTGGGCCCTATGGAAAGTCCGGTTTTATGTCTGAGTTTCTTCCCCAACTGATACAACAGTTCTTCAATGGTCTTTCCCTGGGGGCCATTTATGCGCTAATTGCCATTGGCTACACAATGGTCTATGGCATTATCGGCATGATCAACTTCGCGCACGGCGAAATCTACATGATCGGGGCTTATGTTGGCCTGGTTACGTTGTCGGCCATCGGCGTCAACAGCGGCCTGCCCATCCCCGTCATCATCCTGTGCATGCTGCTAATTGCAGCACTGGTTACCGCCGTCTACGGTTACACCATCGAAAAGGTGGCCTATGCACCACTACGGGGCGGGCCACGCCTGGTGCCGCTCATCTCGGCAATCGGGATGTCTATCTTCCTGCAAAACTGGGTTGCCATCGGGCAGGGCGCCCGTGACATGGCCGTGCCGGCGCTGGTTACCGGTTCATTCCAGATGCAAATTGGCTCTGACTTCATCGTCACCGCACCGTATTCCCGCATCATGATCATCCTGGTCACGGTAGTGCTCATGATCGCGCTTAGTCTTTACATTAAATATTCGCGGGTGGGGCGTGCCTCGCGGGCGTGCTCGCAAGACCTGCATATGGCCAACTTGCTGGGTATTGATACCAACAAGATCATCTCCTTCACTTTTGTAATTGGCGCCATGCTGGCGGCGGTGGGCGGGGTACTCATTGCCCTGGCCATTGGCAAGCTCAATCCATTCATTGGTTTCCTGGCCGGAATCAAAGCATTTACGGCGGCCGTGCTGGGCGGCATCGGAAGTATCCCGGGTGCCATGTTGGGCGGTGTATTGCTTGGCCTTGCCGAAACCTTCGCTGCCGCCTACATATCCTCTCAGTACAAAGATATTGTCGCCTTCAGTGTGTTGGTACTTATTCTGTTGTTCCGGCCCACTGGCTTGCTTGGTAAACCGGAAGTGGAAAAAGTGTAATGGGTAGCCAATTCAAGAACGCGATTTTCGCGTCCATCATGGCGGGGATCATTGTTGCCCCGGTTTTTGGTCTGCAAATTGTTCGCCAGGGCATGACCAGTACCATCCAGCCCGAATGGGACATGATTCTCTACGGCATGCTGGCGGTGTTTTTGTTTCAGATGGTGCGGCCAATATTTGGACGTGCATTGGGCGGTCGCACCAAAAAGGTGTCCTTGCCCACCCTTACTGACAAAGGGCGGCGCATCATTATTTCGATCCTTATCGCCATTGCGCTGGTGTGGCCATTCTTCACCAGTCGCGGTCAAGTCGACATCGCTACATTGGTATTAATTTACGTGATGCTGGGGCTGGGCCTTAACATTGTGGTGGGCTTCGCCGGTTTGCTCGACCTCGGCTTTGTGGGCTTCTACGCCGTGGGCGCGTACACCTATGCGTTGCTGTACCACTGGGCCGGGTGGGGCTTTTGGCCTTCGCTGCCCCTTGCAGGCGCGATGGCGGCGCTATTTGGCTATTTACTGGGTTTCCCGGTGTTGCGCCTGCGCGGTGACTACCTCGCGATCGTCACGCTAGGCTTTGGTGAAATCATTCGCTTGCTGCTTATTAACCTGTACGAGTTCACGGGCGGGCCCGACGGCATTTCAGGCATCCCCAAGCCTACCGTGTTTGGGTACCCCATGGCGCGGCGTGCGCCGGAGGGGCAAACCACCTTTCACGAACTGGTGGGATGGAACTTCTCCAGCCAAGACATCATCATCTATCTGTACTTGATGGCGCTGTGCCTGGCACTTATCACCCTGTTTGTGTCCAACC
>JAJUIY010000162.1 GCA_029267415.1 Alcaligenaceae bacterium
CTGCAACACAATGACAAGCCGTCGCTGTATGCCGGGTTGCCAGAAAACCCGCAGGTATCGCCCATGGTGGAATTCTGGAAAGGATCGGCCAAGAAGGTGGGCCTGATGGCGGCCGGACTAGCCACCGTGGGTGCGGCGCTGCACGGTATTTTCTCGCGTGGCAACAACGTTAGCCAAGACGATGACAACGACGCCCAGGCGCTGGTGGACAGCATGGCGGCGGTGACCAATGGTGCATCCGATGCCGAGCAGCCGGGTGCAAATCCGGGCAAGGAGCAATAATGGCAAAGTCTAAACCCGACGCCCGGACCTATTCGGCCCGGGGCGATACGTTGATCAGCCGCCAGCCGGTAGTGTTAACCCGCTATCGCGCGTTTACGCGGTGCAACCATTGGCTCACCGCGGTGTGCATGTTCGCATTGTTGCTCAGCGGCTTCGCCTTTTTTCATCCCTCCCTTTATGGCCTGACGGCGCTGTTTGGGGGCGGTCAGGTGGCACGCTGGATCCATCCCTGGATCGGGGTGGTGCTGGCGCTTAGCTTTTTGGGCATGTTCGTGCAAATGTGGCGCCTTAATCTTCCCAACCGGGATGACGTCGAATGGGGCAAGAAAGCGGGCCATGCCTTGCGGGGCAATGGCGATCAGTTGCCTGAAGTGGGTAAGTACAACGCCGGGCAAAAAGCGGTATTCTGGGGCATGAGCCTGTCCATCCTGCTATTGCTGGGCACCGGGCTGATGATATGGGAGCAGTACTTTGCCCAGTTCATCTCCATTCCGGTACAGCGGGTGGCGGTGGTGGTGCATGCCCTGTCGGCGCTGGCCAGTTTCTTTCTGGTGCTGGCCCACGTGTACGCCGCTATCTGGACGCGGGGCACAATTCGCGCCATGACGCGCGGCACCGTTACCGGGGGCTGGGCGTTCCGGCACCATCGGAAATGGTTACGTGAACTGGCTCAGCGGGCCGGTCGCATCACGACCGAAAAATAAGCCGCATCGCCCGGCCGGGTCTGGCATTTATTGGCCGGCCCGTCGGGGCGAGCGCAATCGTTACCCGGAGTACAGCGAGGCGTTATGACTCAACCCCCCATCCAGCCCGACCCGTCGTTTATTGCCGGCGGCGTTGCCAAGACACCGTTTGTGCTGCAGCACGATCCGGTTGCCCTCTTTACAACCCGCGCCACGCGTTTCAGGTTTCTGGCACAAAGCAGTGATCTGGCCGCCTACCTGGAATTTCTGGCTGATTTGGCCGAAATGCAGGCGCGGCTGGCGGGCCAGTTGCCGCCACCGGAGCCGGTGGATGCGGCCCAGCAGGCACAGGCGACGCAAGCGACGTTGCCCCTCATCAACCGTGCCAACCTGGCCGACCGGACGGGGCTGCACGATTATGTCATTGCTTTGTGCGCTGAGGCCGACGCGCTGTCTATGCCCGACGTGGCGCGTCAGGCACTGGACGCTGTACGCAGCGCCAACGTTGGCGAACGCCGGCAAATGCTGGCCAATATTTTGAACGATAGCGTACCCGCCGACAGCGTGGCCCCCCACTTGTTTGTGGCGGCGGCTGTTCAGGTGTACATGGCGCGCTTGGCCGCCAGCCTGCCTGCCGACGCATTAAAGCCGGTGTCCACCGGTGTTTGCCCCGCGTGCGGCGGCAAGCCGGTGACCTCGTCAGTATTGGGCCTGCGCGATATCGAGAACGTGCGTTACGCTACGTGCAGTTGCTGCGCGACGCAGTGGAACGAAGTGCGCATTACCTGCCTGTGCTGTGGTTCCACCAAAGGCATCAGCTACCGGAGCGTCGATACCAAAGACGCCACGGTGAAAGCCGAAGTGTGCACCGAATGCGACCATTGGGTCAAAATCTTGTACCAGGTACGCAATGCCAGCCTTGACCCGGTGGCGGACGACGTGGGCAGCGTGGGCCTGGATATCTTGATGCGTAACGAAACCGACTTCACCCGAGGCGGCTTCAACCCGTTTTTGGCCGGCTATTAATAATAAGCTGACCCGTGCGCCAACGATAAGTTGGGTCGTGCGTTAACGATAAGGTGGCCCCACGCGATAAGGTGGGCCCACGTCGCCGCCTTGTAAAGGCCGTTTCAGCGTTTTCGGTGATACACTTGCTGCAACGCGGCCACGAGCAATAACGTGGCGTCCCGCACAACATGCAGGCATACAAAAAGGGGGAGGCAATGCACTACATAATTCAAATTCTGGCTGTCATCCTGATCGGCACATCCATCGGCTCTATTCTTGGCTCGCGCACCACATTGCAAGTAGCCGGCGCAGTGGTCGCCATTGCTCTGGCACTGGCCACACTATTTATGGTTTCATGGACGCCGCTTACCATTGGCGCCGTCGTGCTGTTTTTGGCTCACGCCACACAGCGCGACAAGCGGGCCGCCGCCTAAGCGCTTTTGGTTTCTCGGTGGGTTAACCCGTGTCTGTCACGGGTTAATCAGTGTCGGCCGGGCTAGTTGTCCGGCTGGTTTTCGGTGTCCGGTTTCCGGCTTTCGGGCCAGTAATAGGCGTCGCCGTAGGGCCGGTGGCCAAACAAGGCCGTTCCGATCCGGATTTCGGTGGCACCTTCTTCAATGGCGATAGCAAAGTCGCCACTCATTCCCATTGACAACTTTTCCATGTGAATGCCGTCAATGGCCTCTTCGCGCATCTGGTCGCGCAACTGGCGCAACAAGCGGAAGCACGCCCGGATTGCCTCGGGGTTCTTGTCGTTAATGGCCATGGTCATCAGCCCTTTAATGCGCAGGCTGGGCATGTTTTGGGCCACTTCTCGTAAAAATCCCGGCAATTCTTCCGGTGCCAAGCCGTATTTGCTGGGTTCAGGCGACGTCTTTACTTGCACCAACGCATCAATGCTGCGGCCCTCGGCTTGCAGGCGGCGTTCCAGCGCTGTGGCCAGCGACAGTCGGTCAAGCGATTGGATTTCGGTGGCGTAGCGGGCCACATCGCGCGCTTTATTAGTTTGCAAGTGCCCAATCATTACCCATTGGGCCGGTGTATCGGCCAGTTGCGCTTGTTTGGCCACAATTTCCTGTACTTTGTTTTCGCCAAAACGCTGCAGGCCACAATCCATGGCTTCGCGTATGGCCGCTTCGCCAAAGGTTTTGCTGACAGGCAGCAGGGTAATGTCGGCCGGGTTGCGGCCCGTTTGCTGCGCGGCTTCGCGGATGCGACTTTGTACGTGCTCAAGGCGGGCTGCAAAAGTGTCGGGCATGGTTGTGGTGGGGTTCATAATCCTCAAAAACGTTTAGACAGCATTGACCGTTTTAGATAGCACTGGCCGATTTAAACAGCAGTGGCCAATTTAGACAGCAGTGGCCAATTTAGACAGCATTGACGGATTTTCCAAACAGCAGGTGGTGAACTTCGGCGGTGATGCGATACGAGTGCAACCGCGCCTTGTGGTCAAAAATGCTGGAGGTAATGATGAGTTCGTCGGCTTTCGTGTGATCAAGGAACTGACGAATTTGATGGGCCACCGATTCGGCGGTGCCGATGGCGGTACAGGCCATGACGTTTCGGATCAGCGCCTGGATTTCGGGGCTGGCGTTTTCAAAATAGCCCGGTATGGGGGGCGGTAATTTGCCGGGTTTGCCGGTACGCAGCGACACAAATGATTGCTGTGCCGACGACGCCAGTACATGGGCTTCTTCGTCGGTATCGGCGGCAAAAACATTGTAGCCCAGCATGACGTAGGGCTTATCCAGGTATTCGGACGGCTGGAAATTGTTGCGGTACACCTCGATGGCCTGCATTAACATTTGCGGCGCAAAGTGCGATGCGAACGAGTAGGGCAGCCCCAGCGCCGCCGCCAACTGTGCGCCAAACAGGCTGGAGCCCAATATCCATACGGGTACCTTCAGGCCCTTGCCGGGCACGGCCTCGACCGGCTGGCTGGGGTTATCCGACATGTAGTCCATCAGCTCTAGCACGTCGCGCGGGAATTCGTCCGGGCTGGTGGCCAGGTTGCGGCGCAACGCGCGGGCGGCAACCTGATCTGACCCAGGTGCGCGCCCCAGGCCCAAGTCGATGCGGCCGGGAAACAGGGATTCGAGCGTGCCGAACTGCTCGGCAATAACCAGCGGCGAGTGGTTGGGCAGCATGATTCCGCCCGCGCCCACCCGGATGCTGGAGGTGCCCCCGGCGACGTGGGCAATCAATACCGACGTAGCGGCACTGGCAATGCCCGGCATGCCGTGGTGTTCGGCCATCCAGTAACGATGGTAGCCCCAGCGCTCGGCGTGTTGGGCCAGGTCCAGCGTATTGCGAAATGAGATTGCCGCTGTCCCGCCTTCGGGGATCGGCGCAAGGTCAAGTACGGAAAAGGGAATCATGATGCGGTTGGGTCCTGACAATATAGCTAACCCCTTCATTCTAAACCCTGCACAGAATGGCGTTTTGTGTTCGCACAAGGCAGGCCCGAATGGTGGCAGATGGTGGCGAGGTCGGAAAATGCGGACAAGGCCTGGCCGCTCGGGGCGCGAGACGTCAAACGATCAAAAGGGGTGCGCTTCGGGTCACGGTCAGTGTTAGCGCCGTGCGGCCTGACGCTCGTAGTACGGCATGGCGCCGGTGCCCGTACGGGCGCCCACCACCATTTCCGTAAACCAGTTTTGCAGAATCGAGGTGTACGCGTGCTGGCTGGACGGCGAGCTTAGCGAATGGTCCGCGCCGTCAATAATCCGATGTGTCATCGAATGGGATTGGCGAAAGGCGTTTCGGTAGCTCATCAGCGTGGCGTGGGGCACCAGGTGGTCAAATTCCGATTCCACGAGCAGGACGTCGCCGCGAAATGCTGCGCATGCTGCCAGCGCCCGGTTGTGTTCCGGGCTTATAAACTTGCGCCGGTAAAAGGCCAGGTCTTCGCGGCTAAGCGACCGCTTGGGGCGTTCCCAGCCTTCGTCGCGGTACAGCGATGGCACCCGCAACGACAGCCATTTCACGGGTCGGCGCGTCGTCAGGATGGTGGCCAAATAGCCACCATAACTGGTGCCCACGACCGCAATGTTTGACGAATCCAGGGCCGGGTGGCTAACCAGCCGGTCGTAGGCCGTGGTCAGATCACGCAGGTTTTCGGCGCGCGATACAGTTTGTTGCCTCGCCGACGACTGCTGATGGCCTCGCAAATCGAAAGTCAGGCACACACAGCCCAAGCCGGCAATCCCACGGGCACGGGCCAAGTCGCGCTCTTGGCTGCCGCCCCAGCCGTGCACAAACAGCACACCCGGCACCTTGTGGTCAGGGGCCAGGAAGGTGCCGGCCACGTATTCGTCATCAATGATCATTTCGATCGCTGTGCTACGCGTCGCCATAGCGCTTTAGCACCACATACTTGCGAATTTGCCCCAGCTCACTGTCTTCGCCATTGAAAAGCTCAATGGCGGCCGGTGGGGCGGCTTCGTCGGGACCGAACATTTCGAAGGTGGCGGCACGCACGGTCTGCACATCGGGACGGGCATGTAGTGCTTCCAGTGCCACAATTTCGGC
>JAJUIY010000226.1 GCA_029267415.1 Alcaligenaceae bacterium
GGGCGTTTCGTTGCAGCAGGCGACCCAGGCAATCGAACAGGCCGTGGCGCGCATCGGGCTGCCGTCGCACAAAATACAGGCGGGCTTTGAAGGCACCGCCCGCGCGTTGCAGCAAAGCCTGGAGCAGCAGGTATGGCTTATTTTTGGGGCTTTGCTGACCATGTACATCGTGTTGGGTATTTTGTATGAAAGCTATATTCATCCCATCACAATCTTGTCCACCTTGCCGTCGGCGGGTATTGGGGCTTTGCTGGCATTGATGGCGGCGGGCGAAGAGTTCACACTGATTGCGCTGATCGGGGTGTTTCTGCTGATCGGTATTGTCAAGAAAAACGCGATCATGATGGTGGATTTCGCCTTGCTGGCCGAACGCCGTCACGGCATGTCGTCGGAAGACGCCATTCTGGAAGCGTGTCTGGTGCGTTTTCGTCCCATTATGATGACAACCTTGTCGGCGATGTTCGGGGCCTTGCCGCTGGTCCTGGCCACGGGTGCCGGGGTGGAAATGCGCCGGCCATTGGGGCTGACCATTGTGGGAGGCTTGTTTCTAAGCCAGATTTTGACGCTCTACACCACACCGGTGGTGTATTTGTGGCTGGATCGCTTACGCCGGCGCTGGCCACGTCGAAGGAGGTCTCGCGGGCATAATCACTCTGAGCCGGTGCCTGATTCATGACCCTGAAATTGATTACCCCAACGTTAATTGGCCAGCGGGTTATTGTGCCAGAATCCGTTCCAGCGTTCGTTGCCAGAGGTCTATTCTCTTGAACGTAATTTTCCTGAAATTCATTGCCCTGAGATCCAGGTGTCGCGTATGACAAAGCATGTTCACGTTGTTGCAGCAAGCCGTTTTACCAGTACCTTGGCGCTGGCCTTGATGGTGGCCGGTTGTGCGGTGGGGCCGGATTATGTGCGGCCCGACATCGCCGTGGGCGAAAGCTGGGGGGCGGTAGACAGGCTTGCGGGTGGCAGTGGCGTGGGCGTTGACGGCGACGGCGCCAATGCACCGAGCGATGGGGGGCGGGCATCGGTCACCGAGCGTGCAACACATGGCGAGTCCTTGGCCGTGAACCGGGGTTGGGTGCCGGCGCTACCGGGGCATGACGCCGTGCTCACGAACTGGTGGACGCTGTTTGGCGATCCGACGCTGGACACCATGATGCAAAACGTGCTGGCGGCTAACTTCGACCTGGCACAGGCGGAAGCGGTGTTTCGCCAGTCTCAGGCAACCTTGCGGGCAACCCGGGCCGGCTTGTTTCCCACCTTGGGCACCTCCGCATCGGTGACACGTTCGGGTTCCGGGCGTTCGGGCTCGGGTGCGGGCTTTTCGGGGGGCGAGTCGTCATTTTCCGGCGGAGGCGGCAGCGTGTCTGAGCAATACGCATTAAGCGGCACGGTCAGCTGGGAAATAGATCTGTGGGGCCGCATCCGGCGCTCTGTCGAGGCGGACCAGGCCGGCGTGGTCGCCAGTGCGGCAGACTTGGCCATGACTCGCTTGAGCCTGCAATCTACCTTGGCGCAAACGTATTTTCAGTTATGGGCCATGGACGAAGAGGCGCGTTTGCTTGACCAAACTGTGCAAGCCTACGAGCGCAGTCTTCAATTAACGCAAAATCAGCTGAACGTCGGGGTGGCCACACCCGCCGATGTGGCGGCCGCCACCACGCAATTGGAAAATGCCCGCGCGCAGCGGCAGTCGCTGGTGTGGCGCCGCAGCCAGCTTGAGCACACCCTGGCGACGTTGCAGGGCCTGGCCCCGTCCACCTTCAGCGTGAATGTGACGGCCGACTTGCCACTGGTGTTGCCAGACATTCCTGTAGGGGTGCCTGCCCGCCTGTTGCAGCGCCGGCCCGATGTGGCCGCGGCGGAATCACGCGTGCGCCAGGCCAACGCCAGTATCGGGGTGGCGCAGGCGGCGTGGTTTCCTGATCTGACCCTGTCCGCGCAAGGCGGCTTTCGCAGTGGCGAGTGGGCACAGTGGCTTAGTGCGCCCGCCCGGTTTTGGTCGCTGGGCCCGGCCTTGGCCATGACCTTGTTTGATGCCGGGGCGCGCAGTGCACGGGTTGAGCAAGCCCGCGCGGCGTATGACGCCCAGGCGGCTGCCTATCGGCAGACGGTACTGAATGCCCTGCGTGAAGTGGAAGATGTGCTGGTGCAGCTGGACAGCCTGGCACGCGAAACTGAGATTCAGGACCGGGCGCTGCAGGCCGCGCGCCAGTCCCTGGCGCTCACGCGCAACCAATATGAAGCGGGCCTGATCGACTATCTGAGCGTGGTTCAGGTAGAGACCGCTGCGCTCAATGCCGAGCGTGCTGCGCTGACACTCAAGTCTGATCGTTTACAAGCCACGGTGCAACTTATTACCGCTTTGGGCGGCGGCTGGGACGACCGCGCCCTGTACCACTAGACGATGGTCGAATCACTAGACTAAGGTCTAATGAGTATAAACCCTTGTTACAGAAGGGTTTTGTACCGAAAAGTCCGATTCGCAATACTGCATGTCCTTTTTGAACGAGTGGCGAAAAAACTCATTTGCTAGCCTGCATTCATCCCACCTTATAACCACTAAAAACTTGAACCGCTAAGGCGGTCAGCAGAAAAGGCGGATGCATGGCGCGACTACGAACTGCCGTTCAGAACTCGCCACGTGCACAGTCTGTTGTAGCAAAGCGGCCGGGCCACTGGCCGTCGCAGTCAAGCATCATGATCAACAACAAACTGTTCAGCAGCAAAGGAGGCAGACAGTGAGTGATTCCATCAAAAACGGAAAAGCGGCGGGTTCCACGCCACGTCGCAGTTTTCTTAAAACTTCAGCAGGGGTTGCGGGCGGCTTGATTCTGCCCGCGTCGTACAGCGGCTCGGCACTTGCGGCCGAAGCAGGGCATCCGCCCATTGGTAACTACCCGGCAGGTGTCGAAGGCGATACCGTCGTTGCGGGTCTCACCCTTGATCTTACCGGCCCGTACTCGGCCGAGGGTGCAGGGCAGCAGCGCGGTTTTGAACTGGCCGCTGAAATGATCAACAACGGCGACGAGCGTATCAAGCTGGTCAGCCCGCTTACCAAGCAGGGCATTCTTGGCAAAAAAGTGGTGCTGGCCATTGGTGATGCCGAAACGCGTCCCAATAGTGCCGTGCAGGCGGCAACACGCTTCCTGCGCCAAGACAA
>JAJUIY010000195.1 GCA_029267415.1 Alcaligenaceae bacterium
GAAACCGGCGACCTCGTCGGACCAAGGGCGGCCAAGCATCTGACCGTAGGGCGCAAATGCGGACTGGGTAAGGGGTTCGGGCTGAATAAGAAGCATAGACCTTAATCACTAAACAGATTGCATCAACCCTGAAAGTATACGGGCATCCGCCCGACTACTGTATGCGATATATGGCGGGCGAATAGTCGATAAACCGGGAAACGGCCCATAGGATATCGGCTCCTGTTCGTGGTTCACGACAATCCGGAGCCATCTGTTATGACAATATTCTCTGCCGTGCGCAGGCTCATGATGATTCTCCTTGCCATCATCATCGACCGCAGCGCACGGATGCTTAACGTTTCCCGTACGGCGTGCTGACAATGCGCGCGATGTGTGCGTGGCTTGTTTTTGGGTATGATGCGCAATATTCAAAGAAATAACCTGATACAGGAGACTTGCCCGTGCTTCCCACGCCGACCATCACATGTATTGAAGACTTTCGTCGCTTGGCCAAACGACGAGTGCCTCGCATGTTTTATGACTATGCCGACTCGGGATCGTGGACGGAGCAAACTTATCGTGAGAATTCCAGCGATTTTCAGAAGCTGTACTTCAAGCAACGGGTAGCGGTGGATATTGAAACCCGCAATTTGCGCACCACCATGGTGGGCCACGACGTGGCCATGCCCGTCGCCCTGGCCCCCACCGGCCTGACCGGCATGCAATGGGCCGACGGTGAAATTCTGGCTGCGCGCGCGGCCGAACGCTTCGGCGTACCGTTTACCCTTTCCACCATGAGCGTATGCTCCATCGAAGATATTGCCGCGCATACCACCCAGCCCTTCTGGTTTCAGCTGTACGTGATGCGTGACCGCGATTTCATCGCCCGCTTGATTGACCGCGCCAAGGCCGCGCGTTGTTCGGCGCTGGTCTTGACGCTAGACCTGCAGGTATTGGGACAACGCCATAAAGACATTAAGAACGGCTTAAGCACGCCGCCCAAGCCTACACTTAGAAACCTGCTTAACCTGGCCACCAAACCGCGCTGGTGTCTGAACATGCTGAAAACCCAGCGCCGGACATTTGGCAATATTGTGGGCCATGCCAAGGGCGTGGGCGATCTGTCATCGCTGTCGTCATGGACGGCCGAGCAATTTGACCCCAGCCTTGGCTGGGAAGATATTGAGTGGATCAAAAAACGCTGGGACGGGAAACTGATCCTGAAAGGCATCATGGACCCGCTGGACATCCCCATGGCGATCGATTCCGGCGCCGACGCTTTGGTCGTATCCAACCACGGCGGCCGTCAGCTTGATGGTGCGCCGTCATCCATATCGGTCCTGCCCAGTATTGTGGAGGCGGCCGGCGACAAAATAGAAGTGTTGCTGGATGGCGGTATTCGTTCGGGGCAAGACGTGCTGCGTGCCCGCGCTCTGGGTGCACATGGGACCATGGTTGGCCGCGCTTTCTTGTACGCACTGGGCGCCATGGGCGAAGAAGGCGTGACACGCTGCCTGCAAATTCTGGCCAACGAGCTGGACATCAGCATGGCCTTCTGCGGCCGCACCGACATCAACAAGGTGGACCGCTCAATTTTGCTGAACCCCGACATTTTCGATCGATGATTTCGAACCATCGCCGCGTGAACAGCTTGGCAGCGAAGTTGCACCGCTGAAGCGGCGGCACCATACGCTTGAAGGCGAACTTGCCGCCTTAAAGCGGCTCGGTCATTTCGGCGGTCAGGCGAATGCGCCCTTCCTCTTCCGCCGGCAAGGGGGCCACTCGTTGCATGGTTTCCAGGCAACGGGTGGTTAGCCGTTGATATTGACGCGTACCGAAGGTTTTGTGCGCGATGGCGTCGTCGGACAGTTCGCGCACAATGCGCGCCGGCGCCCCCAACACCAGTTGGCGTGGCGGTACCACCATGCCGGCCTTCACAAAGGCCATGGCCCCCACGATGCTGGACTCGCCAATAACGGCGCCGTCCATCACAACCGCATTCATGCCTACCATGGCATTGCGCCCGATGGTGCAGCCATGCAGCACCGCCCCGTGCCCCACATGCCCGTCTTCATCAATAATGGTTTCGTTTTCGTGCGTACCGTGCACCACGCAGGTATCTTGCAGGTTTGAGCCCCGCTTCATTACGATGCGGCCGAAGTCACCGCGCAGGCTGGCCAACGGCCCCACATAGGCACCCGGGCCCACCACGACGTCGCCAATCAATACCGCCGTGGGGTGAACATAGGCTGTAGGGTCCACAACGGGAATAATGCCGTCGATGGCATATACGTGCAGCATGTCAGATGTCTCCTGTTTTATGGTTTGTACCGATCGAGTAAAACAGTAGCACGATTTCCCCTTTACCCGTGGCTTACAATGGCCCCTTTTCCCTTCCATCGTCACTCTGTATACATGCGTCGCCTTCGTCTTGTTTTTGACAACTACACCCTTATTCTGATTGCCGTCGTGATCACGGCTACCCTCGTTCCTGCAAGGGGCGCGGGTGCTGTTTTCTTTGAATGGGCCACTACCCTGGCGATCGGGTTGCTCTTCTTCTTCCATGGGGCGAAGCTATCGCGACAGGCCATTATCAACGGCATCATGCATTGGCGATTGCACCTGCTGGTGTTTGTTTTCACCTTCATTATTTTTCCGCTGATTGGCTGGGCCCTGAAGCCGGTGCTGGTACCCCTGCTGGGGCT
The DNA here is from genome assembly GCA_029267415.1 of Alcaligenaceae bacterium. Taxonomy (GTDB): domain Bacteria; phylum Pseudomonadota; class Gammaproteobacteria; order Burkholderiales; family Burkholderiaceae_B; genus JAJYRX01. The sequence goes on from JAJUIY010000195.1 coordinate 2,688, forward strand.
GCCCCTTTTTGTGGGTATGCTGTATTTGTGTGCCCTGCCCGGCACGGTGCAGTCGGCCATCGCGTTTACCGCCATTGCGCGCGGCAACGTACCCGCCGCCATTTGCAGCGCCTCGGCCATCAGCCTGCTGGGCATTGTGCTGACGCCCTTGCTGCTGCAACTGCTGCTGGATACCAATACGGCCTCGGCCACAGGCAGCGTGTCCATACTTGACGCCATCTTGAACATTAGTGCCCAACTGCTGTTGCCCTTTGTGGTGGGCCACCTGTTGCGCCCCTGGATTGGCGCCTGGATTGACCGCAACCAGTCCTGGCTGAAAAACATCGACCAAAGCTCGATTTTGCTGGTGGTGTACACGGCCTTCAGTGCCTCGGTAGTGGGCGGCCTGTGGGATGCGGTGCCGCCCGCCACGCTGGTAACACTAACGCTTGTCTGTTGTGTGTTGTTGGCCGTGGTGCTGGTGGCCACCACCTGGATGGCCCGCGCGTTAGGCTTCAACAAAGAAGACGAGATCACCATTGTGTTTTGCGGGTCTAAAAAAAGCATGGCCACCGGCGTGCCCATGGCCCAAGTGCTGTTTACCGCTACTGCCATTGGCCCGGCCTTGTTGCCGCTGATCATCTATCACCAAATACAACTGATGGTGTGCGCCGTGATGGCCCAGCAGTATGCACGCAGGGGTGAGTCACCAGCGGGGGTGTCAGCGGCCCAATAATAAGTATTGGGCTGGCTGCTGACGAACAGGGCTGCCTACTGAGATACGGGGCGGGCTACTGACGTATGGGACTGGCAACCCGGGCACGGAACTGGCCACTGTCGGGTCTGTTAATTGCAGGGTCGGCAAGCGTGCGGCCACGATGGGGCCGGGTTTTGGACGCCACATTGACGATCCGGTTTTAGCAGCCCGCGCATTCTGCGGTACATGCCCGCCTGAACGTTGTGTTTTACGGAGCCAACCATGAGAACCGTTTTTGCCTGCACAGTCACCATCAGCCTATTTCTGGGCGGCTGCACCCAGCTTGACCACGTGGCCGCGCCTATCCCCACCCAACCGGCCGACGCGGCCCTAAGCCGCCATACATGGTCGCTTGATAACGCGCTTACGCCAGACGGTGCGCACGACCTTCCATGGCTTCTGGTGCGCGCCAACAACGTTACACCCACCTTGCAATTTGGCGATGGCCGCCTTACCGTGCAGGGCTTGTGCAATAGCCTGATGGCCAGCTATCTGGTGGACGGTTCAAACATCGATATTGGCCCGGTGGCCGGCACCAAAAAAATGTGCGCCGACCCAGCCCTGATGGACTACGAACACGCGTTCAGCCAACGGCTGCCTGGCGTTAGTTTGTGGCATATTACACACATGCCCGACGAACCGGCCGGGCGTCCCCGCCTGACCCTGCGCTTTACGGACGGCGCCCAGTGGGTGCTGACCGGTCATCCACGCTGAGCCAGCGATAGCCCCGGC
>JAJUIY010000024.1 GCA_029267415.1 Alcaligenaceae bacterium
CAGCCCGCCAATCAAGATCAGGCGTCGCGCGAACTATTGATTACGGCCTTGTTCGATAGCGGGCATTTTGAAGTTATTGAGCTGCATGACAGCGACGGAAATGAATTGGTGGCCCGCCGTGTGCAGGGTGCGGCGGGGTCGCCCGCACCGGCGTGGTTCAGCCGTTGGTTGCCATTGCGCACACCCTCGGCGCAGCGCGAAATTATGGATGGTTGGACACAGGCAGGGGTTTTGACGGTGGTGGCCGACGCCACAGACGCGCGCAAGGCGCTGTGGGAGGGCGCCGTCCGTGTGCTGCTGTGGGTGTTGTTTGCTGGTGTACTTTGGGTGGTTTTTGTGACCGCGCTGATGCGGTGGATGAGACGGGCGTTACAAGGTGAGGTGACACGTCAAATTGAACGTGTGGCAGAAGGCTCCGACGTGGCTCCGGCTCGCGGTCATAAGCGCGTGGCCGATTTGCTGCCGTCCACCCAAGTTATTGAACAAGCGCGCGAACGGGTTCAGGCCAGCAAGCAGGAAGCCGAGCGTCAAATCGAATCGCTCACCCTTGAACTTAACCACGATGCGGTTACCGGCTTGCCAAATCGTCGCTACTTTATGAACGAAATGCGGCGCGCGCTTCATGCCTCGGACGCCGGGCAGGGGGGCTTTGTGCTGCTGTGCCGGCAGCGTGATTTGAGCGCCATGGCGGCTGAGCTTACGCGAGACCAACTGGACGACTGGCTGCGCCGTACTGGCGAACGCTTGCAGCAGGTGCTGCGCGACTACGCCGATGCCACGTTGCATTTGGGGCGTTTGAGTGGATCGGACTTTGCTGTGCTGATTCAAGGAGCAGACGGGCCCGAGGCGATGCGTATCGCGCAGGCCGTCCATCATAGTTTGCAAGAATCGCGATTGGCGCTGGCCGGCGGACGCTACTGTCGCTGGGCTTTTGCCATGACCGACTATGTCCAAAATGATGATCTAGGTGTTGTGTTTGCACGCCTTGATACCGCGCTGATGGCGGCTGAGAGCGCCGGGCACAATGAAATTGAGTTGTTGTCGTCGTCCGCGGGGGCGCAACCGGCCGCTGCGCCAACGGCGGGCGAGGCCGCCTGGCATGAGCTGCTGACTCAAGCGCTTAACGAAGATACGGTCAGCCTGGCGACTGAACGGGTCATCTATGGCCGCCAGGGCTATCACCAGCCCCGCTATGAGTCCACACTGACAATTACCGACCCGTCGCAAAAGGATGGCGAACCCCTGACGGGGTTTGCCTTTATGCCAGCCGCTGTGCGCCTGGGGCTGTCGGCTGAATTTGATTTGCGAGCCGTGCGGTTGGCCTTGGCATGGCTGGCCGATAATTCGGCTGAACTGGTTGTACGCGTGTCCGTGTCGTCGCTGCTTAAAGAAGGGTTCATCCAAACCGTGCGTCACGCCCTGACGGCAGGGCAAGCGCCTGATGGCAAGTCGGTGTTGTCCCGGCTGATTATCGAGCTGGATGCTTACGGGGTTTCGACCTACCCGGCCGAGGTGCGTGAATTTTGCGAAATGGTTCATGATGCTGGTGTTCGCGTGGGCGTGCGTGGTGTTGCGCAGCACCTGGATGTTGTGGCCCGCCTGGAAGTCTTGCCGGTGGTGTACATTAAATTGGCCGGCGGTTTCATTGAAGATTTGGGCACCAGCCAAGGGGCTGTCAGTTTGCTGAATGCTGTGGCCCATACCGCTACCGCCGCGCGCATCCATATATTGGTCGACGACATGCCCAGTGAGGCCGCCGCCATGTTGTTGCGCGACCACGGCGCCCAGTTCCGGATCACCAAAAACGACTAAGCATGCACAAACACCACAACTTCGCTAAAAAGTCTTGCATTGGCGGTTGTGATCGGCTATGATTCTTTTCTTACCCGTATCCGGCAACGGTATATAGGGTATCTGGCAAGCACTCGCGCTTATCTACAAGCGCGAATTTTTAGCAAGATTTCAACCCAGGGTTCGGGCATATCAGTCAACCGAGTGTTGCGAACCTGACGGGACCAAAACTGGTCGTGTGCATCAGGCAAGGCAGCAGGCCTTTTCCGGGTGCGGCGCGGTTAAGTTGGAACAGGACTAATCATGATTCAAATGCAGACCACGCTGGGCGTGGCCGATAACACCGGTGCACGGTCGGTAATGTGCATCAAGGTGTTGGGCGGCTCCAAGCGCCGTTATGCCGCAATCGGTGACATCATCAAGGTCGCCGTCAAAGAGGCGGCTCCTCGCGGACGCGTCAAGAAAGGCGAAATCTACAACGCGGTGGTGGTGCGCACCACCAAGGGTGTTCGTCGCAAAGACGGTTCGCTCATCAAGTTTGGTGGCAATGCTGCCGTATTGCTCAATGCCAAGCTGGAACCCATTGGTACACGTATCTTTGGCCCTGTTACGCGCGAACTGCGTACAGAGAAGTTCATGAAGATCGTGTCCTTGGCTCCTGAAGTGTTGTAAGGGGCAACGACATGCAAAAAATACGTAAAGGCGACGAAGTCATCGTGTTGGCCGGCCGCGACAAAGGACGTCGTGGCGTCGTGCTCGAGCGCGTCGGTCCCGACCGCGTCAAGGTCGAGGGCGTCAACGTCGTCAAGAAGCACAGCCGTGGCAACCCGATGGCCGGTGTTGCTGGTGGCATCATCGACAAAACCATGCCCATCCACATCTCCAATGTGGCTCTGTTCAACCCTGAAACCGGCAAAGGCGACCGCGTCGGCATCAAAGAGGTTGACGGCAAAAAGGTTCGTGTATTCCGCTCCAACGGCGCTGTCGTTGGTGCCAAGGCTTAAGGGGCGAATAACATGGCTCGTTTACAGAAGCTATACCATGAAAAGGTCGCGGCCGACCTGATGGCCAAGTTTGGCTACAAAAGCATCATGCAGGTGCCGCGCATCGAGAAGATCACCCTCAACATGGGTGTATCGGAAGCCGTTGCCGACCGCAAGGTTATGGACAACGCTGTTGCCGACCTCACCATGATCTCCGGTCAGAAGCCTGTGGTTACAGTCAGCCGCAAAGCGATTGCCGGTTTCAAGATCCGTGAAAACTATCCCATCGGCTGCAAGGTCACGCTGCGTGGCCGCCGCATGTACGAATTCCTCGACCGCCTCATTGCTGTCGCGCTGCCGCGTGTACGCGACTTCCGCGGTCTGTCCGGTCGTGCGTTCGATGGGCGCGGCAACTATAACGTCGGGGTTAAAGAGCAACTCATCTTCCCCGAAATTGAATACGACAAGATCGACGCCGTGCGTGGGCTGAACATCAGCATCACCACTTCGGCCAAGACCGACGAGGAAGCCAAGGCTCTGCTCAGTGCCTTCAGTTTCCCGTTCCGCAATTAAGGGGCGATGACGTGGCTAAACTTTCACTCATCAATCGCGAAGTAAAACGCGCCAAGCTGGTACAGAAGTACGCCGCCAAGCGTGCCGAACTTCGTGCCATCATCAACGATCAGTCCAAGTCGGACGAAGAACGCTACCAGGCTCGTCTCGAGCTGCAGCGTCTTCCGCGTAATTCCAGCCCGACGCGTCTGCGTTCGCGCTGCGCTGTCACCGGCCGTGCCCGGGGCGTATACAGCAAGTTCGGGGTTACCCGTCATAAATTGCGCGAAATGACCATGCGCGGCGAAGTGCCGGGCATGACCAAGGCCAGCTGGTAGGAGGTATATATAAATGAGCATGAGCGATCCTATCGCCGACATGTTGACTCGCGTGCGTAACGCGCAGCAGGTCAACAAACAGTCGGTCAGCATGCCCTCCTCCAAGCTGAAAGCTGCTATCGCAGCCGTGCTTAAGGACGAGGGCTACATCGAAGACTTCCAGGTAGTTGGCGAAAAAGCCAAGCCGGTCCTCGAAATCACGTTGAAATACTACGCTGGGCGTCCGGTGATCGAGCGCATCGATCGCGTATCGCGTCCTGGCTTGCGCATCTACCGTGGCAGCAAGGCCATTCCCACCGTCATGAACGGTTTGGGCGTCGCCATTGTCTCCACGCCCCGTGGCGTCATGACCGACCGCAAGGCCCGCGCCACTGGCGTAGGCGGCGAAGTGTTGTGCTACGTGGCCTAAGGAGAATCATCTATGTCACGCATCGCAAAATATCCGGTGGTTGTACCCCAGGGCGTACAGGCCACACTTGACGAACAGCAAATCACCGTCAAGGGCCCGTTGGGCACCCTGACGCAGCCGCTCGATCCCAATGTCGACATCCGTCTCGATGACGGCCAGCTGACATTTGATGTAGCTAACGAATCCCGCGAAGCCAAGGCAATGTCCGGCACCATGCGTTCGTTGGTTAACAACATGGTTACCGGGGTCAGCGCAGGTTTTGAGCGCAAGCTGACCCTTGTCGGCGTGGGTTTCCGCGCCCAGGTACAAGGCAACGCACTGAAATTGCAACTTGGTTTCTCACACGACATTGTGTATCCCATGCCTGAAGGTATCAAAATCGAATGCCCCACCCAGACCGAAGTTGTGGTCAAGGGCGTCGATAAACAGGTAGTGGGTCAGGTGGCCGCCGAGATTCGCGCATTCCGCCGTCCGGAGCCTTACAAAGGCAAAGGTGTTCGGTATGCTGACGAACAGGTCAGTCTGAAAGAAGCCAAGAAGAAATAAGCGCACAGGCAAGGACGAATTATGGACAAGAAACAATCCCGTATGCGTCGTGCTGCTGCGACTCGTCGGAAAATCGCCGAACTGCGCGTACACCGCCTCTCGGTTTTCCGTTCGAATCAGCACATCTACGCCAACATTATCTCGCCAGAAGGCGATCGTGTGCTTGTTAGCGCATCCACGCTCGAGCCCGATGTTCGCAAAGAGCTCTCAGAAAAAGCCGTCAACGCCAATAATGTGGCAGCGGCCGACATCGTGGGCAAGCGTGTTGCCGAACGGGCAAAGGCAGCCGGTATTGAAACCGTCGCCTTCGACCGCTCGGGCTTCCGTTATCATGGCCGTGTGAAAGCGCTGGCCGAGGCCGCGCGTGAAGCCGGCTTGAAATTCTAAGCAGGGAATTGTCAAATGGCTAGAGCACAAGGTAGACACGCCGCCGACGAACGCGACGACGGCCTGCGTGAAAAAATGATCGCGGTCAACCGCGTCAGTAAAGTAGTCAAGGGTGGTCGCACCATGAGCTTCGCTGCGCTCAGCGTTGTCGGCGACGGTGACGGCCGCATCGGCATGGGCCAGGGCAAGGCCCGCGAAGTCCCTGTTGCAGTACAGAAAGCAATGGAGCAAGCCCGCCGCGACATGGTGAAAGTGGCCCTGAAAGACGGCACACTGCATCACACGGTTATCGGCAAGCATGGTGCGTCCAAAGTTCTGATTTCACCCGCCGCAGAGGGTACTGGTGTTATTGCCGGTGGTCCGATGCGCGCTATTTTTGAAGTCATGGGCGTGCGTGACGTGGTTGCCAAAAGCTTCGGCTCCAGCAACCCGTACAACATGGTCCGTGCAACCCTTAACGGTCTGCGCGCCTGCTCGACTCCGTCTGAAATTGCAGCCAAGCGCGGCAAGACGGTCGAAGAAATTCTGGGGTAAGTCATGGCACAGAAGCAAATCAAAGTTACGCTCGTGCGCTCTGTGATCGGCACCAAGCAATCGCACCGTGATACGGTTCGCGGTTTGGGCTTGCGTCGCGTCAATAGCAGCCGCGTATTGCTCGATACCCCCGAAATCCGTGGCATGATCCGCAAAGTGGATTATTTGGTCTCGGTTTCGGAAGTCTAAAGGAAATCGGCATGGAAATTACACAACTTAATACGCTGCAGCCTGCCGAAGGCGCCAAGCACGCTCGCCGCCGCGTTGGTCGCGGCACGGGTTCGGGCCTGGGCAAAACGTCGGGTCGTGGTCACAAAGGTTTGAAAGCCCGCTCCGGTGGTAAGGTTGCCGTGGGCTTCGAAGGCGGTCAAATGCCGCTGCAGCGTCGTCTGCCCAAGCGTGGCTTCCGCCCCATGGGTCGCCATCTGCGTGCTGAAGTTCGCCTGTCCGACCTCGATCGGCTGCCAATCGACGAGATCGATGTCCAGGTACTGAAGCAGGCCGGTATTGTGGGTCATCTGGTGCGTCACGTAAAAGTGATCAAATCGGGCGAAATCTCCCGCAAAGTCACCCTGCGTGGTCTGGCGGCAACCGCTGGTGCCAAGGCCGCCATTGAAGCTGCCGGCGGCTCGGTAGAGTAAGGGGCTACGGTGGCTAAAGCTCTGGCACAGGCAGCAGGCTCCCGTTTCGGCGATTTGCGTCGCCGTCTGGTTTTCCTGCTGCTGGCTCTTGTGGTTTACCGTTTGGGAACGCACATACCCGTACCGGGTATCAACCCTGACGCGCTGTCCGACCTGTTCACACAGAACCAAAGTGGTATCTTGGGTCTGTTCAACATGTTCTCGGGTGGCGCACTTGAGCGCTTTTCGGTGTTCGCTTTGGGCATCATGCCGTATATTTCGGCGTCCATCATCATGCAGTTGTTGTCGGTGGTGGTGCCCACTCTCGAAGCGATCAAGAAAGAGGGTGAATCCGGCCGGCGCAAAATCATGCAGTACACGCGTTACGGTACGGTGTTTTTGGCGTTAACCCAGGCAATCGGTATCTCGGTGGCGCTCGAATCGCAACCTGGGCTCATTATTGATCCCGGTCTGCTGTTCCGTTTCACTACCATCGTCACGCTGGTTACCGGCACGATGTTCCTGATGTGGCTGGGCGAGCAAATCACCGAACGTGGTATTGGCAACGGCATTTCCATCCTGATCTTCGCCGGTATTGTTGCCGGTCTGCCCAGTGCGCTGGGTGGCATGCTGGATCTGGTGCGTACCGATGCCATGTCGATCCTGTCGGCACTGTTCATCCTGGTGCTGGTGGCTGCTGTTACCTACGTTGTGGTGTTCGTCGAGCGCGGACAGCGTCGTATCACGGTCAACTATGCCAAGCGTCAGGTGGGCAACAAGCTCTATGGTGGTCAAAGCTCACACTTGCCGCTCAAGCTGAACATGTCCGGGGTGATTCCGCCGATCTTCGCATCGTCCATCATCCTCCTGCCGGCAACACTGACCAGCTGGTTTTCCACCGGCACCGAAATGCGCTGGTTGGGCGACCTCACCGCCGCATTGCAACCGGGTCAGCCGCTGTACATCACGCTGTTTGCAGCTCTGATCATTTTCTTCTGCTTTTTCTACACGGCCCTGGTGTTCAACAGCCGCGAAACAGCAGATAACCTCAAGAAAAGTGGTGCGTTTGTTCCGGGTATCCGCCCCGGGCCTCAGACAGCCCGATATATTGACCGTATCCTCATGCGTCTGACGCTGGCCGGGTCAATCTATATCACCTTGGTTTGCCTGCTGCCCGAATTCATGCAGATGCGTTGGAACGTGCCCTTTTATTTCGGGGGTACATCCCTCTTGATTATTGTGGTGGTGACAATGGATTTCATGGCACAGGCCCAGGCCTACATGATGTCTCACCAATACGACTCGTTGCTCAAGAAGGCTAACTTCAAGGGTACGGGAATGCCAATGCGCTAGAAGAAAAATGGCAAAAGACGACGTCATTCAAATGCAAGGGGAAGTCGTCGAGAACCTTCCCAATGCAACGTTTCGTATCAGGCTTGAAAACGGCCACATGGTGCTGGGCTACATTTCGGGCAAGATGCGTATGCATTACATCCGGATTCTTCCCGGAGACAAGGTCACAGTGGAGCTCACGCCCTATGACCTCTCACGTGGCAGAATTGTTTTCCGCTCGAAATGAGCGCCGGTACACAGAAAGATTGGAGTAAACCATGAAGGTAATGGCATCAGTTAAGCGGATTTGCCGCAACTGCAAAATTATTAAACGTCACGGCGTGGTACGTGTCATTTGCACCGACCCACGTCATAAGCAGCGTCAGGGATAACCCGGCACGCATCGGATTTAACAAGGAACAGTCATGGCCCGTATCGCTGGCATTAATATTCCGCCGCATCAGCACGCCGAGATCGGACTTACCGCCATTTTTGGCATTGGTCGCTCCACCGCCCGCAAAATCTGCGAATCGGCCGGGGTGGAACGGTCCAAAAAGATCAAGGATCTGACCGACGCCGAACTTGAGCGTATCCGTGAGCACATTGGTGCGCTAACAGTAGAAGGCGACCTTCGTCGCGAAGTACAACTGTCGATCAAGCGTTTGGTCGACCTGGGAACGTATCGGGGCATGCGTCACCGACGCGGTTTGCCGGTACATGGGCAGCGTACCCGCACTAACGCCCGTACCCGCAAGGGACCGCGTCGCCCGGCCGCTTCCCTGAAGAAATAATCGAGGACTACACAGATGGCGAAAGCATCTACAGGTAGCGCATCGCGCGCTCGCAAACGCATCAGGAAAAGCGTCTCGGACGGCATTGCGCACGTTCACGCTTCTTTTAACAACACGATTATTACAATCACCGACCGCCAGGGTAACGCGCTGGCGTGGGCGACTGCGGGTGCAGCGGGCTTTAAAGGTTCACGTAAGTCCACACCGTTTGCCGCTCAGGTGGCGGCTGAACAGGCCGGACGCACCGCGCAGGAATACGGGATCAAGAACCTGGAAGTTCGCGTCAAGGGCCCTGGCCCCGGCCGTGAATCGTCCATCCGCGCACTGAACGCGCTGGGTATTCGCATCACCAGTATTTCCGATATTACGCCGCTGCCGCATAACGGCTGCCGTCCGCCCAAGCGTCGTCGCATCTAAGGGGAAGCACTTTGGCACGTTATACAGGACCTAAATGCAAGCTCTCGCGCCGCGAGGGTACCGATCTTTTCTTGAAGAGCGCCCGCCGCTCGCTGGATTCCAAGTGCAAACTTGAATCCCGTCCGGGTCAACACGGCCGCACCTCCGGTGCGCGCACGTCCGACTACGGTCTGCAGCTTCGCGAAAAGCAGAAGCTGAAGCGCATGTATGGCGTTCTCGAAAAGCAATTCCGCCGCTACTTTGCAGAATCCGAGCGCCGTCGTGGCAACACGGGTGAAATTCTGATCGAGCTGCTCGAATGCCGCCTCGACAACGTGGTGTACCGCATGGGCTTTGGCTCGACGCGCGCCGAAGCACGTCAGCTGGTTACCCACCGTTGCATCGAAGTCAATGGTCAGACCGCTGATATCGCCTCCATGGCTGTCAAGCCGGGTGATGTCGTTGCCGTTCGCGAAAAGGCCAAGAAGCAGGTTCGCATCAAAGACGCCCTGAACCTGGCTAGCGAAATTGGCTTCCCGCAGTGGGTCGAGGTCGATGCCGATAAAATGTCCGGCGTCTTCAAGCAGGCCCCTGATCGCGCTGATGTCGCTCAGGACGTCAACGAATCCATGATCGTCGAACTCTACTCACGTTAATCATGGCTTATCGCGGCTGCCGCAAGCGTTCGGCACCGCGTTGCAGTTTTATGCATGCACCCGCGCTGGCGGGTGCTTGTGCGCTTCACCGGGGCACCGGTTTATCCATCAGCCTTATCGGTGTAACGAGCCGAGGGTATTGAAAAGGAATATTCATGTCTTCACTAGGTTTTCTCAAACCGCGTACGATCGACGTCGAGCCGGTCACCGAGCATCACGCCAAGATCATCATGGAGCCGTTCGAACGTGGCTTCGGACACACACTGGGCAACGCCCTGCGTCGCATCCTGTTGTCGTCCATGACGGGCTATGCGCCAACTGAAGTTCAAATCACCGGCGTGGTACACGAGTACTCCACGATCGAAGGCGTGCGCGAAGATGTGGTCGACATCATGCTTAACCTGAAAGGGGTGGTGTTCAAGCTGCACAACCGCGAGGAAGTTACCCTGACGCTGCGCAAGGAAGGCGAGGGTGACGTTCTGGCAAGCGATATCGAGCTGCCCCACGACGTGGAAATTATCAACCCGGATCATGTTATTGCCCACCTGACAGAAAACGGCAAGCTGGAAATGCAGATCAAGGTTGAGCAAGGCCGCGGCTATGTGCCGGGCAACGTGCGTGCTCTGTCGGAAGACCGGGGTCACACCATTGGCCGCATTCTGCTGGATGCGTCGTTCAGCCCCATCCGTCGCGTCAGCTACACGGTAGAAAGCGCCCGCGTCGAACAACGCACTGACCTCGACAAGCTGGTGCTTGATGTCCAGACCAATGGTGTACTGTCACCTGAAGAGGCGGTACGCCAGGCTGCGCGTATCCTTATGGATCAGATCTCGGTGTTTGCGTCGCTGGAAGGCGCCGTGGATACCTACGAAGCGCCCACCCGTGGTGCTGCGCCGCAAATCGACCCGGTATTGCTGCGCCCGGTCGACGATCTCGAGCTCACCGTACGTTCTGCAAACTGCCTGAAGGCCGAGAACATCTACTACATCGGTGACCTGATCCAGCGCACTGAAAACGAGCTGCTTAAAACGCCTAACCTGGGCCGTAAGTCGCTTAATGAGATCAAGGAAGTATTGGCTGCCCGCGGTCTTACCCTTGGTATGAAGCTGGATAACTGGCCTCCGCTGGGGCTTGAGCGTCCCTAAGGTGCTATAACGGGCCGCGAGGTCCGCATCCATCGGCAACAACGGTCGGCCCATCGCTTTACGCGGCACCGGCCGGCCATAAATTGATTGGTTTTGGGCGTGGGGTGCCTGGCTTTTAATGCTAAAATGCCCCGCTACCCGGTCCGCAGCCTGGCTGATAGAAGAACCGGTCAACGGGCATCTGTGCCGTTTTGGCATCGCTGCCGTTTTTAATTAGATTCACATACAGGAAAGTACCATGCGTCATCGTAAAGGACTGCGCAAACTCAACCGTACCAGCAGTCACCGTCTTGCCATGTTCCGCAACATGTCGGTCTCGCTGATCGAACATGAAGCCATCAAAACCACCCTGCCCAAAGCCAAAGAGCTGCGCCGCGTTATCGAGCCGCTGATTACGCTGGCTAAAAACCCCACGGTGGCCAACCGTCGCCTGGCATTTGCCCGTCTGCGCAGCCGTGATGCCGTCACCAAGCTGTTTGACGAAATCGGCCCTCGCTACCAAGAGCGTCCCGGTGGTTACACCCGCATCCTGAAAATGGGCTTCCGCCAAGGCGATAACGCCCCGATGGCGTACATGGAGCTGGTTGACCGCCCCGAGCCCGAGGAAGTAGAAAGCAGCGAAGAATAAACGCTATCACCTCTACGCCGCCGCAGCACGGTTTTGCCGACGCGGCGTCCGGCAGTAGCCGACATCAAAAAAAACGGGCCATAGTGCCCGTTTTTTTATGAGCAAAGGAATAAGTCATGAGCACGTCTGAACCCGCACGCACCCGCCTTAAAATGCCGGGCAACCTACAAGCCGACGACGCCATTTTTATGTTCACGACAGCACCCGACATGCTTCTGGCCAAACGCATCGCCCATATGCTGGTTGAGGAAGGCTTGGCGGCGTGTGTGAACCTTGGCGCCGAGTCGTTGTCCATGTACATGTGGCAAGGCGAATTGGAAGGCGCCACCGAGGTCACACTAACCATCAAGACGCGCGCCGGGCAGGCACAACAGGTTGCGTCGCGTCTTGGCGAGCTCCATCCATACGAGGTGCCCGAAATTCTGGTTTCCGGCCCGCTTGGGGGCTCCATCGCTTATTTGCAATGGCTGGCCGACCAGACTCGCGGCAGCTAACGTCAGGCATTCGATAATGTCACGCGGCGCAGTACTGATTAAAGGGAAAGTTTGATGTCGTTTTACGGAAGGGCGGGCAGGACAATGCAAAGGGGGCACCGTAGTGCACGGCACACCGTTTCCCGGATGAAAACAGCAAACCACCCATCCGCCAGCACCTTAACCCTACGCCGCATAAACCCGTTAAAGCTGCTTTGGTGCGTCCTGCTCGTTTTTTTTGCCATGCTGCTGGCGGGCGCCCCGGCGCATGCCGAAGATGATTTCCTCGACCCGGAAGACGCGTTTGTATTCTCGGCGGCCATGGCCGCGCCAGATCGGCTGGATGTGCACTTTCAGGTGGCACCCCAGTATTACATGTACCGCGACCGGTTCGCGTTTGCGGTTGACCCAGACGAGCATGCAACAGTGCTGCGTGAGCCAGTCTTCCCGCCCGCTCTGGTGCAGTACGATCCTACGTTCGATGAAGATATGGAGGTGTATTACGATCAGTACACCTTGCAGCTGCCCCTGAACACGGGCGCGTCCGGTCCACTTACTCTTACCGTTACCAGCCAGGGCTGTGCCGATGCCGGTCTTTGCTATCCCCCAATGGACCATGTCGTCACCCTGACGCCCGTTTCCGGCGGATATACCGCGTCGGGTCAGGGCGTGGTGGCATCGGTGCCGGATATCAGCCTGTCCACCCCTCCGGAGAGCTACGCGGTGGCGCTAAGCGACGCAAACGCATCCGATGCGGGCGCGTTTGCGACAAGCACCGCATTTGCCGGTCCCAGCGGTGCTGCCATGCAGGGTCTCGGGCTGGGCCAAGCGATGTCGCTAGGCGATATGGCGCTGGCTGACTGGCTGAAACAAGCCCATTTGCTGGAAATTGTGGTGTTGGCCGCGGCCTTGGGGGTGCTGCTCACATTTACGCCGTGCGTGTTGCCTATGGTGCCCATTTTGTTGGCAGTGCTGGCGGGCGACACCAAGGGGTCCAGCGGCATTACAAGGTGGCGCGGGTTTAGCCTTGCCGCTATGTTCGTGCTGGGTATGTCTGTGGTTTATACCGCTCTGGGTGTCGCGGCAGGCTTGGTAGGCGCCAGCTTGGCGGTGTGGCTGCAAACGCCTTGGGTCTTGTCATTATTCGCGCTGGCCCTCGCCGTGTTGGCATTGGCCATGTTCGATGTTTTCACCGTGCAGATGCCCTCCGGTGTGCAAAGTTCATTGAACGGGCTTATGAACCGCTTGCCGGGCGGGCGGTACGGGGGCGTATTTCTAATGGGCATGGTGTCGGCGCTAATTGTGGGCCCCTGCGTGGCGGCCCCCCTGGCCGGTGTCTTGTTGTTTATTTCGCAGACCGGCGATGTGGTCCTTGGCGGCACTGCATTGTTCAGCATGGCATGGGGATCGGGCCTGCTGCTGTTGCTGGTGGGGGCATCGTCCGGCGCATTGTTGCCCAAGGCGGGCCCCTGGATGGACGGCGTCAAACACTTCTTTGGCGTGCTTCTGTTGGCCACGGCGTGGTGGATGCTGAATTCTGTTTTGCCGGCGTCCATCACTATTTTGGGTTGGGCGTTTCTAGCTCTATTCAGCGCTGTCTTGCTGGGCACCTTCACGCGCGTTGACGGCGTGTTGCGACCGGGGCGCGCGCTGCGCAAAGCCAGCGGGCTTATGCTGACATTATGGGCGGCATTGTTGATTGCCAGTGTGGCCGCTGGCGGCCGCGATCTTTTACAGCCTCTGAAGCCGTTTGTCGCGGCCGGCCCCGCAGCCGTTTCGGGCAGTGTCGCCACCGTAACTGGAACCCCCACGTTTGTGACCGTGGAGTCGTCAGCCGAACTGGATCATATTATTGCCAACACGGCCAAGCCCGTCATGCTGGATTTTTACGCCGACTGGTGCGTGTCGTGCATCGAGATGGAGCGCTTTACCTTCAGCAATCCGGATGTCGCGCGTCGTATGGCCAATTTCACACTGGTGCAGGCCGATGTGACGCGAAACCTTCCGGAGCATCGCGAGCTATTGAAGCGGTTTAACCTGTTCGGCCCGCCGGGAATCATTTTCTTTGATGCCAGCGGGCAGCAACAGGACGACGCCCGGGTCGTGGGTTTCCAGAATGCCGAGCGCTTTGGCGCCGTGCTTGATCAGGTGCTGGCCACGTCAAACGGCTAACGCAGGGCGTCAGCCGTTTTGCTGCTTCAATAGTTTGGCCGCCTCAATGGCGAAATACGTCAAAATACCGTCGCCTCCGGCGCGTTTGAAGGCGATCAGGCTTTCCATCATTACCTTGTCGTGGTCAAGCCAGCCGTTGGCGCTGGCGGCCTTGATCATGGCGTATTCGCCGCTGACCTGATAGGCATACGTGGGTACGCCAAACGCATCCTTCACTTCACGCAAAACGTCCAGATAGGGCAGGCCGGGCTTTACCATGACCATGTCGGCGCCTTCGCTGATGTCGGCAGCCACTTCACGCAGCGCTTCCAGGCGGTTTGCCGGATCCATCTGGTAGGTGGCCTTGTCGGCCTTGCCCAGGTTGCCACTGGAGCCCACGGCATCGCGGAAGGGCCCGTAGAACGCACTGGCGTACTTCGCCGAGTAGGCCATGATGTTGGTCAGGGTGTGGTCATTGGCTTCCAGGGCATACCGTATCGTGCCGATGCGGCCGTCCATCATATCGCTGGGCGCAATAATATCGACGCCGGCCTGGGCCTGGGCCAATGCCTGTTTTGTGAGCATTTCCACGGTGGGCTCATTCATCACATAGCCGTCATCGTCGATGATGCCGTCTTGGCCGTGGCTGGTGTAGGGGTCAAGCGCCACGTCGGTCAAAATACCCAGCTCAGGGAATTCTTTCTTTAATGCAGCGACAACACGTGGGACCAAGCCTTCGGGGTTGGCGGCTTCACTCCCATCCAGGGTTTTCAGTGAGTTGTCGATAACGGGAAACAGCGCCAGGACGGGGATGCCCAACTCCATGCACGTTTCGGCAACGGGCAGAAGGGTGTCGATCGAATAGCGCACGACGCCGGGCATGGACGGTACCGGTTCGGAAATGTTGCTGCCATCACGAACAAAGACCGGATAGATGAAATCGTTAACGGTCAGGACGTGTTCACGAACCAGGCGGCGGCTGAAATCTGCCCGGCGATTACGACGTGGCCGGCTGACCGGAAAAGGGGGAACAGGCATAAATGATGTCATGGCACAACCTTTGGAGAAATCCAGTTTTCAATGTGAGCGGTGGCGTCGTCCAAACCTATTCGGGTGGTGGACGAGAACGGCACCGTATGTAACGCACCGATGTCAGCAAGCACCTTGCGTACATCAGCAGCGGCTTTTATACGCTGACCGTACGGAAGCTTGTCGGCCTTGGTGAGCAACGCCAGTACCGGCACACCGGTGGGCGCCAGCCAGTTGGCCAGCTGGCGGTCAAGCGTGGTGACGCCGCGTCGAATGTCGATCAGCAGCACGACACCAGCCAGCGCACTGCGCGTACGCAGGTAACCGCCCAGCACTTCGGCCCAGTTATCGCGCGTTTTGCGATCGACGGCGGCGTAGCCATAGCCGGGCAAGTCGACCAGAAACCCTAGCCAGGCGTCATCCTGAAGCGGGTCCGGGATGCCAAACAGGTTGATTAACCGTGTTCGGCCCGGCGTTTTGCTGGAAAAGGCCAGACGACGCTGATTGGTCAGCACGTTGATCGCCGACGATTTGCCGACATTTGACCGCCCGACAAAACACACCTCGGGCGCCGTTGGGGCCGGAAGTTGATCAAGACGGGCAGCGGAGGTGGTGAAGACGGCACGATGAAGGATTGACACGCGCATTAACCTTGGCAATTAAATTTGTCCTCTATTGTATAATCGCTGGTTTGGAACTGTGGCTTCGTTTGAACTTGCGCCGTCGCGTGCAAAAACGTTGCCATCTCTGTGGTGTCTACGGCACCTTGGTCGAACAACGATCGTCGAGGTCTTCATGAAGCGTGTGCTCTCTAGTGTGGTTATAGCCGGCAGTGTGCTGCTGGGGTCTTCCGTAGCGTCTGTTGCGATCGCTCAAGGTGTCGCCAAGCCGGACGCACAAAAGGGCGAACAGCTCTACACCCAGGGCGACCTGTCGCGGGGGATCCTGTCCTGTGCCAGCTGCCACGGCGAAGCCGGTAACAGCACGATTGCCATGAACCCCAACCTGGCGGGGCAGCCCTACGAATATACCGTCAAGCAGCTTCTTGACTTCGTCAAGCCTGAAGACGGCGCGCATGCGCCCCGTCGTGGTGCCGGTGGCGCTGATTCGCTCATGACGCCGTTTGCCACGGCCATGACCGAAGAAGACCGTCAAAACGTCGCCTACTACCTGTCGCAGCAAGCCCTCAACTACGACACCGCACCGGCCGCCTCTAACGAAGACACGGCCGAACGCGGCCAGCAAATCTGGCGTGGCGGTTTGCCTGATCGTCGTGTGCCGGCATGCGCCGCCTGTCACGGGCCGGCGGGTGCAGGTATTCCCGGTCAGTATCCGCGCCTGGCGGGTCAATTCCCCGACTACATTGCCGAACAGCTGCGCTTGTTCCGCAGCGGTGAGCGTGCCAACAACGCCATGATGACCGACATCGCCGACCGCATGACCGACGCTGACATCGCCGCGGTGGCTGATTACGCTGCCGGTCTGCGTTAAAACAGACACGGCTGCCGGGGTTCGGGAACTTGTTCACGAACCCCGAGTCTCATATGGGGGGACACAGTGTCAGGCCCCCCCTTTTTTATTGAAGTCAGCCAAGTGAAAACACGTTCTCCTTCGCGCCGTCTCGGAGCCGATCTGTTCGAGCTTCTTGGCTCCATGCGCTTCGCCGTCAGTTTGCTCATGTTTATCTGCGTGGCAAGCCTGATCGGAACCGTTCTTCAGCAAAACGACGTCGCCAACGCTTATCTCGACCGGTTCGGACCATTCTGGTTCGAGCTCTTCGATGTCTTCGCGATCTGGAATATCTATAACAGCTGGTGGTTTCTGCTGATTATGGGCTTCTTGGTGGTGTCTACCACCATTTGTCTTATTCGCAATACGCCCAAATTTGTGCGCGACGCCCGCTCGTTTCGTGAGTATGTGCGTGGCAGCAGCCTGCGCGCCTTCCCCAACCGTGTAGAAGGTCAGGTAGGCGCACCGCTCGAGCAAACGCGCGACCAGGTGCAAAAACTGTTGCGCTCGATGGGTTACCGCTTCAAGGTACGCGACGATGGCAATGAGTTGCTGCTGGCCGCCAAGAAAGGCGGGGCCAACCGGCTGGGCTACATCTTCACGCACGCCGCCATTGTGGTCATTTGCGTCGGCGGCTTGCTCGACAGCGAACTTCCCGTGCGCATGCAAATGTGGATGAACGGCAAAACACCGATTGTCGAGAACATGTTGATCTCCGAGGTGCCGGAATCCGGGCGTCTGCCCATGGCCAACCCCAGCTTTAAAGCGCATTTGCTGATCCCTGAAGGCAATCAAAGCAGCCATGCCCTGATCAGCGCGGGCGATGGCGTACTGGTTCAGCCCTTGCCTTTCTCTATTCGTCTTAACCGCTTCTTGGTGGATTACTACTCTACCGGCATGCCCAGCAGTTTCAAAAGCGAGGTACTGGTTACCGACCGCGAAACGGGCGAGTCGTTTGAGCAGACCATCGAGGTCAATGAGCCGCTCCGTTACAAGGGCGTCACGGTTTACCAATCCAGTCTGGATGACGGTGGCAGTGCCGTCAAATTGACCGGGTATCCCCTGGGTGGGCCGCGTAACAACGAATTCACGGTGGATGGCGTGATTGGCCAAGCCACTGAGCTCTTCGTTGGCGGCGAACGCCAGCAACGCATCGAGGTGCAGTTCACCGAACTTCGTGTCATTAACGTCGAAAACCTGGGTGATAATGCCGAGCCACAGCCCAAACCGCTGGTCGAGCACGTTGCTTCGGTCACCGGCAGTGCCATTGGCGCCAATAATGAACACCTGAAAAACGTCGGCCCAAGCGTACACTACCGTATTGTGGGCGAAGACGGCCAGGCAACCGAATACACAAACTATATGCTGCCCATCGAGCTGGACGGCATCCCGGTGTTTCTGGCCGGCATGCGACGCACCGCGGCCGAGCCTTTTCGCTATGTGCGTTTCCCGGTTGATGAAGACCATTCGGTGCGCGAGTTCATGGACCTGCGCGCTGCCCTTGAGAATCCGCAGCTGGTGCGTGAAGCGGCCATGCGGTTTGCCGAGCGAAATGCCAGCGAGCGTGTCCAACAGCCACTGCTCGAAAAAGCCGCACAAGGCGCGTTGGAATCCTTTGCCCGCTCGGGCTTTAGCGGTATTATCGAAGCAGTGCCCGAAGCCGATCAGGAAACCGTTTTGGCCTTTGCCGTGCCCATGGTCCAGCTAACCCTGTCCGAACTGCGCGACCTGATGCGTGCCGAGACGGGGCGCCCACCTCTGGAACATATCGGGCCCGAGGGCGAACGGGCGGCCGAGTGGCTCCAGGTTGCGCTGCTGGCCTTGGCCAACTTGCCGGATTACCCCGCCCCGGTTTTCATGACGCTGTCCGGGTTTGATCAAGTTCAGGCCAGTGTGTTTCAGGTCACCCGCAGCCCCGGAAAATTCACGGTGTACCTGGGGTGCCTGTTCCTGGTGATCGGTATATTCGCCATGTTCTATGTGCGCGATCGGCGTGTGTGGGTTTGGCTGCGGCCGGGTGAGCACGGCACCAATGTTACGGCTGCCATGACATCCATGCGCCGCAATCTTGATTTCAATCAGGAATTTGACCGTTTCAGGCAGGCCATTGGCCGTCTGATGTCGTAAAAGGGTTGTTATGTCCGAATCCACTCTTGCCTCTACTACCCCAAGCTGGGAATCCATGGCTGTCAGCGGCGACTCTCGCGGTTTGCGGGGTCGCCCCGACTGGACTGACATCGCGTTCTTCCTGCTTCTGGCCGTCGGTGCGTTTTTTGCGCTCCAAAATTATGACGGCGCCATGGATTTCTATGAAAAGTGGATTTTGATCGGCGCAGTACCGTTTTTTGCCTGGATGGCCTGGCTGTGGCGCCCACTGCGTTCGCTCATGGTGGTCAGTGGCGGTTTGGCATTGCTGGCGATTTGGCTGTATAGCGGTGGCGGGGGCTTGCATCAGGGCGATATTACCCGGGCCGAAACCGTTTTCCTGCTGAAGTATTTACTGTCATCGCAGTCTGCCATTTTGTGGATGTGTGCACTGTTTGTGGCCGCCACCGTGGCCTACTGGATTGGCTTCGTCAGTAAAACTGCCGCGTGGATGGGTACCGGGCTGACTTGGGCGGCGGTATACGCAGGCACCATCGGTATGTTGGTGCGTTGGCGCGAGGGCCACTTGCTGGGCCCCGATATTGGCCACATTCCGGTCAGTAACCTGTACGAAGTTTTCGTTCTGTTCGCGTTGATCACGGCGTTGTTCTACTTGTATTACGAGCGCCGTTATGCCACACGTGCGTTGGGCGGGTTTGTGCTGCTGGTCATTGCTTCTACCGTGGTGTTCTTGCTGTGGTATTCATTCACACGCGACGCCTTCCAGATCCAGCCGCTGGTGCCCGCACTGAAAAGCTGGTGGATGAAGCTGCACGTTCCCGCCAACTTCATTGGCTATGGCACGTTTGCGCTGTCCGCCATGGTGGGGTTTGCCTATTTGGTCAAAGAGCACGGTGAAACACGATCAATCAAAAAGCTGATTCCACTGTTTGTGCTGGGCGCGGTCATGTGTGCCGAACCGTTCATGTTCGGTTCTCGCCAGCTGTCGGTCACGTGGATGTTGTACTTTGGCATTGGGGCCATTGTCGTGGGTACTATTCTGGCCCTTCGGGGTCCCATTTCGCGCAAGCTGCCGTCGCTCGAAATTCTTGACGACATCATGTACCGGGCCATCGCGGTAGGTTTTGCGTTCTTCACCGTCGCCACTATTTTGGGTGCACTGTGGGCCGCCGATGCCTGGGGCAGTTACTGGCAATGGGACCCTAAGGAAACCTGGGCGTTGATTGTCTGGCTTAATTACGCCGCGTGGCTACATATGCGTCTGATTAAAGGGCTACGTGGTGCGATGGCGGCGTATTGGGCTCTGGCAGGTCTGGTCATCACCACCTTCGCCTTCCTTGGCGTCAACATGTTCCTTTCGGGCTTGCATTCATACGGCGAACTTTAGTTTCGTTCGTTGCGTAGTCGCCCTGCGGGCGCGGCCGGTGCCACGCCCTTTTCGGTTCGGCCAGGCCATTCGATTGCGTCAAAATTCGTGCCTGAAGGCGCCATATAGAACGTGTCGATAAGGTTATAGATGTTGCTTATAAGGCGCTTGCCTTATATGTGCGCCCTTTATTTCTAATTGGCGTAAAAGCTGCGCGGGTTTACCGCAGCTTGGCTATGTGGGTTAACATGTCGTAATGTATGTAACGGGCAGTGCAACACGCACCGTTGCATACAGTCACCCGACACAACAAAATCAAAATCCACAATCGCTCACCACTAACATGCCTCGCCGTCTAGA
>JAJUIY010000045.1 GCA_029267415.1 Alcaligenaceae bacterium
ATTGGGCATCACCATGGGGGATGCCAATGGCATCGGGCCCGAAATTATCGCAAAGCTGTTTGCCCAGGGGCTGCCGCACCCGGCGCTCGTTTATGGCGATGCCGGTGTGATGCAGGCCACCATCGAATCGCTGGGCCTGCAACGCCGCCTGCGCGTGGTGCTGGCAAGTAGTGCAGATGCGGCACTGGAGGCCAGCGTCGATGTTGTTCCCGTACTGAACCGCTGGCAGGCCCTCCCCGACACTTTGGTACCGGGCCAGGTGAGCGCCCAGGCCGGGCGCGGTGCTTACGAATACCTATGCCATGCCATTGACGACGCGCTGGCGGGCGACATCCGTGCTGTGGTGACCGCGCCCTTACATAAGCTGGCATTGCAACAGGCGGGCATCGATTATCCCGGCCACACCGAAATTCTGGCGGATCGTACGGGCACGCAGGATTACGCCATGTTACTGGCGACCGACGAGTTGCGCGTTATTTTGGTCACCATCCATGTTCCCTTGGCACAGGTACCCGCACTAGTCACGCACGACGCGGTACTGAAAACGATTGAACTGGCCCATCGTGCCTGTCGGCGCGCCGGCATCAACCAGCCCCGCGTTGCGGTAGCCGGGCTGAATCCCCATGCCGGCGAGGACGGGCGCTTCGGCCGTGAAGATATCGACGTCATCGAACCCGCCATCCAGACAGCACGTCGCCAAGGTATCGACGCCAGCGGCCCGTGGCCGGGCGACACGATATTCATGCGTGCCCGTACCGGCGAATTCGACATCGTGGTGGCGCAATACCACGACCAAGGGCTTATCCCGATCAAGTATCTGGGGGTGGACGGCGGCGTGAACATGACAGTTGGCCTGCCCTTCGTACGTACCAGCGTCGACCACGGTACCGCCTTTGATATTGCGGGCCGTGGCCTTGCCGACGAGCGCTCGCTGCGTAAAGCCTGTGAACTGGCGCTGGAAATGAGCGCCGGATCCGATCAGCCCATAGGTGACGTGTAGCTAACGAAACTCGTGCCTCAACCCATGGGTGACGTGTAATTAAGGAAGCGCGTGCTGGCGCCCTGGAAGGTAAGCCGCACCGTGCCGATGGGGCCGTTACGCTGTTTACCGATAATAATTTCTGCGGTGCCCTTGTCCGGAGAGTCCGGGTTATACACTTCGTCGCGATAAATAAACAGAATCAGGTCGGCATCTTGCTCGATGGCCCCCGATTCGCGCAGGTCACTCATGACCGGGCGCTTGTTGGGGCGTTGCTCAAGGCTACGGTTAAGCTGCGACAGTGCAATGAGCGGGCAGTTGAGTTCGCGCGCCAGCCCTTTTAGGGAACGACTGATTTCAGAAATTTCGGTGGCACGGTTTTCGCCGGCCGAATCGGCCGACATCAGCTGCATGTAGTCGATGATGATCAAACCCAACTGCCCGCACTGACGCGCCAGACGACGCGCCCGCGCCCGCACTTCCATTGCGCTGAGCGCCGGGGTTTCGTCAATATAGACTTGCGCTTCCTGCACCCGCTGCACTGCGGTAGTCAGGCGCGGCCAGTCGTCGGCGGTAAGCTTGCCGGTTCGCATGCGGTGTTGGTCAAGCATACCTACCGAGCCCACCATACGCATCGCCAGCTGCACTGCGCCCATCTCCATGGAAAACACGGCCACGGGCAGACCTTGCTCGATGGCGACGTGTTCGCCGATGTTCATGGCCAGCGACGTTTTACCCATAGAGGGCCGTCCGGCCACGATGATGAGATCACCGGGTTGCAGGCCCGACGTCATCCGATCGAGATCCGTGAAGCCGGTGGGCACGCCGGTGACGTCGGAGTCACCTTCGCGATGGTAAAGCTCGTCGATACGCTCAACCACTTCAGCCAGCAAGGGTTGGATATCTTTAAACCCGTCGCTGCCGCGCGCCCCTTCTTGTGCAATCTGAAATACCCGGGCCTCAGCCTCGTCGAGCAGCTGCCGAGCCTCTTTCCCTTGCGGGTTAAAGGCCGCCGAAGCGATCTCGTCTGCAACCGACACCAGTTTGCGCAACATGGCACGCTCGCGCACAATTTCCGCGTAGCGGCGAATATTGGCGGCCGAAGGCGTGTTATGCGCCAACGCGTTCAGATAAGGCAGCCCTCCGACCTCGTCGGCCTTGTTGGCGCTAACCAGCGATTCGTGCACCGTAACCACGTCGGCCGGCCGGGCCAGCGAAATCAGGCGGCTGATGTGATGCCAGATGATGCGATGGTCAAAACGATAAAAGTCGTCTTCGGTCAGGATGTCAGTTACCCGGTCCCAGGCCGCGTTGTCGAGCAACAGGCCACCCAGCACCGATTGTTCGGCTTCCACCGAATGCGGGGGAACGCGCAGGTAATCGAGTTGAGAATCCGTTCCGGCTTTAAGGTCGTTCAACATGCACCTCTGAAAGAAATAGCCGGCATAATGGCCGGCTATTTAGGGTTACGGTACTACCGAGCAAGCGCGCCGTCAGCGCGACGGGCGCCTTGCCCAAATGTGAGCGCAATCAGGATGCCACTTCACCTTGGACGTCGATAGTGAGCTCGGCGACCACGTCAGGGTGCAGAGCAACTTGTACCGGGTATTCGCCCACTGCCTTCAGTGCACCATCCGGCATACGCACTTTGGACTTTTCGATTGTACCCAGACCATCGCGCTCGATGGCACGCACGATGTCCATGGATGTGACCGAACCAAACAAGCGGCCGTCGACACCGGCTTTCTGGGGAATAGCCACGGTGATGCCGTTGAGCTTTTCGGCCTGGGCCTGTGCAGCGGCCAGCTTTTCAGCTTGCGCTTGCTCAAGTTCGGCGCGACGTGCCTCGAACTCTTTCAGGGCGTCGGGCGTGGCACGGCGTGCCATTTTTTGCGGGATCAGATAGTTGCGCGCATAGCCGCTGCGCACACGGACCACATCGCCCAGATCACCAAGATTAACAACTTTTTCGAGCAAAATTACTTGCATGACGACAACCCCCGGATTATTTGTGATTATCGGTGTAAGGCATCAGTGCCAGAAAACGGGCACGCTTGATTGCCGTGTCCAGCTGACGCTGAAAGTGTGCCTTGGTTCCGGTAAGGCGTGCCGGGATGATCTTGCCGTTTTCCTGGACGAAATCGCGCAGGGTGTCGAGATCTTTGTAGTCAATTTCGGTAACGCCGGCCGCGGTAAAACGGCAGAATTTGCGCCGCTTGAACAGCGGATTCTGTTGTCCGAAACGGCGACGTTCCTTTCCTCTTCTGTAAGCCATGATGTGCCTCTTTTCCTGTCAGATCAGGATGTATGTTCTATGCGCCAAGTACGTGAATGACGCAAAATTTGCATTCAAAATAATTACCTAGACGACGACGGTGTCGGATCCGGAAGCCCGGTTGACCTGTTGTATGTGCAAAACCAACCTGGACGACCCTTTGCGCGATGGGGCCAGAAAGCCCGTAATGTGCAACGGTGAGCCCAGCGTGATGTCGGCAAGCAGCAATGCAGTATCACCCATGGCAGTGGCATTTACGGCCATTTCAATATGACGCGCATGCCCCGCTTGCATGACCTCTGATGTGTGCTGAAGCACCAGCTCGAGTACCGGAAGCCCGGCGGGCGTATACCGTAATGGTTTGGCCTCGAGGACAATACCCGAAAGAGCGACCTGGTTCACACAGCGGCCCAAACACCTGTCATCCGGTGACGTTAGCTGGCCTGGGCGGCGGGCGTTTCAGCACCCGTTTTGCGGGCCTCTTCGCGCTCGACCGATTTCATCATGACGGACGGCTCGGTGACGGCGTGCTTCATCTTGATGATAAGGTGACGCAAAATAGCATCGTTATAGCGGAACGAGTGCTCGAGCTCGTCGAGTTCGGCCTGGCCGCATTCGATATTCATGCACACATAGTGCGCCTTGACCAGCTTCTGGATGGGGTATGCCAGTTGGCGACGGCCCCAGTCTTCCAGGCGGTGTACCTGGCCGCCGTTGCTGGTAACAACGGACTGATAGCGCTCGATCATGGCGGGCACTTGCTCGCTTTGATCGGGATGCACAATAAACACTACTTCGTAGTGACGCATAGACAAAGACTCCTTGTGGATATTCCTGCCCTGACCACGGGGCAGTGCACTATATACACCACCTTGCTGGCCCGACCAGGGAAAAGCCCGCCGCGCGTGCACCCGTTACGCGGCGCACGTTCAGTCGAGCAAGAAACGTAAAATTATACCATGGGCGCCGCCGGCATGCGCAACTACATGCCGCGATGTTGCCCTAGCCTTCTACCACTGCGTAGGCGGAATGGTTGTGAATGGACTCAAAGTTTTCGGCACTGACCCGGAAGCGGGTAACCCCCTGAACCGCCTTGACCTGAACGGCGACATCACGGACCAGATCTTCGACAAACTTGGGGTTGTCATAGGCGTGTTCGGTCACGTACTTTTCGTCGGTACGCTTGAGCAAGCCCCACAGCTCACTTGACGCCTGCTTTTCGACCATTTGAATCAGGCTGTCAATATCGGCCTGCGCCGGATCGGCGTAGACCGCCGATACGATGACATGCGAACGCTGGTTATGAGCGCCGTATTCGGAGATGGCCTTGGAGCATGGGCACAGGCTGGTAACCGGAACCAGCACCTGAAGCTCAAATTCGATCTGTGCTTGTGCAGCATTGTCAGCGGGCTCCGCTACCCGGACTGTCCAGGTGAGCTCGTAGTCCATCAGGCTTTTCACGCCCGACACGGGCGCCGTTTTCTGGATGAAGTATGGAAAACGCACAATAATGTCGCCCGTGCGTGCGTCGAGCAAGGGCAGCATCTCGCGCAGCATCTCGCAAAACAGCACGGGCGTCATGGTGCGTGGGCGGTATTCGTCAAGCAGCGCCAGAAACCGTGACATGTGGGTACCCTTGGCATGTGCCGGCAGGGCAACCGTCAATTCCCAATCGCCCACCGTGGGCTGGGCGCTGCGATCCGCAGCAGCAACAAGCATGGGATGCCGCACGCCGCGCACACCCACACGCTGGATGGCGACATGGCGCGTATCGACGCTGCTCTGCACATCGGGCATGGCCACTGCGGAATCACTGACAATATTCATTTTCAAGAACCTGTAAAGCGCAATGAGCGCCTGATCAAATTACGAACCGAACTGCACACTTTACAGCATGCGCAAACTGAACGAAACAACGGACGGCCATTTACTGCGCGTGAGCGCGGGCGCGGTTGGTGCCCGACAACACATTGGAAAAGCGCTGGGTGACGGATGCGGCAATGCCCGCGGCATCCAGGCCAAGTTGCGACAAAATTGCTTTCTGATCCCCATGATCGATGAACTCGTCGGGGAAACCCAATTGCAATACCGGCTTTTGGATGCCTTCACGTGCAAAAAGTTCAAGTACGGCACTGCCGGCGCCGCCCATCACCGCAGCGTCTTCGATGGTGACAAACGCATCATGCTTGTCGGCCAGCGAGCGAAGCAGGGCTTCATCGAGCGGTTTTACAAACCGCATATCGACCACCGTGGCATCCAGTTGCCGGGCCGCCTGCAACGCTTCTTGCGTCAGTGTACCAAAGCCCAGCAGGGCAATAGAGCGGCCTTCGCGGCGCACCACGCCCCGCCCCACCGGAACCGTGTCGAGTGCCTCGGACATGGTGGCCCCACACCCCGCTCCGCGCGGGTACCGCACGGCCGCCGGTCCCGGGTGCTGATAACAAGTTGAAAGCAGAAGACGGGCTTCATTTTCGTCGGACGGCGTCGCCACCACCATATTGGGCACACAGCGCAGATACGCAATGTCGTAGTTACCGGCATGGGTGGCACCGTCGGCGCCCACAATGCCCGCCCGGTCAAGGGCAAACGTGACATCCAGGTTTTGCAGAGCCACATCGTGGATCAACTGATCATAGGCGCGCTGCAAGAAGGTGGAATAGATCGCCACCACCGGTTTCGTGCGTTCGCAAGCCAGACCAGCGGCGAAGGTCACCGCATGCTGCTCGGCAATGCCGACATCAAAGTAACGTGTGGGAAACTTTTTCTCGAACTGGACCAAACCACTGCCTTCGCGCATTGCCGGTGTGATGGCATATAGACGCTTGTCGGCCTGCGCCATATCGCACACCCAACGCGAAAAGACCTCGGTGAATGTGAGTTTGGGTGGCGTCGAGGGCTTGGTGATGCCCACGGACGGGTCGAACTTGCCGGGACCGTGGTAAAGCACCGGGTCGGCCTCGGCCAGCTTATAACCTTGGCCTTTGCGGGTTACCACATGCAGAAATTGCAGCCCGCCCAGATCGCGCAGGTTTTCGAGCGTGGGGATCAGGACATCCAGATCGTGGCCGTCGATGGGCCCCACGTAGTTAAAGCCCAGCTCTTCGAATAGTGTGGCCGGTGAGATCATGCCCTTGGCATGCCCTTCGAAACGGCGCGCCAGTTCAAGTACCGGGGGCACATGTTGCAAGACCGAACGCCCCACATGCTTGGCCCGTGCGTAGAACTTGCCCGACAGCAGCCGCGCAAAATAATGGTTAAGCGCGCCCACCGGCGGCGAAATCGACATGTCATTGTCATTAAGAATGACAAGCATGTTCACATTGGGT
Source organism: Alcaligenaceae bacterium (assembly GCA_029267415.1). Taxonomy (GTDB): domain Bacteria; phylum Pseudomonadota; class Gammaproteobacteria; order Burkholderiales; family Burkholderiaceae_B; genus JAJYRX01. Next base: position 6,581 of record JAJUIY010000045.1, read on the forward strand.
GTGACGCCTGCGTTATTAAGGGCTTCGAACGCCATGCCCGCTGTCATGGCGCCGTCGCCGATCACGGCAATGTGCTGACGATGAATGCCGGCGTTGCGCGAGGCCACTGCCATGCCCAGCGCCGCAGAAATAGACGTGGACGAATGGGCCGTGCCAAAGGCGTCGTATTCGGATTCGCAGCGGCGCGGGAAGCCGGAAATACCGCCCTGCTGGCGTAAGCTGGCCATTTGTTCGCGCCGACCAGTAAGAATTTTATGCGGATACGACTGGTGGCCGACATCCCAGATCAGGCGGTCGGACGGCGTATTAAACGCATAGTGCAACGCCACCGTCAGTTCGACCGTTCCCAGGTTGGAGGACAAGTGCCCCCCGGTTTTGGCGACGGATTGCAACACAAATTCGCGGAGTTCAGCGGCAATCTGCTTCAGCTGGGCACGATTCAGAACGCGAAGATCTGCGGGCGAATTGATGCGATCGAGTGAAACGATGCTCATAAGAATAAGTACTCAAGATTCATGGGGCATTTTAACCGCATTAGTGAATGCAGGCGGACGCGACCCTGGTGCACCCGCACGAAGCGCCGCTAGCGGTCGCGGCTCACGATGTAGTCGATAACGCCCGCCAGGGCCGCCGCCGCGTCACCCATGGGGCGTACAGCGTCACGGGCCTCGGTGGCCAGCGAACCCAACAATTCGCGCGAGGCGTCCATGCCAAGAATCGACACATAGGTGGGTTTGTCGCTGGCAGCATCCTTGCCCGCGGTTTTTCCCAATGTAGCGGTATCGGAGGTGACGTCCAAGATGTCGTCAACCACCTGAAAGGCCAGGCCAATGGCGCTGGCGTAGCGCTCAAGACCCTCGCGAGTGGCCGAGCTGGCACCGGCCACAATACCCCCCAACAAAACACTGGCTTCCAGCAAGGCACCGGTTTTCATGCGGTGCATTTGCTGAAGCTGTTCGGACGAGAGCCGGTTGCCCACGCTGTCGCAATCGATGGCTTGCCCACCCACCATACCCTGGCTGCCGACGGCACGAGCAAGTAATTGCGTTGCCTGGACGACCAGCGCCGGCGCCACGGGCATCTGGCTAAGGATATCGAAGGCCAACGGCTGCAGGGCATCGCCCACCAACATCGCGATGGCTTCGTTGTACTGCACATGGACCGTGGGACGCCCCCGACGCAGATTGTCGTCGTCCATGCAAGGCAGGTCGTCGTGCACCAGCGAATAAGCATGCAGCAGTTCGACCGCCGCGGCGGCATAATCGAGCGCGAGCTCTTGGGCAGATACCGACACGCCACCCTGAAACGACGCTTCACCCGCCGCATAGACCAATGCAGCCCGTATGCGCTTGCCGCCACCCAGGACGGCGTAGCGCATGGCTTGGTGCAACACGGGTGGCACGGTGTCGTCGGCAGGTAGCACATTATTCAATACTTCTTCGATGTGCTGGACGCGATCCTGAAGCCACAGGGGGAAATCCTGACGGGTGCGCACCGCGTTCATTGATCGGCCTCGTCCAGATCAGTCTGTAGCGGCCGCAATAAGTTGTCTTGCAGCACCTTCACCTGTTGCTCGGCGCGGTCAAGACGGCGCTGACATATTTTTGCCAGTTCAACTCCCTGTTCGTAGGCCGCCAGGGACTCTTCCAACGGCAGATCGCCACTTTCCATTTTGGCGACCAGCGCTTCCAGCTTGGCCAACGCCGTCTCGAAATCTTGCGGCAGCGCCGCGGCGTCGGCATTGGGAGACCCCGCGTCGAGATCAGCTGGCGTATCGGGACGTGATTTAACCATGACAATATTCCAATAAAAACCTGCATCGACTGTCAACGTGAGCAGGCGTTGGCCAGATTGTAGTAGATTCCGCCCGGACAGCCAGACGTCGTCGGCAGCGCGTGACATGCGGCACGTTCGCGCGCAATGATACGCCGATCAGCCCTTGGCCACCGGACGCGCGGGGTCACTGCACCACTCGCTCCACGAGCCGGGATACAGGGCCGAACCGCGCAAGCCCGCCAACTCCATAGAGAAAACGTTATGGCACGCGGTAATTCCCGAGCCGCAATAATGAACCACCTCGTCGCCAGGCACCTTGCCCAGCAGGCGTGTGAACTCGTCGCGCAGCAGCTCTGGAGATTTAAAGCGACCGTCGTCGCGCACGTTTTGCGCAATGGGACGGTTCAGCGCACCGTCAATCCGACCGGCGACAGGGTCGATGGGTTCGTGTTCACCACGGTAGCGTTCGGGTGTACGCGCATCAACCAAATGACGCGTACGCGCAGTGCTGCGAGCAAGAATTTGTTCGGCCGACACCGTTGGCATGGCGGGTTCGGCATTGAGGCCGTCCAAACCGGCTTCGAACAGGTTGTCAGCGCGGGGGGCCGACTCCGATGAAGTGGCGCCCGACGTGGTCGGGCCCGCATCCGTCGCATCAGGGCTCCGGCCCGGCACAGCGGGTACGGAATGCGCGCCGCGCTCGAGCTCGCCACCGGCGTCCAGCCAGGCCTGCAAACCACCATCAAGAATTCGGACGTCCGTGTAGCCCAGCCAGCGCAGCAGCCACCACGCACGCGCGGCAAACGAGGCATTGTTGGCATCGTAGACCACGATTTGGCTATCAGGCTTTGCCCCCCAGCGCTGTAGCAACTGCGCCAATGCGTGCCGGTCTGGCAAGGGGTGGCGGCCATTCCTGCCCGTGGGCTGGCTTGCCAGATCGTCACTCTGGTCAAGAAACCGCGCACCCGGGATATGACCATCTGCGTAGACACGGCGCCCTTGCTGTGCATCGGACAGATCGTAGCGGACATCAAAAACGATCAGCCCGGGGGTGGGCAATGCGTTGCGTAGCGTAACGGCATCAATAAGCACATCAGACACGTGAAGACTCCTCAGAAACCTGCGTGGCAAACGCCACTTCCCCATCTGGCCGCGCGCTTGCCGGCGCGGGTGCGTTGGTCGTGACCGACGCCGGTGATGGCGCGGGCGTTTTTCCCTGCATGATACGGCCTTCAGTGTAGGTGCGCCACACGGACAGCAGCCCAGCCGCAATGATCAGCGCAATGCCGCTCCACGCCAGTACGTCGGGGCGGTCACCCCAGAACACCATGCCCAGCAAGGCAGCAAAAATAATGGTGGAATATTGCAGGGCGGCGGTCAGCAACGCCGACCCCATACCAAATGCGCGCGTCATAGCAAGCTGGCCAACCAGACCCGACAGGCCAATGCCTGCCAGTGCCGGCCAACTTGCAGGATCCGGACGCAAGCCGTTGCCGGACAGCGGCATCAAAACAACACTGGCCGCGACCACACAGGCAGAAAAAATGAAAACCGTGCGCCATTCAGGTTCGCCGGCACGCCCCAGCTGCCGAACTTGCATCATGGCGACTGCAGACAAGGCTCCGGCACCCAACCCCGCCACCGCCGCAAAAAGCTGGTCACCACCAATACTTGGGCGCAGAATGGCCAGCACACCTAAAAAACCGGCGACGACCGTCAAAATCCGGACCGGGTCACGCTGGCTTCCGCCCCACCCCAGCATCCATCCGGCAATGAATAATGGAGCGGTGTAGTTAAGGCTGACCGCCGTGGACAAGGGCAGATTGGACAAGGCATAAAAGCCCAGCCACATGGACGACACCCCCGCCACGTTACGCCACAAATGCAAACGCCAACGTGTTGGGCGCACAGAGCGACCCGTGGCACGGGCCCACCCATAAATAAGCAATACCGACGGCAGGCCGCGACACAACACGATCCAAGGCATGGACGCGCCGTAATCCGATGCCACCTTCACGCAGGCCCCCATTACTGCAAACATGGCACTTGCCAGCAACATCCACAGAGACTGCATGAACTTAACCGTCAAACAAAATAAAAGTGTGGGCAGAATGCCCAAAATGCGGGAAGCTACTACTATACTCTTTCGCCTTCTTACCGCAGGCCATTGCGAGCACATTGATGGAACAAAACCACACCGCGCCGGTCTGAGACCTTTAAAATGTGGCCGTACCCCCCATATTGGGGTTGTTAGTGTCGACCCTTTTCTGGTGAAAACAATATATGAAACGGATTGCTTTATTTTTGATGACCAACTTGGCTGTATTGGTTGTCCTGAGCATCTCCATGAACCTGCTCGGCGTAGGCCGCTACCTGACAGCGCAGGGTCTGGACCTTACCCAACTGCTCATTTTTGCCGCCATCATTGGTTTTACGGGCTCTATTTTTTCGCTGTTAATCAGCAAATGGATGGCCAAAACCAGCACCGGTGCGCGGGTAATTGACCCGGCCGCGCCCGGCTCGGCACGTGAAGCGTGGCTGGTGCAAACGGTGCATCAGCTGGCCGACCGGGCCGGCATTGGGCGTCCGGAAGTTGCCATATATGACGGTGCACCTAACGCCTTCGCCACCGGGGCCTTCAAGAATGACGCGCTGGTCGCGGTTTCGACGGGCTTGCTCAACAGCATGACGGAAGAGGAAATCGCCGCCGTGCTGGGACACGAAGTGGCCCACATCGCCAACGGCGACATGGTTACGCTTACACTAATTCAAGGGGTAGTAAACACCTTCGTCATTTTCCTGGCCCGGGTTGTGGGTTACCTGGTCAACGCGGTGGTGTTTCGGGACAACAACGAACGCGGCATTGGCCCAGGCTACTACATCACCGTGCTGATCTGCGAGATTATCTTTGGTGTCCTGGCGTCAATTATTGTGGCCTGGTTTTCACGTCAGCGCGAATACCGTGCCGACGCCGGCTCGGCGCAATTGCTGGGCTCACGCCAACCTATGATACGGGCACTTGCACGGCTGGGCGGCTTGCAGGCGGGTGACCTGCCCAAAAATTTTGAATCCGCCGGCATTGCCGGTGGCCGTTCGCTGGGTGCACTGTTTGCCAGCCATCCGCCCATCGAAGATCGTATCCGCGCCCTGCAAGGCGCCTGATAGATAACGGCCCGCCGCACAAGCCTGGCGCGGCGGGCCGTTACGTGGATTGGTCAGTGGGCTTGTTCCCAATTGGCGCCAATACCCACTTCGGCCACTAACTCCACATCCAGTTTGGCCACGCCCGACATAATAAGCGGCAGGCGTTCCGCCAATACTTCTACTTCATCATCAGGAACATCAAACACGAGTTCATCGTGGACCTGCATGATCATAAGCGTAGCCAGCTGCTCCGCCTCCAGCCATTCCTGAACATTCACCATCGCCATTTTGATCAGGTCGGCCGCGGTGCCCTGCACCGGTGCGTTAATGGCGGCCCGCTCGGCCGCGCTGCGTCGCGGACCCTTGGCACCCCGCAGTTCGGGAAGGTTGATACGGCGGCCGAATACGGTTTCGACATAACCTTGTTCGTGGGCCACGCGACGCGTGTTTTCCATATAGGCCGCCACCCCCGGATACCGGCTGAAGTAACGGTCAATATACGACCGTGCCGCCGTACGTGTGATACCCAGGTTATTGGCCAGGCCGAATTCCCCCATACCGTAGATAAGGCCGAAATTAATGGCCTTGGCGGCACGCCGCTGCTCGGCCGACACGTCGGCAAGCGGCACACTGAACACTTCCGAGGCGGTGGCGGCGTGAATGTCTTTACCATCGGCAAAGGCCTGTAGAAGGTTTTCGTCGCCGGACAAGTGAGCCATGATGCGCAATTCAATTTGCGAATAGTCGGCAGACACCACTTTCCCCAAGCTGGAGATAAAGGCGCTACGTACACGACGCCCTTCCGGTGTGCGCACTGGAATATTCTGCAGGTTGGGCTCCGACGACGCGAGCCGACCGGTAATGACCGCCGCCTGCGCATACTGGGTATGCACCCGCCCGGTGTCAGCGTTGATCATTTTTGGCAGTTTGTCGGTATAGGTAGACTTCAATTTTGCCAGGCCACGGTATTCGAGCACCAGTTCGGGCAATGGGTAATCGCGGGCCAGGCGTGTGAGCACCTCTTCGTCGGTTGACGGTGCACCACTGGCAGTACGACGCACCACCGGCAGTTGCATGCGGTCGAACAGGATCTCGCCCAGCTGTTTGGGCGAGTTCAGATTAAACGGCTGGCCCGCCAAGTCGTGTGCCCGTTTTTCAAGCTCAGCCATGTGCAGGCCCAATTCGTGGCTTTGCATGGCCAACGCATGGGCATCCAGCTGCACCCCGTTAATTTCCACAATCGACAGGACACGCGATGCCTTCACCTCGAGCTGGTAGGTGCGCTCGAGCCCTTCTTCGGCCTGGACGCGTGGGCGCAGCACGTGATGCAACTGCAGAGTGAAGTCGGCGTCTTCGCAGGCGTAATGGGCGGCCGTCTCGATGTCGAGTTCGTCAAACCCGATCTGTTTGGCTCCTTTGCCGCACAGCTCTTCGTAGGTGGTACCCACCCGCCCCAGCCAACGCTCGCCCAGCTCTTGCAGGTTCACGCGGCGGTGCGACTCGAGCACGTACGCCTGCAGCATCGTGTCTTCGGTGATACCCGCCAGTGCGATGCCTTCATTATTCAGCACATGGGTGTCGTATTTTGCATTGTGCAGCAACTTGGCAGCCTCCTCGTCCTCCAGCCACGGCTTTAGACGCTCCAGCACTTCTTCGCGGGGCAGCTGATCGGCCCGGTCAGTACCCCGATGACCCACCGGAATATACGCCGCCACTCCGGGCTCGGTCGAAAGCGAGATACCCACCAGCCGCGCCAGCATGGGGTCAAGCGAGGTGGTTTCGGTGTCCATTGCCACCAGTTTGGCCGACCGGATACGTTCAAACCAGCGTTCGAAGGCATCCCAGGTGAGGACGGTTTCATAACTGGCGGGCACTGGCTCGGGGACCGCGTCCGTATTGACGCGACTGTCCTGGTCGGGAATGCGTTGGGCATCGCCGGTGAGTTCGCGCAGCCAGGTACGGAAACCGTAATCCTCAAAAAGCTGGATCAAGGCGTCACGATCAGGGGGTGTGGGCGCAAACATCGACCAATCGCCATCAAAACCGGGGATATCGCAATCAGTCTTGATGGTGACCAATTGGCGGGTCATGGGAAAAATCGACATGGTGTCGCGCAGATTTTGTCCGGCCACCCCCTTGATTTCATCGGCATGTGCCACCACATTGTCTAGAGAGCCATACTGGTTCAGCCATCGTGCGGCCGTTTTTGGCCCCACTTTGGGCACCCCCGGAATGTTATCCGACGTATCGCCGGTGAGCATCAAGAAATCGATGATCTGCTCCGGGCGCACACCAAAGCGTTCAATCACGCCATCCACGTCCTGGCGTTCGTTATTCATGGTGTTGATCAGCTCAACGTGCTCATTCACAATTTGCGCCAGATCTTTATCGCCCGTGGATACCAAGGTGCTCATGCCATCGGCGGTGGCCAGTCGTGCCAGGGTGCCGATGACGTCGTCGGCCTCAACGCCCGGGATACTAATTAATGGCCATCCCATGGCTTTTACCGCCCGGTTGATGGGTTCGATCTGGGCCGCCAGATCGTCGGGCATTGAGGGGCGGTCGCCCTTGTATTCGGGGTACAGGTCGTCGCGAAATGTCTTGCCTTTTGC
>JAJUIY010000117.1 GCA_029267415.1 Alcaligenaceae bacterium
CGGTGGGCTTCTGCGCGGCGAAGATTACGCCGGGCCACCTGGTTGACGGTCTCGATCAAAATAGAGAAGCCGATGGCCGCGTACAAATAGCCTTTGGGCACCACAAAACCGAACCCTTCCGCCAGCAGCGAAAAGCCGATCATGAGCAAAAAGCCCAGGCACAGTATCACCACCGTGGGGTGGGCATTAACAAAGGCGGTAAGCGGTTTGGAGGCCACCAGCATGACGCCAATGGCGATGATTACGGCAGCCATCATAATGGGCAAGTGGTCTACCATACCCACCGCAGTAATAACGGCGTCCAGCGAAAACACAGCATCCAGCACGACAATCTGCGTGACCACCACGCCGAAGCCGGCGTACATGCGCTCGCCGCTGGCGTGCACATTGTGCCCTTCGATACGGTTATGCAGCTCAACCGTGGCCTTGAGCAACAGGAATAACCCCCCCGCAATCAAGATCAGGTCGCGCCCTGAAAACGACACCGGCCCCCAGGTAATAAGGGGCGCCGTCAGTTTGATCATCCATGAAATAACCGTAAGCAGGCCCAGCCGCATGAAGAGCGCCAGCGAAAGGCCCAGAATACGCGCGCGGTCGCGCTGGTGCGGCGGAAGCTTGTCGACCAGAATTGCAATGAAGACGAGGTTATCGATCCCCAGAACAATTTCCAGAATAACCAGCGTCAGCAGTCCGACCCAGGCAGAGGGGTCAAGTAGCCACTCCATCAGGAGCTCCGTTTAAACAACGTCAGTTGTTCAGGTGGTTTAGCATCTGCGCGAAGATTTTTGGCGTTGCCGCCAGCACGTTGCCGCTTTTCATCCATCCCTGCTCACCCTCGAAGTCGCCGATTAGGCCGCCGGCTTCCAGCACTAGCAAGCCGCTTGCCGCCACATCCCACTTTTTAAGGTTGATGCCGCAAAAGCCGTCGAGACGCCCGGCGGCCACATAGGCCATGTCCAGCACGGTGGAGCCGGTCCGGCGAACCGAACCACAGTCGGCCAACATGCGGGCAAACATGGATTCGGGCTGCACGCCGTTGGTGGAACGCCCGATGTGCTCGCCCACCAGGGCTTCGTGGTAGCGGCCATTGCCCGACACGCGGATGCGACGGTCGTTCAGAAAGGCGCCCCCACCACGACTGGCCGTGAACAGTTCATTTCGAGCCGGGTCGAACACCACCGCCTGGTTGGGCTGGCCGCGATGCAACAGCGCAATCGAGATGGCATAGACCGGAAAGCCGTGAATGAAGTTGGTGGTGCCGTCCAGGGGGTCGATGACCCACTGAAATTCGGGCGCTTCGCCGTTGGCGGGTTGCTCGGCGTGCAGTTCGCCGGCCTCTTCACACAAAAAACTGTGTTCAGGGTAGGCCGTACGCAGCACGTCAACGATGGCTTCTTCCGCCGCGCGGTCAACTTCCGTGACATAATTCCGGGGACCTTTGCGAGCCACCTGAAGACGGTCGAGATCAAGACTGGCGCGGTTAATGATGGCGCCGGCGCGGCGTGCCGCCTTGATGGCGGTGTTGAGCATCGGGTGCATAAAATTCCGTATTAAATAAACGCTGTCGTGCCTTGCACCACGTGGCTTGGCAAGGCAAAGGTATCGCAGATTCGACACCACAAACCGCCTATTTTATATGACCCAGACAATTTCATCTCAAATGGCCCCGTTTTACCCGCGCGTGCGGTTTGTCATGGTGCGGCCCAGCCACCCCGGCAACGTGGGTGCAGCGGCACGCGCCATTAAAACAATGGGGTTTCACGACCTGTGTCTGGTGGCGCCGCGCACGCCCGACATGCCTGCGCACGCCGACGCCATTGCACTGGCCAGCGGTGCCACCGACGTGCTCGCGGCCATTAAAGAAGTGGACACGCTGGACGCCGCGCTGGCCCCCATAAGCCTGGCCTTTGCACTAACGGCCCGGCCGCGCGAACTGGGCCCGCCGGCGTGCGATATCCGACATGCCGCCCAAATAAGCCGGCAGCATCTTCAAGAACACCCTGAATCGCGCGTGGCCATCGTGCTGGGCACCGAGCGTGCCGGCCTGGACAACGCCGATATTGCCCGGTGCCAACGTATTTGCCATATTCCGGCCAACCCCCAGTACAGCTCGTTAAATGTGGCCCAAGCTGCCCAGCTGACGGCGTGGGAGTTGCGCTACGCCCTTGAAGCGGCCAACGGTGGTGCCCGGCTGCCCGCCACCCGCGGCGCCGCCGACCCGGGGTCAGAGCCGGCCTCTGGCCAAGAAGTACAGGCCTTGATAGACCACCTTGAGCAAGCCTTGGTGGCCACGCAGTTTCTGGACCCGGCCCACCCTAAAAAATTGATGCTGCGCATGCAGCATTTGCTGAACCGCAGTGCGCTGACACGCGACGAAACCAATATGCTGCGCGGCATGTGCAAGGCCATGATCAAATCGGCCCAACCGCACCGCCCTTGAGCCGAACGTTTACACTATCGGATCAACGTGAAGAGATCAACGCAACACCACCATGTTCAAACAACTTAACGAAGACATCCGCTGCATTCTCGAACGCGACCCGGCCGCGCGCAGCCGCCTGGAAGTGCTTACCTGTTACCCGGGGCTGCATGCCGTCACGTTTCATCGGTTGTCTCACTATTTGTGGACCAAAAACTGGCTTTGGCTGGCCCGTTTCGTCTCGCACATTGCCCGCCTTTTAACCGGCATCGAAATTCATCCCGGTGCACAGCTTGGCCGACGGGTGTTCATTGACCACGGTTTTGGCGTGGTCATTGGCGAAACCGCCGTGGTGGGCGACGACTGCACTATTTACCAAGGTGTCACGTTGGGCGGTACGCGTCTGTACAAGGGCGAAAAACGCCACCCCACCCTTGAGCGCGGTGTGGTGGTGGGGGCCGGCGCGCAAATTCTGGGCGGCTTCACCGTGGGCGAATACGCGCGCGTGGGCTCAAACGCGGTGGTGATCAAACCGGTACCCGCCCACGCCACGGCGGTGGGCAACCCGGCACGTATTGTTCTTAAGGAAGACGCCGACGACAAACGTGCCGACAAAACTGCCAACACGCCCCGCCGCAGCGGTGCGGAGCCGCAAGGCGCCAAACCGGCACCCCAAGGCCAGCCCGCCACCGCGCAAAGTATGGAGCCGGGCCACCAGGACGTGGCTGCCACGGTACCCGAGTCTTACCACACGCCGTCGTCCGACACGGCAACCGGCCACGTAGAAAGTAATAGGCCCGTCACAGCCCCGCTGGACGACGCGCCGTGTCAGGAAAAGTGGGCGGGCCGTTCACTGCACGACTTGCTGAGCAATGGCAATGGTGGCCAAGGTACGGCGGGCGACGACGGGTTCGCGGCCTATGCGGTCGACTCCAGCGCCGACGACCCGCTGGTGCGTGCCATTCGCGAACTGGTCGATCACGCCGTCTGCCAAGAACAGCGCATTGATCGGCTTTGCAAGGCCATGGAAGAACTGGGCCAGCGCATTGACAATGGCGACGTGCACCTTGACGAAGAGCGCCTGCGACGCTGGCTACGGTAAAAACTAAAGACCTTTGATATGCGCCGGGCCCGGATTGCGGGCTTCGCGCAGCGGCACAGGCACGCCGATACCCAAGGCCTCTAGCCGCTGGCTGGCCTGGCGGTAAAGCGCAAAACGCTGTGCCCAATACCGTTCGGAATCCATCCACACCCGTAGCGTTATCACCACCTTGCCTTCATTAAAGCCCGTGGCCTCTACTGCGGGTGCCGGCTGGTCAAGTACGCCGTCAACGCTTTCTATCCACGTACGTAAGCTGGCCAGCGCCTCTTCCACGCGATCAGGGTCGCTCACCTCCAGTTCCAGATCGAGGCGACGCGCCGGGTTGCGGCTGTAATTAATAATCGTGCTGCCCCACACGGAGCTGTTGGGCAAGCTGAGATGCACCCCGTCGTACTGTTCCAGACGGGTCAAAAACAGCCCAACTTCTTGCACTGTGCCTTCGCCTTTGCCCACGATCGACACATACTCGCCGGCACGTAGCGGGCGCAATGCCAATAGCATGATGCCGGCGGCAATGTTTTGCAACGTGCCTTGCAAGGCCAGGCCCACGGCAAGCCCTGCGGCACCCAGCACGGTGATGATGCTGGCCGTTTGCACACCAAAACGGGCCAGCACTGCCACAACGACAAAGATGCGGATGCCCCATATGGTGACCGTTTGCACCATGGGCACGATGGTTGGGTCGATGCGAGGCGAGCGCGCCGCCAAGCGCTTGACCACTCCGCCCGCAAATGAGGAGAGTGCCCAGCCAGCCACCAGTACCAGCAAGGCTATGACCAGGTTTACGATGAAGTATTCAACAGCGGGAAGGTAGGTTGTGATGCCTTTTCCGGACGCTAACATGCCGCTCCTTGCCACACAGACGCACTGAGGCGTGCGCGCTCCAAATGGAGCCGCACGCCTCAAAGCCCTGTACGTGATGATCGATCAGGTTGCGTGCGTCAGGGCGAGCGTCCGGAGATCAGGCGGATCAGCACCATGATGATGGCGATCACCAACAACAGGTGAATAAACCCGCCAATCGTGTAGGACGACACCAACCCCAATAGCCACAACACGACCAGAATAATTGCAATTGTATAAAGCATTTCTAGTCCTTATTAAATACACCGAACAACACCGAACTGTCGCCTGCACCACCCCGGACGGGGCACCAGACTTCAACCCGATTACTTGCTGGCTTCGTGCCCGACAACGCCGCCCACGGCCGCGCCACCTACTGTGCCAAGCACGCTGCCACCGGTGAGCACCGAGCCACCAACGGCTCCGACACCGGCACCGATTGCCGTGTTACGGCCCTGACGCGACATGCCGCTGCATGCGGTCAGGCCAACCATCAAGGCCACAATCACTGCTCCTGACGCAATTCGGTTTCTCGTCTTCATGGGATACCTCGTCTGAATCATGTCAACACAAACGTGTGTTTGCGCAGTCACCGCCAAGCAAGCGCTGTGCCCGGGTTGCCGATGGGGCTCCTCCGCCGCGGGCACAAGGTTTGCTAACGGGCTGATGACCATTTCAGTCAAACAGAAGGAGAAACACATGAAACGCTTGATTTTGACGACCGCATGCAGTATTCCGATGGCGCTGGGTTCACTGGCCATGGCGCAAACGACGCCTCCGCCCGCTACCGAAGCCCCCGCCGAAACCGCCCCCGGAAGCACGGGCGGCACACAGGGCACCCCCGATGCAAGCAGCACCTCCGGCGCCAGCACGAACGGCACTTCCGCTACCAACGGCACGGCCGGAACCTCCGGTACGCCAGGCACGCCCGGAACCGCGGGCACCCCAGGCAGCACGGCAGCACCGGGCACTACCCCCACACCGGGCACCACGCCAACGCCAACCCCTGACACCGGAACGATGGGTACGGCACCTTCCGGCGCCATGGACACGGAAATGAGCGGCGACGCCACCGAGACCATCACGGGATGGAGCATCAAGAACAGCGTCATGGGCGAAAGTGTCTATAACGAAAACGACGAGAAAGTTGGCGACGTCAATGATGTCGTGATCAGCCCCGACGGCAATGTCACCCACCTGATTGTGGGCGCCGGCGGTTTTCTGGGAATGGGGCAGCATGACGTGGCCATTCCGTTTGACGAGCTTCAGCGCGGCGATGATCGTCTGACGCTTAGTGGATATACGAAGGATCAGCTCAAGGCTCTGCCCAAAGTAGAGTTGGCTGAATAAAGTATGACCGGCTCTGTACTGATTTACTCGGTACACAAGAATGAGCCCGAACACGAAAGGGCCTGCCACATTGACCTGGGCAGGCGCCTTTCTCTGATTCTGGGACGCACATTCGATGGTTACCATAATGGTCCGGTGTGTACCGCATGCACGCACGTTGATGGCGTAGCACCTTATCTGATCGCTACCGACACCATTATTGGTGCTGATCAGGCTCACGAACTTGGGATCCGCGACGAATCTGACTTATTCGGCGGCGTGGCGCCCTACGATTTCATGCCTACCAAAGCGATCAGCCATTCACTATGTGATAGCGATGCCGTGGCACCGGACGGCTGGTCCCATGAATTCGGCCGATACGTTGAACAAGTGGTGTTGCACGGCTACACCGCCTTCAGCCTGGCCGACGCCGCCCGCGCCGGTGACAGCCTGTTGCAGTACGGCCCGGTGCGCATCAAACCGGTAAACGGCAAAGCAGGACGCGGACAGACCGTGGTAAAGGATGCCGACGGGTTCAAGCTGGCCCTGATGAACATTGATCCCGACGAGATGCGGGCGCGCGGTGTGGTGATTGAAGAACACCTTGAGAACGTCAGCACTTATAGCGTAGGCCAGGTGCGCGTCGCTAACCTGGTCGTAAGCTACGTGGGCACCCAGCGCCTTACCACCGACAACACCGGCGAAGATGTGTATGGCGGCTCGGAAATTATTGTGACCCGTGGCGACTACCACGCCCTGTTTCTGCTGCCTTTGTCACCCGAGATGATGCTGGCTACTGCGCAGGCACAACTGTATGACCGCGCCGCTGCGCTGGCGTATCCCGGTTTTTTTGCGTCACGACGCAATTACGACATTGCATGTGGTATCGATGCCCGCGGCCGTACCCGTTGCGGTGTACTGGAGCAATCATGGCGCCCAGGAGGCGCAAGCGCCGCCGAAATTGTGGCACTGGAAGCACTACATGCCCGTCCCGATGTGCAGACCGTGCGTGCCGCCACCTTCGAAATGTTCGGTCCCGACGAAGCCGCCCCGCCGTCCGCCATTGAACTTTTCAATGGCGAGGACAGTGAACTGGGGCAGATTCGCAAGTATGTGATGCTGAAGCGCTATGGCGACGCGTAGCACGGCGATCGAAATGATCATTGACGACGAGTACGTAGCCGGTACCTTCCTGGCCCCCGATCACAAGGTGCCCGGTGTGCTGTTTGTGCACGGCTGGGGTGGCAGCCAAGAGCGCGACTTGGCACGGGCACGCGGGATTGCCGGCCTGGGCTGTGTGTGCCTGACCTTCGACTTGCGCGGTCATCAGAAGTCCTCGGCACGGCAACAGACCGTATCGCGCGCCGAAAACCTGCGTGATTTGATGACGGCCTACGACCGTCTGGTTAGCCACCCGGCCCTGGATTCTTCAAACATTGCGGTCGTGGGCACCAGTTATGGTGGCTATTTGGCCACCATCCTGACGACGCGCCGACCCGTGAAATGGCTGTCGTTGCGGGTTCCATCGCTGTACCGCGATGAAGGTTGGGAGCGCCCCAAGCGGTCGCTTAGCCGCGAAGACCTGGCCTTTTACCGGCGCCGGTTTATTAGCCCGGAACACAACCGGGCCTTGACGGCATGCGCAGCATTTCGCGGTGACGTCCTGCTGGTGGAATCGGAATTTGATCACCTGGTGCCCCACGCGACACTGATGAGTTATCGAAACGCCTTTCGCCAATCCCATTCGATGACACATCGGATTATTGACGGCGCGGACCATTCGTTAAGCTCGCCGGCCAGCCAGCACGCGTACACATC
>JAJUIY010000092.1 GCA_029267415.1 Alcaligenaceae bacterium
TGACCATAGATTTTGGGCATGCGCGCGCCCCGTGACGCCCAGGGAGCGCACGCTGTCAAACATGTCGGGGAAAAGTGAGATTACGTCAAAGCGCATGGCGCCCGCCCTTAGAAGTCGGCCGGCCAGTTACTAAGCAGGGTGTTGTTATCGAGGTCGACCGTGTGAACGTGAGCCGCCACAAAGGGCACCAACACCTCAAGACGACGGCCCTTGTCATCAAGCGGAAAATGCAGCTGGCCATCCGGGCTTTCGGTCGCGCGCTGCACACGCAATATGCCATGCGCCCCATTATCCATCAAGGCCTCGACCTGGCCGATCAGCACAGAGTTGCCATGAGCATCTTCGCCATACAGGCGGCAACCCACCAAGTCGACCCAGTAATATTCTTCAGGCTCGAGTGTAGCGAAGTTTGATCGCGGCACCCACACGGTGTGCCCTTTCAGGGTTTCAGCCTGGGTACGATCAGCAACGCCGGCCAGGCGCGCCACGATCACGTCGCTGTGAACGCGGCTACGCTCGACTTGACAATGGCGCGCACACGAAAAACCGCCTGCCCCAGAAACAGAGGCAGGCGGCAGCAACCACCAGTGTCGTGCATTAAGCAATGTACTGCTTTCAGAAGAATGTGGGCGTACACGCACCCATCCGTGAACACCATAAGCGCCAGCGATGCGTCCAAGCTCGACCAGATCTTCGGGAGCCTTGGAGCCCGCAGGGCCGGATACAGCAGACTTGTTCACCCGATCTGAAAGCGACACGACGTCGTGCGGATTCAGGCAGCAGTGACTTTGGCCGAGTATTCTTTGACCAGACGGGCAACGGCAGGAGAGACCTGCGCGCCGTTGTCGGCCCAGTATTGAACGCGCTCGAGATTCAGGCGAACACCTTCCTGACCTTCTTTCGCCAGGGGGTTGTAAAAACCCAGGCGCTCAATAAACCGACCATCGCGTCGATTGCGCGAATCGGCAGCCACTACGCTGTAAAACGGGCGCTTTTTCGAGCCACCACGTGAAAGGCGAACCACAACCATGGACAATCCTTAGTAATTGTTGTGCAAAACAAAGCATTTTAGCACCGCACAAAGCGGACGCGCAAGCCGTATCATACCGCAAGACACGGCCGGCGCGCATGGATTTTCCGGGTTATGCCGGTGATGCCTTGGCGACTTCCAGTGGAGCCAGCGGTGTCACGTTCTGACGCCTGGCGATGTATTCAGGGCGCGGGTCCAGGCCATATTTCGGCGGATTCAGCGTGTTCTCGATGCTGTTGTAAACCATGAACACGTTGGCACGGGGCCACGGAGAAATGTTCCCGGATGACCCGTGCATGGTGTTGCAATCAAAAAACACGACCGAGCCGGCCGGTGCCGTCACCGCTTCAATGCCGCCCTGATCAACCAGCAACTTCAGGCTGAGCGGATCGGGAACGCCATACTCCTGCTTTTTCAGCGATTCCTTGTAATGGTCGTCCGGAGTCTCGCCTTCGCAGGAAATAAACTGCGTATGCGAGCCCGGCACCAACATCAGCGGACCATTGCACGCGTTGTTATCGGTAAGCAATACCGAGCAGCTCAACGCACGCATTGTCGGCATGCCGTCCTCCACATGCCAGGTTTCAAAGTCAGAATGCCAATAAAACTCTTTTCCTTTGAAGCCCGGCTTGTAATTGACCCGTGACTGGTGGATATACACCTCGGAGCCCAGAATCTGGCGCGCCACATCCAGCAATCGCGGGTCACGTGACAGTGCATCAATGCGTTCGCTAAGCTCGTGCACCCGAAACACGGAACGCACCGCGTCGCTACCGGGCTCGGTAATGGCCTCTTCAAGGCTGGCAATATCGCGGTCGGCCAGCAGACGTTGAACCTCGTCACATAGCGCCAAGGTTTCGTCATCCGAAAACAGTTCCCGGATCACCAGGAAACCGTTTTTCTCGTACGAGCCCAGTTGTTCAGAGTTCAGGGCATCGGCAAACTGCCCGTCGCCATAGACGACGGGATCCTGCCGCGCCAGGATAGCGGAACCGCGGTCGGTACGTGATGGATAAATGTCTTGCATGGTAAACCTCACTGCTTAAGTCGTGGTGCGTATTCAGGCGACATCCGTCTCCAGCGGATACACGCCCGACTCATCGTGAAC
Organism: Alcaligenaceae bacterium; assembly: GCA_029267415.1. Lineage (GTDB taxonomy): Bacteria > Pseudomonadota > Gammaproteobacteria > Burkholderiales > Burkholderiaceae_B > JAJYRX01. Next base: position 2,139 of record JAJUIY010000092.1, read on the forward strand.
CTCTTGGCCGGTCAGCGGCGGATTGAACACACACAACACCCGCAGTGCCTCGTTGCCGCCCCGCAGCAGGTGTTCGTCGTGTTCGTCCAGTGCATAAACCACGCCCGGTTCAAGGGCATATTTTTTGCCATCGGCCAGGGTTTCAATTTCCCCGTCGCCGTCAATCACCCATACTGCCTCAAGGTGATTCTTATAGTGGATATGCGTTTCGGTGCCCGGGAAGATGATGGTTTCGTGAAAGGAAAAACCCATGCCATCGTTCTTCAACAACACACGACGGCTTAACCAGGTTTCGGTTCGCACTTCGTGCTCGGTTCCAATCACATCTTTTACGTTTCGAACAATCATCGTCCTGCACCTCCAAACTTCAAAATCCGGGTCTTGATACCCTCTTCAATCAACACTTCCTCCAGACTGCGCTCGATGATGTCGAGCCCTTGCAACAACTGTTCGTCTGTTGTCGTCAAGGCGGGAAGCAATTTCAGAACCTCGTCGCGGGCGCCCGAGGTTTCAATGATCAGGCCATGCTCAAACGCTTTGGCCGAAATCAAGCCAGCGACTTGTGGGTGGCTGGTAGAGCTAAGGCCCTGGATCAGCCCTCGACCCCGGACCCGCAGCCCCGCCGCCGGGTAATTGCGCGCCATGGCTTGCAAGCGCTGGCTAACCAGTTCGCCTTTGCGCTTGGTGTCGTTGGCCAGTTGATCGTCGGCCCAATACGTACGCAGCGCCTGGGTGGCTGTGACAAAGGCCATGTTGTTGCCGCGAAACGTACCACTGTGGGCACCGGGCTGCCAAATGTCCAGCTCGGGGCGAATCAGCACCAGCGACATGGGCAGGCCATAACCGGACAATGATTTGGACAAGGTGATGATGTCGGGCTGGATACCGGCCTCTTCAAAGCTGAAGAAGTTACCCGTGCGGCCGCACCCTACCTGGATGTCGTCCACAATCAACAGCATGTCGAACTGACGGCACAAGGCAGCCAGTTTTTTGAGCCAGCGGTTTGACGCCACATTGACACCGCCCTCGCCCTGCACCGTTTCAACGATGACAGCAGCCGGCAGGTCCATGCCGCTGGAGTTGTCCTCGAGCATGCGTTCCAGCCATGTCATGGTGTCGACGTCCGCACCAAAATACCCGTCATAGGGCACAAAGGTAACGTTGCTCAGAGCGACACCGGCCGCATCGCGAAATTTGGAGTTGGCCGTCACCGCCAGCGAGCCACCACTGACACCATGGAAACCATGGGTAAACGCAATCACGTTCTGACGCTGCTTGACCTGGCGTGCCACTTTCAGGGCCGCCTCAACGGCGTTGGTTCCGGTAGGTCCAGTGAACTGCAATACATATTCCATGTTGCGTGGCTTCAGCAGCAGCTCGTCCACCGTTTCCAAAAAGGCTTTTTTCGCTGTGGTGGCCATGTCCAGGCCATGCACCACGCCATCGCTGTTCAAATAGTCGATCAGGCTTTGCTTGAACACCGGGTTGTTATGCCCGTAGTTCAAGGTGCCGGCACCGCTGAAGAAATCGATGTACTCCTTGTCTGCCTCATCCGTCAAAACCGAGCCCTGTGCGCGCTTGAACACGACAGGAAACGACCGGATGTAGCCGCGCACTTCGGACTCCATACGATCAAAAATGGTGAGATCTGATTTCATGACTTTTTTCCTTGGTTGTAATTCGTTTTGATGGGGCCAATCCGAAGCAGGCATTCATCTTCGTGCTCGCCAGAGCCAAATAGCTCCGCGCCAAACAGAAGACGTTCCTGAATCTCGGCACCATGGTGGTCGGCGACCGCGCGGAACATGCGACGTGATGACACATTGCCGGGCCCGACCGTTGTTTCCAGAAATCGGGCCGTCCGGGTCGACTCACGCTCCAGAAGCGCAAGTAGCATGCCTTGGGCCAGGCCCATTCCCCGCGCCGATTCGTGCACAGCAACTTGCCAGACGAAAATCACATCAGGCTGATCGGGTCGCATATAGGCTGATACAAAACCTTGAACCTCGCCGTTGACTTCAGCGACCACGCACGTCGATGGATGGTGTTCGCATAGCAGAAGGTAGCTGTACAGAGAATTGAGATCCAGCGGCGGGCAATTGCGGACCAGCTGATAAAGATGCGGTCCATCGCTGATTTGCGGTTCGCGCAAGACAATGGCATTGCGCTGCTGATTGACAGTGCCGGCTGCAGTAGGCGCACCGTTTGCGGTGACAGCGCAGGATTGCGCCGTCTGGAAGCGACTATCCGGCGCCGTATCGTCACCGGAATCAGCACTGGCCGTCTCACTGGACGAGACTGGTAGGCCGGCTGTTGCTTGTGAAATAACCATGTGAATAGTTTGCGTTTCCTATTGATTCCAAAGGAAATCATCCGCCATCAAATGAATTCAGGCAAAATGATTTCGACTCAAATCATATGCGCATGAATAATAGGTGTCAAACACACCCCGACCAAAACTGAACCTTTAAAAATCAATAACTTATGACGGAAATGTTGTGTTTACAGGGTGTTTTCCGTCACTTCTTATCAAATGGCGCGTAGACGTATCTAGTTGTTACTGACGAAGAAGGGCCTATGCTGGCCAACGCCCACTTCAGCGCTGCCACTGATCAACGGGAAACCGGAACGCAACCAAGAAAAACCGCGTGACAAAGGAATGAGGGAAAAGAAGCGGACGAGGACAGGGGCTCGAACGGGCTAAGAAGTGGGCGGAGGGACGCGAAGGCGAAGAAAGGGAAAAACTTGGGGAAAGGCCAAGGGAAAGGCCAAGGCGGGGAAGCCCAAGGGGACGCCCAAGGGGAAGGCCAAGGCGGAAAAGGAAAAGACGGACGCAGCGAGACGAGCGCCAGCCTACACGCATGAACGGGACACTACGTAAACGTGGGCCCGCTGAACCGCCAGCAAGCGTGCATGGGCGTCTGCTGACGCCCTTACAGACGCACCAACCTGCCCGGTTTACCGACGCTGCAGGTAATGATGCACCGCCGATTGATCTGGTGATGGTGTTTGCGCAATAAGCGTGTTGCCCGTCTGTGCGCAAAATGCCTGGAAGTCGCGCTCGGCATGGTTATCGGTAGTAATGACTTCAAGGATTTGCCCGCTTTCCATCTGCGCCAGTGCTTTCTTGGCGCGCAAGATAGGCAGCGGGCACTTCAGGCCCGCGGCATCAACCGTCATGTGTGGCGTGGGGATCGTAACGGCGTTGTCAGACATAGGCGACACCTTTCAACTTAGGCGCTCAGGCGTTGCAGCACCCAGTCTTTGGTGCTGTCAAGCGCTGCCGGCAAGTCTTGGGCCGAGGTACCACCACCCATGGCCATGTCGGGGCGCCCGCCGCCTTTTCCACCCACCTGACGGGCCACCATACCGACCAGCTCGCCGGCTTTGATTTGATCGGTCAGGTCGTGCGTGACACCGGCCACCAGGTTGACCCGACCGTCCAGCACGCTGGCCAGCATCACCACCGCCGACTTGAGCTTGTCTTTGGCTTGATCGGCCATGGCCCGCAGGCCTTTGGGGTCGACACCATCCACGGCAGCCACCAGCAGCTTGGCATCGCCAGGCAATGCGATGGCCTGATCAATCAATTCGCTGCCACGCGCGGAGTCGAGCTTGCTTCGTAACTGGTCGCGCTCGCGCTCGAGCGTACGTAGCTGTCCTTGCAGCGCTTCGATGCGCTCGACCAGCGTGGCCGGTTGCGCTTTGACCAGGCTGGCGGCCTGCTGCAGCGTGTTGTGGGTATTCACCATCCATTGGAAGGCGCGGTTGCCGGTGATGGCTTCTACACGACGCACCCCGGCGGCAACGCCGCTTTCAGAGATGATCTTGAACAGGCCGATGTCACCGGTGCGCTGAACGTGCGTCCCGCCACAGAGCTCACGCGAGAAGCCGATATCAAGAACACGGACCACATCGTCGTATTTCTCGCCAAACAGAGCCATGGCTCCGCCTTCCACGGCTTCTTCATACGGCATGTTGCGCACGGCCACCTCGTGGTTGGCCAAAATTTCAGCATTGACCAAACGCTCGACCTCGGCGATTTGTTCCGCCGTTAGCGGCGCATCGTGGGCAAAGTCAAAACGGGTACGCTCGGCATCGACCAGGGAGCCACGCTGCTGGACGTGCTGGCCCAGCACTTGACGCAAGGCGTGGTGCATAAGGTGTGTGGCGGAGTGGTTGCGGATGGTATCGGTACGACGCGCCACATCAACACTGGCCGTGACCGTATCGCCTACCGACAAGGTGCCGGTGCGAACCGTGCCATAGTGACCAAAAACCTGACTTTGAATTTTACGTGTGTCGTTGACGTCGAACTGAACGCCGTCAGCCGTGAGAACGCCGGTATCACCGACCTGACCACCCGACTCGGCATAGAACGGCGTGGTATCGAGCACCACAATACCCTCTTGCCCGGCCTCCAGCGTATTAACCTGCGTACCGTCCAGGTACAAGGCCGTGATGCGACCGGATGTTTGTAGCTGCTCGTAGCCGGTAAACTGAGTGGACACCCCGCTATAAGTAACGTTTTCGGCCTCTTTGAACTTGCCGGCCGCACGCGCTTGCTCACGTTGACGCTCCATGGCGGCGTCGAAGCCGTCAAGGTCGACATTGACCTGACGCTCGCGGCAGATATCAGCAGTAAGGTCAACCGGGAACCCGTAGGTGTCGTACAACGTGAACAGGGTTTGGCCATCCAGCGTACCGCCGGGCTTGATATCGGCCAGCGCGCCGTCAAGAATCGCCATGCCGTGCTCAAGAGTGGCGCTAAAGCGCTCTTCTTCCTGGCGCAGCACTTGGGCAATGCGCTCTTGCTGTGCGACCAGCTCGGGATAGGCCTGGCCCATTTGCTCGATTAGATCGGGCACCAGCTTGTGGAAAAACAACCCCTTTTGCCCCAGCTTGTAACCATGGCGCAAGGCGCGACGAATTATGCGGCGCAACACATAACCCCGCCCTTCGTTGCCAGGGATGACACCGTCGACAATCAGGAACCCGCAAGCGCGAATGTGGTCGGCAATGACCTTCAGTGAATCGTTGCCAAGGTCGGTTACCCTCGTTTCGCGAGCCGCGCCGCGGATCAGTGCCTGAAACAGGTCGATCTCATAATTGGAGTGCACGTTTTGCAGGACCGCAGCCACGCGCTCCAGCCCCATGCCTGTATCGACACAGGGCTTGGGCAGGGGTGTCATCGTGCCATCGGCGGCCCGGTCGTACTGCATGAAAACCAGGTTCCAGATTTCAATGTAGCGGTCGCCGTCTTCGTCGGGCGACCCCGGGGGCCCACCCCAAATTTCTGGGCCGTGGTCATAAAAGACTTCTGAGCACGGACCACAGGGGCCGGTGTCGGCCATTTGCCAGAAGTTATCCGACGAATAGCGGCCGCCTTCGTCATCACCGATGCGTATGATGCGCTCGGTGGGCACGCCGATGTCATTGGCCCAGATATTGTAGGCTTCGTCGTCTTCGTGGTAGACGGTAACCCACAGCTTTTCAGCCGGCAGACCAAACACCTGGGTAAGGAGTTCCCATGAATAGGCAATGGCTTCGCGCTTGAAGTAGTCGCCAAAGCTGAAGTTGCCCAGCATTTCAAAAAACGTATGGTGGCGTGCCGTGTACCCCACGTTTTCCAGGTCATTATGCTTGCCGCCGGCGCGCACACAACGCTGCGACGACACGGCGCGCTTGTAAGGCCGGGTTTCTTTGCCCGTGAAGACGTCCTTGAATTGGACCATTCCTGCGTTGGTGAACAGCAGTGTCGGGTCGTTGGCGGGAACTAACGACGAAGAAGGTACGACCTGATGGCCCCGGGATTCGAAGAATGATAGGAATTTTTGACGTATTTCAGACGTTTTCATTGCGAAGAAACACTAAATGACAGGTAACATCTGATTATAGATGCAGACGCGCTTCACTGCATTGCACCGTGCCGGCAGCGGTTACAGCTGGCCGTTTTCGGCCATCACTGCCACCAATTGGGCAGCCACCGAAACAGCAATCACGGCGGGCAGTTTACTGCGGGTAGGCAGCGTGCCAATGGGGCAACGCAGACGAGCCAATTGATCCGGGCTGTACTTGCGCGACAAGCGCGAAACAAAACGGGCACGTTTCGATTTTGAGCCGATCAACCCCAAAAACGCGAAGGGTTTCTGGCCTAGCACGGCATCCACTATTGCCAAATCCAGGGCGTGGTTATGGGTGAGTACCAGCCAGTAAGCATTGTCCGGCAGATCGGGTACATCGTCGGCATCACCTTGCAGGCAGCTCACGCCCGGGGGTACGTGCGCCGGCCAGACATCATCGCGCGGGTCCAGCCAAACCACCTGCAGCGGCAAACCCGCCAACGCGTCCACAATAGCATGGCCGATATGCCCTGCCCCGCATACGACGACATGAATATGCGGCGCTTTCCAGATATCCACAAAACAGCCATCTTGCCAGGTGCGTGTAGTGGGTGTGGGCTGCGCAGAAGCATCGCCGCCTGCGGCGTGCATCACACAAACGACGTCGTCCGCACGCTCAAATTGGAGAAGCGGCGCATCCGTAGGCGGTGAGCCA
>JAJUIY010000241.1 GCA_029267415.1 Alcaligenaceae bacterium
CCTGGAACACGACGAAATCATCGTAGCGTTGGGTCAAATTTTCAATGCGAAGCATGCCGCGATTATACGTGTACACGCGCTGCCGGCAGCGTGCGCGCGCACCATCATTTTTTGTGATGCTAATTATTAGAATTTCTTAATATGGTACAGTTTTCGGCGTTCTATGCCTATTATTTGCGCTTATTCTGATAACTACATATGAATGCCGTGAGACAAGGTGGAGCGTTAGACGTTCGGATGCTGCGTATTTTCGAGGCCGTTGCCGATTCCGGTAACGTGTCACAGGCCGCCCGCAAACTGGGCGTCACGCAGTCGGCCGTGTCGCAAACACTATCGCAAGTTGAGCAAATTCTGGGCACGGCGTTGTTTGACCGTTCGCACCGGCCATTCAAATTGACGCCGGCAGGCATCGCGTTAAGCCGCCGCGCCCGCCACATTGTTGACGACGTGGATCGCCTTGTGTCGGATGTGCGGGAGGCCGATCTGGCCAGTCGCCCGGCGATACGGGTTGGCATGATCGATTCCTTTGCCGCGACGGCCGGGCCGGCCATTGCGAAGCGGGTCACCACGGCGGCGAGCCAACTACTGCTTTGGTCGGGCTTGGCCAATAGCCACGCGCATGCCTTGCTTAACCGCCAGCTGGACCTGATTGTCACGTCCGACACGCTGGACGATGTGGATCGGATTGTGCGCCGCGCCGTTTTTACCGAGCCATTTTTAATGGTGGTTCCGGCGGCGCGCAAGAAAGAATTCGAGGGGGCCAGCTTGCTTGAGGCCAGCCGTCTGGCCCCTTTTATACGCTTCAGTGCACGCTCGCACTTTGGTGCCGTGATCGAACGCTACTTGAGGCGCAGCGGGCATGTGCCTCTGCCTTCACTCGAAATTGACACGGCCGATGTAGTAATGGCCATGGTGGCGGCCGGGGTTGGCTGGGCTATCACCACCCCCTTGTGTGTGCTTCAGGGGCGGGCGTCACTGCAGCAAATTGCCGTTTTGCCACTGCCCGGCGTACCGCTTTCGCGCACCATTTACCAGTTGTCGCGCGAGGGCGAGTATGAAGACATGGCCAGTCTGGTTTTTCAGACCAGCCGCAGCGTGCTTGAGCACGACATTTTCCCCCTGGCAAGGGAAACCATCCCCTGGTTACGCGGCAGCATCGAGCTGTGCTGACCCGCGCCAGAGACCCTGAGATTGCATGTAGATAAACAAGGAGACTTGCATGACAACGAATCGTCGAGATTTTTTGAAAGTGTGTGCCGCCACCGGTGTGGTCACGGCTCTGCCGCTGACGGCGTGGGCCAACACGCAAACCGTCCGCTATGGGGGCTCTGCCTGGCTGGGCCATTACCCGGCCTACCTGGCTATGAATGAAGGCTATTTTGCCGAGGAAGGCATTGAGCAGAATTGGGAGTCGTTTGGCACGTCGTCGGCCCGCATGACAGCGGTCATGTCCGGTGGCGTCGACATCGCTTGCACCGGGATTGTGTCAGCACTGGCCCTGATGGCACGGGGTGCCAGCCAGTTTTCCATCATTGCCGTCCCCGAAACCTTTGGTCGTGTTGAAGGCCTGATCGGACGCGAGAACGTCAAGAGCCTGGACGACTTGAAAGGCAAGAAGATTGGCGTGACCTTCGCATCGAGCGCGCACTTGCTGGTGCTGGACATCATGAATCAGAAAGGCCTGACGGACAAAGATGTCACCGTACTGAACGTGCCGGCGCCTGAGCTGCCTGCCGCCATGCAGGCCGGCCAGATTGATGCCGCAGCGGCATGGACACCCCAGTTTGACCACATTCTGCGCCAAGAAGGTGCCACCTTGCTGGCCGATGACACCGCCTTCTCGCTGTACGACTCTCACCAGGTGACGCCGGGGCCGGATGTGCTGGTGGTTCGCCGCGCATTTGCAGAGAAGAACCCCGATGTGGTCAAAGCGTACTTGCGTGCTTACTTCAAGGCCTGCGAATTTCTGCGCGACCAGCCGGACGAAGCAGCTGAAAAGTTGTTGAGCCTCACCAACATTGACTTGGACGACCAGCTTGCCGCGGTGAAAGGTGCCGACTGGTTTGATGCGGCCAAACAGGACGAAATGTTGAACGGCCCCTTTATTGATGGCCTGCAAGAGCTGGCTGAAATGCTGGTTCGCTACAAGCAAATCGACAAGGCACCCACCGTGAAGGATTGGGTGGATTCGTCGTTTATTTAATACGAAGGAGTTGAACAGTGAGTCAATCCGCTCCCACCAGAGCTTCGCTCCTGACCACGAGCGCGGTTTCGGTACTGGTGTTCCTGGCATTCTGGGAACTGGCCTGCCGTGCGGGCCTTGTGGATCCGATTTTCATGCCACCCCCCAGCGATGTTCTTGCCAAGGGCATTGCCATGGGAGAGGATGGCTCGCTGATCGGCCATGTGCTGGCCTCGGCGCGTCGGGTCATGATGGGTTTTCTGGCCGCGACCGCCGTGGCCATTCCGCTGGGAATCATTCTGGGGACGTCGCGTTACGCGCGCGCCGCGTTTGATCCCTTGCTTTCGTTCTTGCGGCCGTTGCCGTCCATGAGCTGGATTCCCCTGTCGTTGCTGTGGTTTGGCATCACCGAGACGCAAAAATACAGCATCGTCTTTATGGGAACCTTTGCCCCGGCCTTGGTTTACGTAATTGAAGCCACCCGTAATGTCGATCCGTTATTAATCCGCGCCGCCCAAAACCTGGGTGCCAGCCGCTGGCAGGTGATGCGTGAAGTGATTCTGCCGGGAAGTTTGCCGCAGATACTCAGCGGGATGAAGGTCATCCTGGGTCTGGCCTGGACCTGTGTGATCTCCGCCGAGCTGGTGGCCGCACGCGAAGGATTGGGCTTTCTGATCATGAACGGCAAGGAATTCTTCCAGACCGAAGTGGTGGTGCTGGGCATGGTGATGATCAGTGTCACGGTTCTC
>JAJUIY010000080.1 GCA_029267415.1 Alcaligenaceae bacterium
GAATAATCCGGCAGGTCATCGGAGTAATCGGGTAGCTCGTCTCCGTTGCGACGCATATTAACCAGGGCATCGCGTCGCTGCAGGTAGGCATCGCGGACAAAGCTGTAGGGATCGAGCGCGACATCGCTGACCAGCTCGTCGGCTTCAAGAAGGCCGGCGCGTACGTCAATGCCGTACAAGCCCAAAATGGAGTTGCGCACCGGGACGTTATCGATGGCGAGTACGGGTGTGATGGCGGATACCCCCACCGCGGTTGCGGCTGTGTCACGTACGGTGCTGGGACCCAGAATGGGCAACACCATGTACGGTCCGGATTTAAGCCCCCACACACCCAAGGTGGTGCCGAAGTCGTTGCTGATGCGGTGCGCGCCGTGTTTAGAGGCTACATCAAAGCAGCCGCCCAGGCCCGCCGTGGTGTTGAACAGCACGCGGCCGGTGGTGTTGAAGAAGTCGTGCCCGCGCGCTTGCAAGAAGCTGTTGGCAGCCGACCAGATGTCGCGCAAGTTATTGAAGATATTGCGAATACATGATTGCGCCGGCTGGGGCGTAAGGTCGGCGTACATCAGGGTGACCGGTTTGATCAGGGCCCGGTCAACCTTGTCGTTAAAGGTGTAAATGGGGCGGTTGACACTTTCCCAGGGGTCGCGGGGCTCGGGGTTATGCACTGTGGCGCAGCCCGCCGCCAACCCAACCGCGGCCAGCGCCAGACCCAAGCGGGCATGTCGGGCCAAGGCAGTAGTGTTTTGATGTTGTGCCATGAGAAATCCTTTTATTTTTATTCGTCGGAACCGGAACCGCCCTGACTTGCCGAACTGTACAGGAATTTACTGATCAGCTCTTCAAGTACGACTGCACTCTGTGTGTAAATAATTTCCTGGCCGTCGTCCAGGTTTTTGTCGTCACCGCCGGGCGTCAGGCCAATGTATTGGTCGCCCAGCAGGCCGGACGTCAGAATGGACGCCGACGTGTCAACGGGAAATTCGTATTTGCTTTCGATATCAAGCGTGGCCACGGCCTGGAACCGGGTGTTGTCGAAACCGATGCTGGACACACGGCCCACTACCACCCCGCTGGAGCGTACGGGTGAGCGCACCTTCAGGCCGCCAATGTTGTCAAAGTACGCTTGTACCTGGTAGGTGGGTGCCAGCGAAAATGAGCTGAGATTGCCCGCGCGCAAGGCTAGAAAGACAAGCGCGACTGCCCCCAGCAATACAAAGAGGCCTACCCAGAAATCGGTTTTTTCTCGCGTCATGGTTAATCCATTTTCATCGTTAATTGCCGAACATCAGGGCTGTCAGGACGAAGTCCAGGCCCAACACCACGAGGGAACTGATGACAACAGTGCGTGTGGTGGCCCGCGCTACCCCTTCCGGCGTCGGGCGCGACGTCCAGCCGCAATATAGGGCGATCATGGTAACGGCAATGCCAAAGACCACGCTTTTAATGACGCCGTTGAGCACGTCATTGAAGACGTCGACACCGTCTTGCATCTGGGACCAGAATATACCGGGATCGACGCCGATCATGACTACACCTACCACCCAGCCACCGATTACCCCCACCATGGAGAACACGGTGGCCAGAATGGGCATGGCAATGACGCCGCCCCAAAAGCGCGGTACCAATACACGCCGGAGGGGGTCGACCGCCATCACTTCCATAGCGGCGATTTGTTCGCCGGCTTTCATGAGGCCGATTTCAGCTGTCAATGACGTGCCGGCCCGCCCGGCAAACAGCAAGGCAGTGACAACGGGGCCCAGTTCGCGGGTAAGCGACAGCGCAACCAGCAGCCCCAAGGCTTGCTCCGAGCCATAGCGGCTAAGGGTGTAATACCCTTGCAAGCCCAGCACAAAGCCGACAAACAGGCCCGATACGGAAATGATAAGCAGCGAATGGTTGCCGATAAAGTGAATTTGTTGCGACACCAGTCCGAAACGAGACAGGGCCGTGCCGCTACGCCCAAGCAAGGCAAACAGCAGGCGGGTGAAGGCCCCCAGGCCCATGATGGCCGTGCGGACCTGGCTACCCAGCGAAGCGATGGATCGAGCAAAAATATTCATGAGCGACCTTTCCGGCGTGCCAGCCATTCGTCAAAGCGCGGCGAATCGGGGTAACGGAAGGCAATGGGCCCGTCGGGGGCGCCGTCCAGAAACTGACGCACATAAGGGTCGTTGGATGCCGACAACTGTTCGGGTGTGCCGTGCGCAATCATGCGGCCTTGCCCAACCATGTACACGTAATCGGCGATGGCGAACGATTCCTGCACATCGTGCGTAATCAGGATGGACGCGCAATGCAAGCGGTTGGTCATGTCGCGGATCAGCCGTGCCGTGATCCCCAGCGAGATGGGATCAAGCCCGGCGAAAGGCTCGTCGTACAGTATAAGTTCGGGCTCGAGCACGATGGCACGGGCCAGTGCGACGCGGCGCGCCATACCGCCGGATATTTCGGATACTGCCAAGTGCGCGGCTGTACGCAGGCCAACGGCGTCCAGGGTTTCAAGCACGCGTTCAAGCACTTGCTCTTCAGACACGCGGGTATGTTCGCGCAACGGGAAGGCGACGTTTTCGAACACATTCAAATCAGTAAACAAGGCGCCTTGCTGAAACAGTACGCCCATACGCTGCCGGATGGCGCGAAGCTCTTCGCCTTGCAGCTGCGACATATCGTGACCGAAAACGCGAATCAGGCCCTTTTGTGCCGTGATCTGGCCCGTGGCAGCCCGCAACAAGGTGGTTTTGCCCGACCCTGACCCGCCCATCAGGGCAACCACCTGCCCCGGACCCAACTGTGCAGTGATATTGCGCAGGACCGTGACGTCACCATAGCCCAAGGTGACATCGTGGAACTCAACAAGCGGATTCTGTGCGGCAGGAGAAGTGTTGGCGGTCATTACTTTTAGTTCGGCGTACGCGTGATGAACGCGCAAGTTCAAGCGCCTCATTGTATCGTGACTACTGACGGCGCCAAGTTGCAATGGTGCTCACTGTGGTTTTTTACGCGATGCCGTGCGTGCTGCCCCGGTGGGCTTTGCGGCAATTACGCCGGTGGCCAGCAAGGTTCCCAACAGTACCGTGGCAGCGCCCAGCACCACCGATGTGGTGACGGGTTCGCTTAAAACCATGGCACCCCAGAAGACCCCAAACGGCGGCACCAGAAACGTGACGGTGATCGTTTTGCCCGGGCCGACGTCTTCAATTAATTTGAAGTAGATCAGATAGGCGACACCGGTGCACAGCAGGGCAATGAGCAAGGCGGCGCCCCACGCCACGCCAGAAATCGGTTGGGTGGGCCAGGTAATGGCGGCAAAGGGCAACAAAAACAGGGCCGACGCGGTAACGCTGCCTGCGGCGCAGGCGATGGGGTCAAGCCCGCGATAGTAGCGGGTCATGTAGCTGGCGGCAACGCCATAGCACAGTGGCGCGGCAATGGAGGCGGCAATCGCCAGCCCCTGTCCTTGCACCTCCAGCGACAGGCTGTCGGACACGAGGATGGCGATGCCGCCAAAGCCGATGACCAGGCCCAAAATGCGTAGCCGGGTCAGGCGCTCGCCCAGCCAGAGGCGGGCAACGACGGCGGCAAAAAGTGGCGCCAGGGCGTTGACGATGGCCATGAAGCCGGCCGTCAGGGTTTGTGCCGCATAGCTGTACAACAGAAACGGCATGCCAATGTTGATCAGGCCGCCCACCGCAATTACGCGCCAGTTTTGCAGAAACGGTTTCAGGCGGCCCATGGCCGCCGATACAATCAGCAGAAACACCGCACTGACACCTACCCGCACTTCAGTAAGCGCCACTGGCCCGAAGTCGTGCACGGCCAGGCGCATGAGCAGAAACGAGCTGCCCCAAATGGCGGCGAGGATGAACAGGTTGCGTAAATCTTTAAGCGGCATGGGTGTGTGTGGTCAACTGGAATCGTGATTGTAGAATGCAAATACGCTCTACCTTGTTACCTGGTGTCGTGCTGATCGAATTAGCCGTCCATCGCGATGCCCGCGGCTATTTTCTTGAAACATGGCAGGCACGCCGTTATCAGGAAATGCTGGAACTGAACACGCCCTTTGTTCAGCATAATCAAAGCTATTCCGGCCACGGGGTGCTGCGCGGCCTGCACTATCAGCGCCGTCAGGCTCAGGGCAAGCTGGTGCGGGTGGTGCAGGGGCGGGTGTTTGATGTGGCAGTAGATGTGCGCGTGGCGTCACCCACGTTTGGCCGGTGGTTTGGCATAACGCTGTCCGGCATTGACGCTGGCTCTTCGGACGCTGTGCATCAGCAGCTGTGGATTCCGCCCGGGTTTGCGCACGGCTTTCAGGTGTTATCCGGCCACGCACTGGTTGAATACATGTGTACGGACTTTTACGCGCCAGAAGACGAACATTGCTTAAGCTGGAATGACCCCGACGTGGGTATTGACTGGCCACTGGCGCAGCCGGTGCTGTCAGAGCGCGATGCTAGCGGCAAGCGCTTGCGCGATTTACGCGACGCCGACGAGTTGCCATCACTTGAATGAACTGCGGAAGGTGTTGACCCAGTAGGCCGTTGATATATCGTGATCGGCGCCGATTTCGCGTGTTCCGGAAAGGCTGGCAGTAATGTTTTTTGCCAGTTTTTTGCCGTATTCCACTCCCCATTGGTCAAAGGGGTTAATGCCCCATACCACGCCTTGCACAAACACCTTGTGCTCGTAAAGGGCAAGCAGGGCACCCAAGGTATAGGGCGACAGGCGCGACAGAACAATGAGGTTGGAGGGCCGTCCGCCAGAATGCGTACGGTGCCGGGCCAGCCAGCGGGCGCGTTCTGGTTCCACCCCTTCGTCCAGCGTCTCTTGCAGGGCGTCATCAAAGGGCTTGCCGCGCAGCAGGGCCTCGCGTTGTGCCAAGCAGTTGGCCAATAGGCCCTGGTGGTGCGATGTCCATCCATGGTCGGCATGCTGGCAGACAATGAAGTCAACCGGTGCGCCGTCAGAGCCTTGATGCAGCCACTGGAAGAAGGTGTGTTGAGCATCGGTGCCGGGCATGCCCCATACTGCCGGCCCGGTGGGCACCCCTACCGGGCGGCCGTCCAGAATTACGGATTTGCCCAGTGATTCCATTTCGAGCTGCTGGATATAGGGCACCAGCTCGGCCAGGCGGAAATCGTACGGCGCGATGTTCAGTGAGCCATAGGCCAGAACACTGCGGTTTACGATGCCCGCGAGCGCCAGTTGCACGGGCGCGTTTTCTTCGATGGGGGCATTAAGGAAATGCGCGTCCATGGCCGCTGCACCGCTTTGCATGCCGGCTACCACGTCGGAGCTGACAGCCAGTGCGGTGGTAAGGCTGACGGCGGACCATAACGAGAAGCGGCCCCCCACCCAGTCCCACAATTGAAAGATATGGGCGTCGGGGATGCCAAAATCGCGCGCGCGCTCGGTGGCGGACGTGACGGCCACCATATGGCTGAACGGATCGCGTACCCCCGAACTTTGCAGCCATTCCAGCGCGCGGCGGCCGTTTTCCAGGGTTTCGGCGGTGGTAAATGATTTGGAGGCCAAAATGACCAGCGTTTCGCGCGGGTCGAGGCCGGCCAGACCGCCTTCGATGGCGTGGCCGTCGATATTGGCAACAAAGCGCACATTGCGCCACATTCCGGTATAGCCAAATGCGCGCACGGCCAAGCGAACGCCCCAGTCGCTGCCTCCGATGCCAATATGCACAATGTTGCGCCAGCGCCGTTCCGAGTCGGCTTGCCGCACAAATTCGTTCACGCGTTGGCGTTCCGCCGTGATCGCGTCTTGAGGCGCAGGGTCACGCAATGCCGTATGCCATGCGGCACGGCCTTCGGTTGGGTTTACGGCATCGCCCTGAAACAGGCGCTCGCGCATGCGCGCGAAATGACGTGCGTCAAGTAGTGCCCGGGCGGCATCACTGAGCTCGCGCGAGCTGCGTTGCGCGCTAATGTCCAGCGCGATACCGGCGGCATTGATGATGCGCAGTGTATTCAGGTTGATGGCGGCACTACGGGCGGCGTCGCTGAATTGCTGCCACTCGGGAAGATCGGGCAAAGCAACAACTTGTTCGCCCGGTGCGTCGTTGTCGGCGTGGCTGCACGGTGGTGCCACGGCAGGCTTATGGTTATTCACGTGTGACCCTTGTTGTCATGTGACGGCTCGAACACGTGGTGATTGTAATACTGCTTGCGGCTGGCGAGACTGGGCCGATTGTGGGGCGCGGGATGGGAAAAGCAGGGCGGCGCCAAGGCCGGCCCGCAAATGCGCGCTTAGCGACGGCGATTGTTGCGCGGACCAGGGCCGCGACCATTAAGGTGGCGGTAGACGATACGCCCTTTGGTGAGGTCGTACGGAGACATTTCGAGCGAAACCTTGTCGCCGGCCAGAATGCGGATGTGGTGTTTGCGCATTTTGCCGCCGGTATAGGCGACAACGGGGTGGCCGTTATCCAGCACAACGCGGAAGCGCGAATCGGGCAATACTTCGGTGACTTCACCACCAACTTCGATAAGTTCTTCTTTAGCCATATATTGGGATCTCCTGTGTAATTCCTGTGTAATGATGTGGCATAGGCGCGGCGCCTGGGTGTTGGCGTCGCAAGCGCACACGGCGGGCTGTTGGCACGCACGGTGCGACAATAGGCGGGCTTGCCGGTGGGGCAGGCGTTGCAAAATAAGCGGGGTGCCAGCGGGGCGGCCAAATTGCAGGCCAAGCGGTGGGGGTTACGGGCTGGACTTGATCGTGTGTTAGAAAGTGCCCAACATGCCGGGCAAAGGGGTGCAAACCGCGCAGAAAATAAAAGGGCACAACGCCGTGCCAAAATGCTATAAAAACCGCTTTTGTAATATTACCACAATCAGGCTCAATTTTGTAGCTATGGTTTGTTGGTATTATCGGTCGCGCCCGTGAAGGGCAAACAAGGATGTGTTCGGTTTATGCATAACAGTCAGGCGCCATCATGGTCAGAGCTGCTTTCAGGGCGCAATGGGTTGCGGTCGCTCGCCTTGGCGGGCGGCGTCGCTTTGCACGCGGTCAATATGTACGTGGTTACCACCATTCTGCCGTCGGTGGTGGCTGATATCGGCGGGTTGGAGTACTACGCCTGGAACTTGACCCTCTTTGTCGCCGCATCCATCCTTGGGTCGGCCTTGTCACCAAAGATCATCGACAGCTGGGGTGTGCGTACCGGTTTTCTGGTTGCCATTGCCGTTTTCTCGGCCGGCACAACAGGGTGCGCACTGGCACCCAGCATGCCATGGATGCTGCTGGCGCGCACGGTGCAGGGCCTGGGGGGCGGGATGCTGCTGGGGCTCAGTTACGCCTCGGTTCGGCTGGTGTTTGAAGAGCGTTTATGGCCTTTGGCCATGGTGCTGGTGTCCAGTATGTGGGGGGTAGCCACGTTGGGTGGGCCAGCGGTTGGCGGCATTTTTGCGCAGACCGGGCACTGGCGGTTGGCGTTCTGGTCAATTTTGCCGGGCTGTGCCGTATTGGCACTGCTGGTGGTGACGCAATTGAGCCGCTCAGCGGGGCGCACCGGCCAGCGGAGCCGGCCGCCGTTGGGCAAAATTGCCTTGCTGGTGCTTACGGTGATGGTGGTGTCCGTATCCAGCTTGTCGCAGGCGCTGGTGTGGAACGCGCTGGGTGTGCTGGGGGGCATCCTGGTGGCGGCGCTGATAGTACGTATGGATTTGCACGCCAAAGGTCGGTTGCTGCCAGCGGGGTCGTACCGTATTGGCGGTGTCTTGGGGAGTGCGTATGCGTGTATTTGCCTGCTCAGCATCGGCGCCACCACCGAAATCTACATTCCCTATTTCTTGCAGCTTATTCATGGGCAGTCACCGCTGATGGCTGGGTACTGGACGGCGATATTATCAGTTGGCTGGACCACCGGGTCGTTTATCAGTTCGCGGCGTGCCGGCGCGGTGGCTGGGCGATTTATTCTTGCGGGTCCGCTGATGTCGGCGGCGTCGCTCGCGTTGTTGGCGGTACTGATGCCGCTGTCCGGGTTGTCGGCGGGCGACCGTACCGCGTGGGTTTTGCTGGTCCCGCTCATGGGGGTGGGGCTGGGCATTGGTTTATGCTGGCCGTTGCTGCTTACCCGTGTGTTCAAAGCATCACCACCCGGACAAGAAAATATTGGCTCGGCCGCCATCACCACGTTGCAACTGTTTGCCATGGCGATGGGCGCGGCGGTGGCTGGCATGGTGGCCAATGCTGCCGGGTTTACTGACCCGGGCGGTTTGGAAGGTACGCAGTCCGCCGCGCGCGCGCTATTTGTTGTGGTGGCCTGCGCCCCCGCCTTGGCGGCAATCTTGTCACGCGGGGCGCGGCGTGCCTAAGAATAAATAAAGGGGAGACTCATGACCGTATTTTTGCGTAGGCGTTCCCATTGGGCCGCCTTGCTTGGCGGGGCGCTACTGTCGATCATGGCGATAACGGCATCCGCGTCAGGCGTTGGCAGTGGCATAGGCGCCGCCGTCAATATCGCGTTAAACGGTGCGCAAGACACCGAGCGCAGTAGTAAGGCGGGGGCGGCCAGCGGGCAGCTTGAGCCGCTTCGGATAGGGATTATTGCTACATACTCTGGGCCGTATGCCGACTACGGTCGACAGTTTGATGCCGGGATGGCGGCATACCTGGACGAGCACGACGGCAGGCTAGCGGGCCGGCCCCTGGAAATTATCCGGCGCGATACGGGCGGGCCGGCGCCCGAGCTGGCGCGGCGTCACGCCCAAGAATTGATTGTGCGCGATCGCGTGCATCTGATCAGTGGCTTGGATTTCAGCCCGAACGCTTTGGCGGTAGCACCGGTAGTCACCCAGGGGAAAACGCCCACCATCATCATGAATGCGGCGGCGTCGGGCCTGCCGGCGAAGTCGCCGTACATGGCACGGGTGGCGTTTACCATTCAGCAGGTCACCGTGCCCATGGCGCAATGGTTACGCCAGCAAGGGGTAAACACGGCCTATACCGTGGTGGCAAATTACGCTTCGGGTCTGGATGCAGAAGTCGCGTTTCGCACGGTGTTTGAGGAAGCCGGCGGGACGGTGGTGGGCAGCGTGCGTACGCCCATGAACAACCCGGATTTCTCCGCCTACGTACAACGCATCAAAGACGCCGCGCCGGATGCAGCATTCTTTTTCTTTCCGTCGGGTGTTATGCCGCAGGCATTCTTGAAAGCATGGCGCGAACGTGGCCTGGCGGAAGCCGGTATTCAATTGGTAGCCACCGGTGAAGCCACGGACGATAGCTACTTGGAAGCCACCGCTGACCTTGCGCAAGGCCTGGTTACCAGCCACCATTATTCACATGCCCACGAATCGGCCATGAACCAGGGGTTTATCAAACGCTTTCAGCAGTTGCATGGCACCGCCTTGCGTCCCAGTTACTTTGCCGTTGCGGCGTACGACGCTTTGGCGGCGCTGGACGCAGCGCTGACCCAAACCGGTGGCGACACAGCACCGGACACCCTCATGCAGGCTTTGGCAGGGCTCAAGTTCGAAAGCCCCCGCGGCCCCATTCAGATCGATCCGCAAACACGGGATATCGTGCAGACTGTTTATATACGGCGCACCGAGC
>JAJUIY010000224.1 GCA_029267415.1 Alcaligenaceae bacterium
GACGAATACACCCGTGTCACCCTTGAGATGGACACCGAGCTCAAGGCCGAGCATTTCACGCTCACGGGTCCCGATCGTCTGGTTGTTGATATTGAAGGGCTCATGATGAGCCCGGCGCTTAATTCGCTTATTTCCAAGGTACAGCCCAACGACCCCTACATTCAAAACGTGCGTGTCGGCCAAAACCGGCCTGGCGTGGTACGACTGGTTCTTGACCTGAAGCAGCCAATTGCGCCACAGGTGTTTACGCTCAAGCCCATTGGCGAATACAAATACCGTTTGGTGGTCGACCTCTATCCGCAAGTTGCGCAAGACCCTCTGCTTGCGATTATGGAAAACATGGAGTCCGACCCGCTGGCGGACGTGCTGGAACAACTGGCACGCAACGAGCCCATCGCCCCTGCACCGGTGCCCAAGGTAGAAGGCCAACGCACACCGCCTCCGGTGGCCGCTACGCCCCCCGCAGCGCCGTCACCGGCCAAGCCTCCTGCGGCTACACCGGCACCCCGCCGTCAAACACGGCCCTTGCTGGTTGCGATCGACGCCGGCCACGGCGGCGAAGACCCGGGCGCCATCGGGCCATCGGGCACCTACGAAAAAGATGTGGTGTTGCAAATTGCGCGACGCTTGCAAAAGCTGGTGGATGCGCAGCCCAATATGAAGGCGTACCTGACACGCGACGGCGATTATTTTGTGCCCCTGCACGTGCGGGTGCAAAAGGCACGGCGGGTACAAGCCGATTTGTTCATTTCCATCCATGCCGACGCTTGGACACGGCCTACGGCCCGTGGCTCGTCGGTATATGCGCTGTCACAAAACGGGGCGTCCAGCGCAGCGGCCCGCTTGCTTGCCAAGCGCGAGAACCAGGCCGACTTGATTGGCGGCGTCAATTTAGGCGCCCACAACCGTCAAGTGGCACAGGTGCTGCTCGACTTATCAACCGCCGCTCAAATTAACGACTCGCTTCGCGTAGGCACCAATGTGTTGTCGGAGATGGGCAAGATCAACCGCTTACATAAGCGGCAGGTGGAGCAAGCCGGCTTTGCCGTCTTGAAGGCCCCGGATATTCCGTCAATTTTGGTGGAGACCGCCTTTATCAGTAACCCGGAAGAAGAGCGGTTGCTGCGTAGCTCGTCGCATCAGCAAAAGTTGGCGCAGGCGATGCTGTCTGGCATTCAGCAATACTTCCACTCCAGCCCCGCGTTGGCCGCCCGCACGTCCTGATCGACCAGGTAGCCGTGCAGCCACGCACCGGCCTACGGCAAGGTGCCGCGCACACGTGTAGTTACGCCTACCACATACCCGACGCATCCGCCCGCCCACCCCGCGAGCCGGTGTCCAACACCCACTTCAGCGCGGAGCCGAGGCGCGCCGATTACGCGTAATCAGCTTCCAGAGCGTACCCAGCACCACGGGCACTACGGCTGCACTGATACCCACCAGCACAATCGTGTTCAGATGGTCCTTGATAAACGGGACGTTGCCGAAAAAGTAACCCAGGGTAATGAAACCGGCGATCCAAATGAACGCACCGGTGACGTTGTAGATCTGGAACTTGACCCAGTTCATATGGGCCACCCCCGCCACAAAGGGGGCAAAGGTACGGAATATGGGCAGAAAGCGTGAAAGCACAATGGTTTTCCCACCGTGCTTCTCGTAGAACAAGTGCGTTTTAATTAACGCCTTGCGGTCCAGAAAACGATAGTCACGCGAGAACACTTTGGGCCCAATGTAGCGCCCGATGGAATAGTTCACGGTATTACCCAGCACGGCCGCTATAAACAACAGCAGCCCCAGCAAGACCGGATCAAGCATCCCGGTGGCCCCAAAGGCCCCGGCGATGAACAATAACGAATCGCCCGGCAAAAACGGTAAAACCACCAGCCCGGTCTCACCAAAAATTATCAGAAACAAGACCAGGTATATCCAGGCGCCGTATTGCTCTACCCAGGCGCCCAGAAACTGGTCAATGTTTACAATCATGTCCAATATTTCCGGCATAGCTACTCTGCCCAACTCCAAAGCTCAAAAATATGGCGTCAAAGTTCGGGATCGACGACTCTGACGCCAAAGTGCTGTAATGATACTTCGCCTGTGCTTGCTGCAGGAATCTAATTGGAAACCATTTCATGCCCGAACGACGTTCAATTACCCCTTTACCGGATACGCTGATCAGCCAGATTGCCGCCGGCGAGGTGATCGAGCGCCCCGCCTCCGTGCTGAAGGAGCTTCTTGAAAACGCTATTGATGCGGGCGCCCAGGCCATTGAAGTCCGCTTGGAAGGTGGCGGCATTCGTCGCACCATGGTACGTGATGATGGGCACGGCATCCCATGCGACGAGCTGGCGCTTGCGCTTACTCGCCATGCCACCAGCAAGATCCAGTCGCTGGACGAACTGGAGCGCGTCAAATCCATGGGTTTTCGGGGCGAAGCCCTGGCCTCTATCGCCTCGGTGGCGCGGCTCACGCTGATTTCACGCACACAGGCCGACGACCACGCCTGGCAGATGAGCGCGCCGCACCAAAGCCCCACAGCCGCCTCCGGCACCGTGGGCACTACCGTTGACGTACGCCAGCTGTTTGATGCTGTGCCGGCACGGCGAAAGTTTCTGCGCACCGAGCAAACCGAGTACGCACACTGCCTTGAAACCTTGGCGCGCATCGCCCTGGCGCACCCTCACATTTCGTTTATTTTGTTTCATAACGGCAAGGTTCAGCGCCAGTGGCGCGCCGGTGACATGGTTGCCCGTATTCACGATGTGCTGGGGGCCGACTTTATCGAACAGGGGATGGTGGTTGAACAAGACCAGGGATTGGTGGCATTGCACGGCGTAATTACCCGTCCGACCTACGCACGCGCACGTGCCGATCGCCAATATCTGTATGTGAATGGCCGCTATGTGCGTGACCGTACCGTGTCGCACGCCATACGCCAGGCCTATGCTGATGTACTGCACGGCGACCGGCAGCCCGCCTACGTGCTGTTTCTTACTGTTGACCCAGCAGCGGTGGACGTCAATGTGCATCCCGCCAAGCACGAGGTGCGCTTTCGCGATAGCGGTGCGGTACACCGATTTGTAAGCCGCACCCTATCCGAGGTAATAGCCGTGGCAGGCGGCGAGCTTGACGTGCCGCCCACCGGTACAGGACCGGGAACGGGCATTCCCACCCCGACAGGGCAGCCCGCGCATACCACGGCCGGCTCCCGGACAGTGGCGGGTAGCGCCGATGCGAGTTTTTACACCGGCCGCCCGCACGCGCGCTTCCCGGCCGCTGCACAACGTGCTTTCGCTTTGCGCGATGCCACCGACCCAAACAGCGCCATGGCCGCGTGGCAAACGCTGTACCGGCCTCTTGATGAAGGGGGCCGCACACGTCAAACGTCATCCATGGACGATGTCGC
>JAJUIY010000121.1 GCA_029267415.1 Alcaligenaceae bacterium
GAGCTGGATAATCAGTCCACCATGGGCGCCTATGTGGGCCGTTTGGCAATCCGGGACGGGAAGGGGGTGATGGTAGATGTGCGCTATGTGAATGGCGCTGACGTGCAACCGCCCGACGAATTGGTAAAACAGTGGCGGCCTGAATCGGCCGACCGCCGTTAGACGGCGCTAGTGGCTGTCGGCGCCCAACGGGTACCCTGCTGATGTCGCTCACCGGGTTTCTGGTTCAGTTTCTCAATGGTCTGGCCGATGCTTCGTCGCTATTTATGGTGGCCGCGGGCCTATCGCTGATTTTCGGCGTCACACGCATTGTGAACTTTGCCCACGGTGCGTTGTATATGGTGGGCGTCTATGTGGCCTACACGTTGGTTCAGCACGTGGGGCCGGGCACGCCGTGGGGCTTTTGGGGCAGCGTGGTGCTGGCCGGACTGGTGGTGGCGGCACTGGGTGTGCTTATCGAAATCCTCATTCTTCGGCGCATTTACCACGCGCCGGAGTTGCTGCAGCTGCTGGCCACCTTCGCGCTGGTTCTTATTCTTGGTGATGCCGTCCTTGCGTTATGGGGCCCCGAAGATCTTTTAGGGCCGTTGGCACCTGGCCTGGCGTCTTCCGTACCCGTGCTGGGCCGTTATTTCCCGGTGTACGACCTGGTGTTGATTGCGATCGGTCCACTGGTGTTGGCTGTTCTGTGGGTTGTGTTGCGTCGCACGTGGTGGGGGGCGCTGCTGCGTGCCGCCACGCAAGATCGGACCATGTTGGGGGCGCTGGGGGTCAATCAGGCCTGGCTGTTTACGGCGGTCTTTGCCTTGGGCGCCTTTCTTGCCGGTGTTGGCGGGGCCTTGCAGTTGCCGCGCCAGCCGGCCAACCTTGATATGGGGCTAAATGTCATCGCCGAAGCCTTTGTGGTTGTGGTGGTGGGCGGGTTGGGCTCATTGCCCGGGGCGTACATCGCGGCGCTGCTGATCGCCCAGATCAAAGCCTTGTGTATTGCCCTGGGCACCGTGACGATGTGGGGCCTAACGGTTGATTTCCCAAGGTTTACCCTGGCGGCAGAATTCATATTAATGGCGGTGGTGCTGGTGTTTATGCCGTGGGGGCTGTTTGGCCGTCCACCGTCCGTGGTGCGATCGGCTGCGCCGGCCGAGGCACCACCCCGTTCGATTGGTGTGGCAGGTGCAGGGATGTGGGCTGCGCTGTTGGCGGCACTGGCGCTGTTGCCGCTATTGGCGGGCCAGTTCCCGTATGCCATGGTACTGATGCTCGACATTATGTTGGCGGCTTTGTTTGCCTTAAGCCTGCATTTCATGATGGGTCCCGGCGGGATGTATTCCTTCGGTCATGCGGCGTATTTTGGGTTGGGTGCCTACGGTGCCGCACTGCTGTTCAAGCACGCCGGCCTCGCCATGGGATGGGCACTGGGCCTGGGCCCCGTAGTCGCCGCCTTGGGTGCCTTGGTATTTGGATGGTTTTGCGTGCGTCTGTCGGGTGTGTATCTGGCCATGCTGACGCTGGCCTTTGCGCAGATCGTCTGGTCGGTGGTGTATCAGTGGGATGCGTTTACCGGAGGATCCAACGGAATTATTGGCATCTGGCCATCCGCATTTTTCACGGAAGTCCGCTATTACTATTTCGTCCTGGCATTGGTCGTGCTGTCCGCCTGGGCACTGCGGTGGTTGCTTTCTTCGCCGTTTGGTTACGCCATGCGGGCCAGCCGCGATTCGGTGCTGCGGGCACAGGCACTTGGCATGGACGTGATGCGCATACAGTGGCTGGCGTTTGTGATTGCGGGCGTGTTTGCCGGTTTGGCCGGTGCGCTGTTTGTGTTTGCCAAGGGCAGCACCTCGCCCGACGTGCTGTCCATTACCCGATCGGTCGATGCGCTCGTTATGGTGTTGCTGGGTGGAGTGCAGTATGTAAGTGGCCCTATCTTGGGGGCCGGCGCGTTTCAGCTGCTGCAAGATTACTTCACCGGACTCACTACCTATTGGCACGCATTTTTTGGTTTGGTGATTTTAATGCTGGTGCTGGCATTTCCGACGGGGCTTGCGGGCGCCGGCACGTGGTTGCAACAGCGTTATCACCGGCGTGGTGGATAAGGGCATATAGGGCATATGGAGCCGACAATATTGTCCGTGCAAGCGTTGCGCAAATCGTTCGGTGCCAACCGTGCCGTGGACGATGTCACGTTTGATGTTTGCGCCGGCGAGTTGGTCGCGCTGATCGGCCCCAATGGCGCCGGTAAAACCACCACCTTTAACATGCTCAACGGCCAGCTTCGGGCCGACGGGGGCACCGTTCAACTTGAAGGTACCAGCTTGCTTGGCTTACCCCCGCGACGCATTGCGCGGATGGGCGTGGGGCGCACGTTTCAGGTTGCAGCAACATTCACCTCAATGACGGTGCAGGAAAATGTGCAGATGGCTTTTGTAGCCCATCATCGACGGGCATTTTCGATATGGACGCGAATGCGCCGCCAGTACGCGGACGAGGCGCTGTCTTTGCTTGAGCAAGTGGGCATGGCCGGGCAAGCCACGCGGCCATGCAGCGAGCTGGCGTATGGAGATGTAAAGCGCTTGGAGCTGGCCATGGCATTGGCGGGATCGCCGCGCTTGTTGCTCATGGACGAGCCCACCGCCGGAATGGCACCGTCGGAGCGCCAGACACTGATGACGCTTACGCGCCGCCTGGCGCAGCAACGCAACATGGCCGTCTTGTTTACTGAGCACAGCATGGATGTCGTCTTTGCCGTGGCAGACCGCGTCATCGTACTGGCCAGAGGGCGAATTGTGGCGCAGGGTGACCCAACGGAAATCCGTGCCCACCCCGAAGTGCAACGGGTGTATTTCGGGACGGGTGCCACGTTTGCTGATCAGCAGGGAGCAACGCCATGACGACGTCGGCACGGGACACGGTACTTGATGTGCGTCAACTTAATGCCTGGTATGGGCAGGCGCACATTTTGTTTGATGTGGACCTGAACGTGCAACGCGGGGACGTGGTGGCTTTGCTGGGCCGAAATGGGGCGGGCAAGTCAACCACGCTGAAGTCCCTGATGGGGCTGGTACGTAGCACGGGCACCGTGCAGTTTATGGGTGAAAACATCCATACCTTGCCCGCGTATCAGCGTGCCCGTCGCGGGATGGGCTACGTGCCGGAAGACCGCCGGATTTTTACCGACTTGACCGTAGCGGAAAACTTGAGGGCCGGCCGACAACCCGCCCGGCATTGGCCGGATGGCAGCCCTGCGCCCACCTGGGATGTGGAACGGCTGGTGCAAAGCTTCCCCAACCTGGCCGAGATGCTTGACCGTCGTGGTGACCAGATGAGCGGGGGCGAGCAACAAATGTTGTCCGTAGCGCGCACCCTGATGGGCAACCCTTATCTGGTGTTGCTTGACGAGCCTTCGGAAGGCGTTGCACCCATTATTGTCGAAAGCATGGTCGCGATGATACGCACACTGAAAGCGCGTGGCGTAAGCGTGATTTTGGCCGAACAGAACATCGGCTTTGCGTCATTGGTGTGCAACCGCGCCTATGTGCTGGAAAAAGGGCAGATCCAATACGCCGGGCCCATGGTTGACTTGTTGCACGATACGGACCGGCGGCGCAGCTTCTTGGAGGTATAACGCGTACTGCAGCCAAGAAACGCCTAACCCGCCTTCGCCTGCGCCTGCGGCATTTCGATTTTCACCTCCAGCACTTCAAGCGAGTTCTGGCGGTCCAGGTTTACCTGAATATCGTTGGGGTCAATTTTCACGTATTTGGAAATGACTTCAACCAGCTCTTTTTGCAGTGCCGGCAGGTAATCGGGCGCTGTGCCCGCCCCGCGCTCGTTGATCAGAATCAGCTGCAGACGCTCTTTGGCGACACTGGCTGACGATTTTTTGTTTCCCAGCAGGAAGGAAAGAAAAGACATATCATTTTCCCCCGAACATGCGTTTGAACAGCCCGGGTTTGGTGTATTCGATAAAACGCAGTGGGCGTTCTTCACCCAGGTAGCGTGCCACAATATCGTCGTAGGCCTTGGCGACATCGCTGTCGCGCAAGTGAATAGCCGGTATCCCCTGGTTGGAGGCTTGCAGCACAATTTCTGATTCGGGCGTGACGCCGATCAGCTTGATGCGCAGAATATCTTCCACGTCTTTCAGCGACAGCATTTCGCCTTCTTCAACACGTTTGGGGCAATAGCGTGTCAGAAGCAGGTACTCTTTGACGGGTTCTTCTCCGCGTTCGGCGCGGCGCGACTTGGCGGACAATATCCCCAGAATGCGATCGGAGTCGCGCACCGATGACACCTCCGGGTTGGTCACCACCAGGGCATCGTCAGCAAAGTAGGCCGCCATCAGGGCACCGGTTTCGATGCCGGCAGGCGAGTCGCAAACGATGTACTCGAAGTCCATTTCCTTGAGTTCATCGAGCACCTTTTCGACGCCTTCGCGGGTAAGGGCGTCTTTGTCGCGCGTTTGCGATGCGGGCAAGATAAACAGGTTTTCCAGTTGCTTGTCGCGGATCAAGGCCTGGTTCAGGGTGGCTTCGCCCTGGATGACGTTGACGAAGTCGTAAACGACGCGCCGCTCGCAGCCCATGATCAAATCCAGGTTACGCAGGCCGACGTCAAAATCGATGACTACGGTTTTATGGCCCCGCATGGCCAGTCCAGAAGAAAAGCTTGCGCTGGTGGTGGTTTTACCCACGCCACCTTTGCCGGAAGTCACCACAACAATTCGTGCCATGACGAGTCAGTTCCTTTAGTTTTAAATGCCACGCTATGGTAGAACAAAATCATCCATGTTAGCGTGACAGGAAGTTATAAGAATTGCAACCAATGACGATTCTTGACGGTTTGAGAGCAAGCCCGCGGGCGGAACAGCAATCGCGTTGCACCGCACGGGTCCTGGCCTTTTTTGCGCCCCCAAGAGTGGCGGCAACTGCGTTCATTTGCCCAGCGCTACCATTTGCAGACTGTCACCATCGCGCTGGATAACGGTGGGCTGGTTTAACAGGCTATCGTCAAGCCGTGTTTCGATGACGCGATAGACGCCGGCAATTGCCACCAGCTCGGGGTCCAGTTGGGTCGTGAAAATCCGCGCCGTGGCATCGCCACGTGCACCCGCCATGGCCTTGCCGCGAAGCGGCCCGTAGACGTGCACGTTGCCGTCGGCGATCACTTCTGCGCCTTGGCTGACCATGCCAATCACAATCAAATCGGTGTCGCGTGCGTAAATGCGTTGTCCGGAGCGCAATTGCCGATTAATTACCAGTGCTGCCGGGGCAACCGCCGGTACAGACGCCTGTGCAACTTCGGCGGCACGCTGACCAGAATGGCCCGCTTGGCGCCCGGTGCTGGCCGCCGGCTTGCCATTGCCGGTTTTGGGCTTTGTTTGGGACGCGGACGTGTCGGCTGCCGTGCCGGCACTGCCCTCAGGGGGCGCGGCAACGGCAGGCACATCTTTGTCGTCGGCTGGCTGGCTGCCCGGGCGCGCCACGGGTGCCGACAGCTCCACGTTGGTCAGGCCGGCGTCCAGGGCCGCATCCACGTTGTCGCCCGCCGCCACAGCGGCAATCGGGTGCAGGTCGTGGCTGCGCAGCAGGGCCACCAGGGCCGTCCAGTCGACCACGTCGTCCAGTTCGCCGGCGTCAATGACAACGGGTTCATCTTTGAAAAAGCTGCCGGCGTCGTGCATGCGCTGCGCCAGGGCCAGTTGCAGCTGCGCCATGTCGTGTGTTTGCAGGACAACACGCACGGCGTAAAGCGTGGCGCTTTTAAAGTCAAGCGCGAGGGGTGTTTTCTGATTCAATTCCACGAGTCCCTAAGTGTGGTGGCGCGGTTGATGACGGGGTTCTCGGCGGTGGATTCGTCGCGGTCGGCCACAAAATAACCCAAGCGCTCAAACTGCCAGGTGGCCCCCGGGTTGGCAACGGTACCGGGCTCAAGCCAGCCCTGAACAATTTTCACAGAATTCGGATTGATTGCCTTCAGGAAGTCGGCATCGCCGGCATCGGGTTGTTCGACCATGAACAGGCGGTCGTAAAGCCGGATGGTGGCGGGTACCGCGTGTTCTGCACTGATCCACGTAATATTGCCCCGTACTTTGACCGAGTCGGCGCCCGGCGTGCCGCTTTTGGTGTCCGGCAGGTATTCGGCGTGGACTTCGACGACATTACCGTTTTCATCTTTGACACAGCCCGTGCAGCGAATGATGTAGCCGTACTTGAGGCGCACCGTATTGCCGGGGAACAGGCGGAAGTACCGCTTTGGTGGATCTTCACGGAAGTCGTCGCGTTCAATCCACAGTTCGCGGGTGAGCGGGAATTCGCGTGTGCCGGCCTCGGGGCGATGGGGATGGCGGGGTGCCTGGCACATTTCCGACTGCCCCTCGGGGTAGTTGGTCAGAACCAGCTTGACGGGGTCGAGCACGGCCACGGCGCGATCAGCCTTGGGGTCAAGGTCGTCACGCAAGGCTTGTTCGAGGTCGCTGTAGCTGATGTGCTGTGCGGCCTTGCTGATACCAAGCCGCTGGCAGAACAACCGGATGGATTCCGGCGTGTAGCCGCGTTTTCGCAAGCCCGCCAGGGTGGGCATGCGCGGGTCGTCCCAGCCGTCTACATAGCCTTCGTTGACCAGCTGCAACAACTTGCGCTTGCTGGTGACGACATGGCTGAGGTTAAGGCGCGAGAATTCGTACTGGCGCGGCAGGGGCTCGGCCAGCTGACCCAGTTCGACCAGGCGATCAAGAATCCATTCGTAAAAAGGGCGTTGGTCTTCAAATTCGAGCGTACAAAGGCTGTGTGTGATGGTTTCGAGTGCGTCCTCCACGGGGTGCGCCCAGGAGTACATGGGGTAAATACACCATTTGTCGCCCGTGCGGTGGTGCGGTACATGACGGATGCGATAAAGCACCGGGTCGCGCATATTGATGTTGGGCGACCCCATGTCGATTTTTGCGCGCAAGGCCATGCTGCCATCCGGGTGCACACCATCACGCATTTCACGCAGCAATTTGAGGGATTCTTCGCTGGGCCGGTCGCGCCAGGGCGAGTTTTGTCCTTTTTCGGTCAGGGTGCCGCGTGTTTGACGGATCTCGTCCGCCGATTGCTCGTCAACATAGGCATAGCCCGCTTTCACGAGCGCCTCGGCGAACTGGTACATGTACTCGAAATAATCGCTGGCAAAATACAGGTTGTCTTCGCCGTTCCATGACCAGTCAAAGCCGAGCCATTTCACAATATCAATAATCGCATTGACGTACTCCTCTTCTTCCTTTTCCGGGTTGGTGTCGTCAAAGCGCAAGTGGCAGGCACCCTGATAATCGCGAGCCAGGCCGAAGTTCAGGC
>JAJUIY010000253.1 GCA_029267415.1 Alcaligenaceae bacterium
ACAATGTATTTGGCCTTCGTGACGCGATGCTGGCCGGGCAGGCCGACCGCATGCTTGCCATGCTGAAAGGGCTTGAAGCTGAAGGCGAAGCCCTGCCGCTGGTCTTGTGGGCCATTGGCGACGAAGTCCGTACGCTGGCGCGGCTGGCCGCCGCCCAGGCGTCTGGGCAATTGGCCCCCGAACTGCGCCGCCATCGCGTGTTTGGCCAGCGGGAACAATTAATCCGCAGTGCATTAAACCGTGTACCGCCCCACGTATGGCCAGCCGCTGTGCAGCACGCGCACGACGTTGATCGCCTGATCAAGGGCCTGTCACCGGCCGGGCGGCTGGGCAACCCCTGGGCCGAACTGGCCCGCTTGGGCCTGCGTGTGGCGGTTGGCGGTGCCTCGTCCCCGGCACGTCCGGCGGTAGCCCACCCTGCCCGCACAGCGTGACACCCAGGCTCTACGCTTAACCCTTTGCTTTATCCTTGCTATGACGACTGAAACCACCGGCACTATTTCGAAGACCCAAACAACAGCAACAACGGGCGCGTCCGATTTGCACGAAACCATGCTGGCACTGGGCCGACAAGCTCGGCAAGCGGCCAAACTACTTCGCAATGCGCCCGACAAGGCTAAGGCACACGCACTGCGCGCCATGGCGCGTCGGCTAAGCCAGCAAAAAGACGCCCTGCAAGCCGAGAACGCCAAAGACCTGGAGGCCGCCCGCCAAAACAACCTTGAGCCGGCATTGCTGGAACGCCTAACCCTGTCGGACCGCGCCATCGAAACCATGGCCAAGGGTTTACAGCAAATTGCCGACATGCCCGACCCCATCGGCAGCATTTCATCCAGCATCGTACGCCCTAACGGCATGCGGGTGGCGCAAATGCGCGTTCCCATTGGCGTCATTGGCATTATTTACGAGTCACGCCCCAACGTTACGATCGACGCGGCCGCCTTGTGCCTTAAATCAGGCAACGCCACTATTTTGCGCGGCGGCAGCGAGGCCTTTCACTCTAATCAAGCGTTGGGTGCCGTCATTCAGGCCGGACTGGCTGACGCCGGCCTGCCGGCCCACGCCGTACAGGTGGTCAACACCACCGACCGCGCCGCCGTGGGCGAATTGATCACCATGACCGATTACGTCGATGTCATCGTTCCGCGTGGCGGCAAGGGCCTGATCACCCGCCTGAGTGCCGATGCCAAGGTACCCCTGATCAAACACCTGGACGGCAACTGCCACCTGTACATCGACCGTGACGCCGATCTCGACATGGCACACGACGTCGCTGTTAACGCCAAAACCTATCGCTACGGCATTTGCGGCACCATGGAAACATTGCTGGTGCATAACGACATTGCCCCGGCCCTGCTGCCGCGTCTGGCCCAGACACTCACCGAGAAAGGTGTAAGCCTGCGTGGCTGTGAGCGCACGCAGGCGCTGGTGTCCAACGCCACAGCGGCCACGCAGGAAGACTGGGAAACCGAGTACCTCGCTCCCATCCTGGCCATTCGTATCGTCGACAGCATCGACGACGCCATGGAGCACATCGAGCGCTATAGCTCCGGGCACACCGAATCCATCGTCACCAACAACCTGCCGGCCGCACAACGCTTCCAGCAGGAAGTGGACTCCAGCTCTGTGTATGTGAACCTGCCCACCTGTTTTGCCGACGGCTTCGAATACGGCCTGGGCGCTGAAATCGGTATCTCGACCAACCGACTGCACGTGCGTGGGCCAGTGGGCCTGGAGGGCCTGACGGTCATGAAGTGGGTGCTGCAAGGCGACGGACAGTTGCGCGGCTAAGCGGACCAGTACAACATGCTTTGGATCAAAACTTTTCATATCGTGCTGGTGGTGTCCTGGTTTGCGGGGCTGTTTTACTTGCCGCGCATCTACGTAAACCTGGCCCAGGAAACCGACGAGAATGCGCAAGACCGCCTGCTAGGGATGGCCTACCGCCTTTACCGCTTCATGACACCGCTGGCCGCCTTGGCAATTGCACTGGGCCTGTGGCTGCTGATGGGCTATGGCCTGGGTTCGGGCCAAGGCTGGATGCACGCCAAACTGCTGGGGGTGGCCGTCTTGGTTGTGTACCACGTAATGTGCGGCCACATGCTGCGCACCTTTCTGGCGCGTGCCAACACACGCAGTCATCGATTCTACCGGTGGTTCAACGAAGTGCCGGTTCTTTTGCTTTTGCTGATCACGGCACTGGTTGTGGTCCGGCCTTTCTGAAAACGTACTCATGACCGACCCCAAACCCGCCAAAACGCTGCGCCTGAAAAAAGCGACGTCCGCCGAGCAATCTCCCGAGAAAGGGCCACAGCGTTCCGGCGCCCGCGCACGACGGGCAGCACAACTAAAGCTGGAGCGGGAAAAACAAGAACGCCTGCAAAAGCTTGAACAGCAACGCAAGCGTAAAGACGCCGCCCATCCGCAGATCAGCGCCCGCGGTGCAAACGCGGAAAGCGCGGTACCCCGTCGTCGTGGCCGTCGCCCCGCCCGCAGCGCCGGTGGACGCGACATGACACGCATCTACCCGATTTTTGCATCGTGCCCACAGGGCCTTGAAGAAGCGCTCAGTTCCGAGATTCAGGCACTGGGCTATGACAACGTGAAAGCCGGGCGGGCCGGTTGTCACTTCATGGCGAACTGGGATGGCATCATGCGCGCCAATTTGTATTCGCGCCTGGCCACCCGAATTCTTGTGCAGTTGGCTCAGGCGCCGGTTC
>JAJUIY010000298.1 GCA_029267415.1 Alcaligenaceae bacterium
ACTCGCCGGGGTCATCCACGCCGATGGTCTGGATATGGGGCAGTGCCTGCTCTTGCGTGCCTTGCACATAACGCAGCAGCGCACCGGCGGCGCGGACGCCGACCGGCAGGCCATCCACACCAAAGCCAGCCAGCGAGTCCACAGCAAAATGCTGGCGCAAGGTTTCGCCAGCGCCATCTTCATCAAAATGCCAGTCGGGTACGCGGGTGGTTGTGGCGCCTTCAAGCGAGGGGGGCGTGCCCGTCTCCGGAAAAATCAGTTCAGCCGGGCTAAGCCGATGCAGTTCGGTATGCAACAGATCGGGCCTGGTTTCGCTGACTCGAAATTCGCCGCTGGCCAGGTTCATCCATGCCAGGCCAATCAGTTCGCGGCGACGTCGCCGCGTCGGAAATACGGCAACAATCAGTCGGTCGGCCTTGCTGGGCAGCAGGGCGTCGTCGGTCAGGGTGCCCGGCGTAACGGTACGTACAATTTTGCGCTCGACCAACCCTTTGCTGGTGGCCGGGTCGCTGACCTGTTCACAGATAGCGACGGATTCGCCCATGGCCACCAGGCGGGCCAGGTAGCCCTCCATGGAATGAAACGGGATGCCTGCCATCGGAATGGGCTCGCCGGCGGACACCCCGCGGTGTGTCAGCGTCAGATCCAGCAGGCGGGCGGCACGTTTGGCGTCGTCATAAAACAATTCATAAAAGTCCCCCATGCGGTAAAGCAGCAAGTGTGACCCGGCCTGTGCCTTCAACGTCAGGTATTGACGCATCATGGGGGTGTGGGACGACAAATCAGTATCACTCATCAGAACGTAGGCGTTGTAGGTTGGACGGTGGGTGGAAACACATGAAATTGTAGCGGGGTGCGCAAGGTCAGGCTTGATGATGCCGCGGGTTGCCCAGGGCAAGGTTTAATGATGGTGCCTGCCACGTGCAAATGCGCGACGCCTTGGCCAGTCACGTGCCAACGGCAACCCTTTGGCTGGCCACTTGCAATCGGGGGCCAACCATGTAGGCTAATGCCGTTAACCAATCTTTTCAGGATAAGCCATGACGACACGCGAACTGGGTAATACAGGCATACACATTGCGCCGCTGGTGTTTGGTGGCAACGTGTTCGGGTGGACGGCCGACAAACAGCGCTCATTCGAGCTGCTCGACCGCTTTGTTGACGCCGGTTTCAATGCCATTGACACGGCCGACATGTACTCCACCTGGGTGCCGGGCAACCAGGGCGGCGAATCCGAAACTATTATCGGGCAATGGCTGGCTTCGCGGGGCAACCGCGACGGTGTCGTCCTGTTCACCAAAGTGGGCATGGAGATGCTGGATGGCCAGGGCCTGTCGGCGTCATGGATCGAGCAATCCATCGAAAATTCGCTGCGTCGCCTTCAGACGGATTACGTCGATGTGTACTTTTCACATATTCACGATAACGACGTGCCGGTAGAAGAAACTTTGCAGGCGTACGACAAGCTGATTCGTGCGGGCAAGGTGCGCACCGTTGGCGCGTCCAACCATACGGCCGAGCAGCTGGACGCTGCCCTGAAGGCGGCCGACAGCAATAGTTTGCCGCGCTACCGGGTGCTGCAACCCGAGTACAACCTGCACGACCGCGCCAGCTACGATGGCCCCTTGC
>JAJUIY010000022.1 GCA_029267415.1 Alcaligenaceae bacterium
CGCAGTAATACGGCCGATCCGTGTCCTTCTTTGTCGGTCACCACGTTCATGCAATGGTGCATGCCGTAAATCAGGTACACGTAGGCGTAACCCGGGGGGCCAAACATGACACGGGTGCGCGGCGTTAAACCGCGGGATGTATGCGCTGCCTGGTCATGTGGGCCCAGGTAGGCCTCCACTTCGGTAATTTTGCCAACGCGCATAAGGTCGCCGTCACGCCGAACCAGCAGTTTTCCCAGTAAATCGTGGGCAACGTCAATCGTGTCACGGTCGTAAAAGTCACGCGATAATTTTTGCATGGCTCGGTATTCGTGGTTTATTCGCACAATCAAATTAATTTGTTGACATAGCACCAAGGCGTCCTTACTATGGACAAGATAGATTTTCAAGTTGGTTGATGTTGTTCCATTGAAGTACCAGTCTTAGTACACCGTACTCTTTGCTCAAATTTCTACACCTTGACAATCTTCTATAGGGCATGTTGCTCAATTTTTATTTAGGGATTGCAAAAAATGCAAACAGAAACTGGTATTGTCAAATGGTTCAATAACGAAAAGGGCTTTGGTTTCATCCGTCCTGAGTCGGGCGGCAAAGATCTTTTCGCTCACCACACTGACATCCTTGGCACGGGGTTCAAAACGCTGGAAGAAAACCAACGCGTTTCCTACGTTGCCGCCGAAGGCCAAAAAGGCCCGCAAGCAAAATCCATCCAGGTCATCTGATCTCGATGTCAGTTTCAGGGCAGGCGACAACAAGTCTTCTGACCTGATCTGAACTAAAACCCGTGTCTCGAACGGGTTCTGAAGCGCCAACCCTGTTGGCATTTTGGGGCCCGCAAGTTGCACGGGTTTTTTTGTGCCCCGGCTCTACGAAACTATGTGCCCGTGTGAAGCAGACGGCGCTTATCGGCATCCGACAAAAACGAGGCCCGAATGCTGTTGTTGGCCAAGGTTTTCAGCTCATCAAGCGTCATGCCAAGTTCTGTGGCGCAGACCAGGTAGTTATCTACCAGGTAACCGCCAAAGTACGACGGGTCGTCAGAATTGATCGTGACCAGGGCTCCACGGCGCAACAAACGTGCCACATTATGCTGGTCCAAGCTTTTCACCACCCCCAGCTTCAGGTTAGATAACGGGCACACGGTCAGCGGGATTTGTTCGTCAATAATCCGTTGCATCAAGGCAGGGTCGTCTTCGCTGCGCACTCCGTGGTCTATGCGCTGTGCCCCTAAGATATCAAGGGCATCGCGCACGTAGTCGGCGGGGCCTTCTTCGCCGGCGTGGGCCACCAGGCGAAATCCTAATTCCTTGCAGCGCCGGAATACCCGCGCAAAATTCTGGGGCGGATTGTCCTTTTCGGCTGAATCCAGACCGATGGCCACCCAGCGGTCACGATAGATGTTGTGCAGCGGCAGGGCGCAGGCCAGGGTGTCGAAGGCGTCTTGTTCGGGCAGGTGGCGCAAAAAGCATAGAATCAGCCGCGATGTGATGCCCATTTGTTGTTCGGCCAAGGTTAAGGCAGCATCAATGCCGGAAAACACCTCTTCGATGGCAACGTTGCGCGCCGTATGGGTTTGCGGGTCAAACATGATTTCGGCATGAACTATGCCGTCGGCGTGGGCACGCTGCATATATGCCCATGTCATGTCAAAAAAGTCACGCTCGGTGCGTAATACTTTTGCCCCTGCGTAGTACAGGTCCAGAAACGATTGCAGGTTGGTGAATTGGTAGGCGTCGCGCAGTGTGGCGACATCTTTGTATGGCAGGAACACATGGTTTCGTTCAGCCAGCTCAAAAATAAGTTCGGGCTCCAGCGTGCCCTCGATATGCACGTGTAGTTCGGCCTTGGGCATTTGCCGGATGGCGTCACGCAATGGCGTGTTTTCGCCGTCCGAGGGGTGGGGGCGGTGCTGACCTGTGCCCAGTGTTGCCGTGGGCTTCGTGTCTAGATTTTCAGGGGTTTCAAACGAGCGTGTCATGGCGTTGTCCCGGGATGCCAATAGGTTTGTACACGGGCGCCAGGCCAGTTTTTGTCCAGCACATAGCTGATGGGATAGTCGGGACTGTTTTGCATGGCCGCACGTTCGTACACGTCGCGCCGTGTGGTGCCGGCGATTTCCAGGAACAGGCAGCCAGCCCGTTGCAAGGCTGCCAGCGTCATGCTGATGCGATCGTGCGGGGCGCGGGGCGGGCTGATTCGCGCGTACCTTGGCGCCGCCGTACCGTTGGACGTGGTTTTGATGGCTTGGGCAAACTCGGGCGCATGGGCAAATAAAGACGCCATGTGGCCGTCGTCGCCCATGCCCAGCAGCACAATGTCGGCATCAGGAAGTTGCGTGTTGGCTTTGTCGACATCGCCGTCCAGGCTGCTGGTTTGGTGCGCCAGGCCGGTAAAGCGGGCACGTGCGGCGGGCCCTTGTAACAAATACTGCCGAACCAATTTTTCGTTGCTGTCGTCGTGGTCGACCGGGACGTAGCGTTCGTCCACTAAAATGATATGAACCTTGCTCCAGTCAAGATCGCGCTTGCTCAGTTCTTGAAACACCGGGATGGGAGAGCGGCCGCCCGACACGGCCAGTACGGCCTGGTCTTTTTCGATAATGGACTTTTCGAGCAGAAAGCCAATGTCGGTTGCCAAGGCCTGAGCACATGTTTTTGCATTGTCGAATTGATGCCACATGGTCGTCCTCCTTCACCCATTGTCGTATTTGTTACGGGTGACCCCGGGTGCCGCCATCGGGTGGCAGGTATCCCGCGGCGCTTTATGTGTTCTTGTCAGTTTGTGTATGGCGCGTTTTTTGAGCCGACCAGGCGGCCATAATCACCAAAAGCCAAGCAGTAAGAAACAGCACACCACCAAATGGCGTGACAAAAGCCAACCACCGCACACCCGTAAGTATAAGCAGGTACAGGCTGCCGCTAAACAGCAGCGTGGCCACCAGCATGACCCACGCGGCCACACGGAACAAGCCGTGCTGCAACGTAAGCGACAACTGCACCGCGATCAATATGCCCAGCCCATGCACTAGCTGGTAAAGCACGGCGGTGTTCCAGGTTCCCAATAGTGGTGCAGGCACAATGTTTCGGAGCGCGTGGGCGCCAAATGCCCCGGCGGCAACGCCAATCAGCAAAAGCAGGGCCCCACAGATAAGAAGAGTGCGAAATTTCATAGTTGGCATGGCCGCTTGGGGATAATGCCCGCAAGCGTTGGTGTTTTTGATTGAGGCCTTGCGTACCCGTCGGGTTCGCGCACATACTCCTAATCATACTTCACGGCACGCGACGTTCAAGGAGGCTGCCATGGCATGGATCACGCATCGGGTAACAAACCAGACGCCCCCTTTGTCGGACATCAACCTATACGCGTCACATTTGGCCTTCAGGCAGTGTGTCAATGCTTTGGCGGGAGACCAGTTTGACGACGCCCTGCACCGCTATGGTCGCCTCATGGGTTCAGAGCATGTGCAACACCTGGCAACGCAAGCCAACCGTTATCCGCCTGAGGCGGTGTTATGGGATGCCGGGGGAAGGCGGGTTGACGAGGTTCATTTTCATCCCGCGTGGCACCAATTGATGTCGTTGGGGTTTTCGTATGGGCTGCACTGCAGTGCCTGGTCCGGTCGCCCCCATGCACACTTGGGCCGGGCGGCGCATTTCTTTCTTCATGGTCAGACGGAAGCCGGAACCTTGTGCCCCATCACCATGACCAGTGCTGCGCTGCCGTTGTTGCGTCATCAGCCCGCGCTGGCGTCATTTACAGAAAAGATGTCGCAGCGCGATTACGACGAACATGACATTGCCTGGCCCGACAAAACCGCGGTAATGGTTGGCATGGGGCTTACAGAGAAGCAGGGCGGTTCGGATTTGCGCGGCGTAACGACGCGGGCCTACCGGACAGACCAAGGCGTGGCCGCCATGCCGGAGGGCAGCGCCGATTCGCACTACCTGCTAACTGGACACAAATGGTTCCTTTCGTCGCCCACGTCCGACGCACACTTGGTGTTGGCCCGCCACGATGACGTCCTTTCGTGTTTTTTCGTACCGCGGTTTCTTGCCGACGGCCGTCGAAACGCAGTACGCATACAGCGCCTGAAAGATAAAGTAGGCAATCGTTCGAATGCCAGTGCTGAGATCGAGTTTGAAGACGCCACCGGCATGCTGGTGGGTGAGCCGGGCCGGGGCATTGCCCAGCTGATCGAGATGGCATCAACCACTCGGCTGGATTGCGTACTGGGCAGTGCCGCCTTGCTGCGTCAAGCCGTGGTGTTGGCCGTGCGTCATGCCCGGCATCGCCGAGCGTTTGGCAAGCCGTTGGTTTCGCAGCCGCTCATGCAACCTGTGCTGGCCGATCTGGCGCTGGAAAGCGAAGCGGCCACGTTACTTGCCCTGCATCTGGCGCATGCGTTTGATGACGAAACCGATCGTGCGCAAGCGTGGCGCCGCATTCTAGTGCCGGCCGCCAAGTTTTGGGTTTGCAAGCGGGCTGTTGCAGCCGTTGGCGAATGCATGGAGGTGTTGGGTGGCAACGGCTATATTGAGACCGGACCGCTGGCGCGGCTTTATCGCGAGGCACCGGTTAATTCGATTTGGGAAGGTGCCGGCAACATAATGTGCCTGGACGTGTTGCGCGCCATGTCCCGTGAGCCAGCGCTTACCGATGCCTTGTTCGACGATCTGAGCCACGGCTGTGCGGGCGATGCGGTGCTGGCTCGCCAGCTGGCTGACCTGGTTCAGCTGGTAGACCTGGACGATGGGCACCGCGCCGCCGCGGCGCGCCGACTGAGTGCACTGATCGTGTTGCTTGCCCAGGCCGTGCTGTTGCGACGCCATGCGCCAAGCACCGTTGCTGATGCCTTTATTGCCACCCGCTTCGCCTATCGGCCGGGTGTGCTGGGCGATGTGCCGGTGGGCACAGCCTTGCCGCTGATTGATCGCGCTTGGCCGGGTTGAAATCGCGTTTGCACGCTTATAATTGGCGGCTTGTACCCTATACTGTGTCCAGATAAATTCCGTCACAAAGGTGAACGCCATTTTCAAGAGGATTGCAGCACCGTGGTCAGGTTTTTTTGCACACCGGCGCGGGGCGGGGCGCTTGGTTGCCCTGGCGCTAATGCTGATCATGGTGGCCGGGTGTTCGCGTCAGCCGGTTAACAGCCCCTATCAGCGCGGGTTCGAGCACGACAATGTGCTGCATGCGGCCTTCACGCAGCGCTCACCCAAGTTTCTTGACCCGGCCAGTTCGTATTCCACCGACGAAACTCCGTTCACTTATTCCATCTACGAACCCCTGTACGGCTACCACTACCTGAAGCGGCCGTATCAACTGGTTCCCCGCGCTGCCGAACATATTGCCGAGCCGGTGTATCTGGATGCGGACGGCCGGGTGCTGCCCGACGATGCCCCTGGCGAAGAGGTAGCCATCAGCGTCTACGATATCCGCATCAAACAGGGCATTATGTACCAGCCACACCCGGCGTTTGCTCGCGAACCTGATGGCAGCTACACCTATTGGCCCATTCAGCCTGCAGCCTTGCGCGATAAATTTGGCATGGGCGATTTTGAGCATACCGGCACGCGTGAACTGGTTGCTGACGATTACGTCTATGCCTTCCGGCGCTTGGCCAGCCCGCGCGTTATCTCGCCTATCTATGGCTTGCTGGCCGGACACATTGAAGGCATGCGGGATTACGGTGATCGTCTGCGAGAAGACGATCAACATGCCCGCGAGACGCTCGGGGATGCCGCGCGCGCCCAGTGGCTGGATTTGCGCCAGTACGGGTTTGATGGCGTGCAGGCGCTCGATTCGCACACCGTGCGCATTCGGGTTCTGGGCAAATACCCGCAATTCAAGTACTGGCTGGCCATGACCTTCACCGCGCCCATTCCGTGGGAAGCGGATCGTTTTTACCACCAGCCGGGTATGGCCGAGCAAAATTTGTCGCTTAACACCTGGCCGGTGGGTACCGGGCCGTACATGCTGACCGAATCCATCATTAACCGGCGTCATGTGCTTAGCCGCAATCCCAATTACCGTGGCGAGCCTTACCCCTGCGAGGGCGAGCCCGGGGACAAGGAAGCAGGGCTGCTGGACGACTGCGGCAAACCGACACCCTTCATTGATCACATCGTTTTCTCGCTGGAAAAAGAAAGTGTGCCGCTGATGGGCAAATTTTTGCAGGGCTATTACGACATCCCCGAGATAGGACGTGGCGACTACGGGGTGGCCATGCAGGTTGCCGCGGGCGATTATCTTGAAAAAGCGCGCTTGTATGACGAGCGTAATATTCAGATTCGCAGCGCCACGGCGGCCCAGCAGTTTTACTTTGGTTTCAACTGGATGGACCCGGTCGTCGGGCAGGGTGACACGCCCGAACAACAAGAGCGTAATCGCAAGCTGCGTCAAGCCATCAGTATCGCATTCGACTGGGAACAGTTTGTGTCCATTTTCCAAAACGATCAGGCGCTGGTGGCGCACGGCCCGGTGCCGCCCGATGTGCCCGGCTATCGACCGCTGCCAGAAGGCCATAACCCCAATGTCTATGATGTGGTCGACGGCCAGGTGCAGCGCAAATCGCTGGATGAAGCGCGCCGTCTGCTGCGTGAGGCCGGCTATCCCGATGGGCGCGATGCCACCACGGGCCAGCCGCTTATTCTGTATTTCGATTCGGCCGGGGGAACCGGGTCAAGCGCCATGCTCGACTGGATGCGCCGTCAACTGTCGAAGTTGAATATTCAATTGGAAATCCGGGCCACCGATTACAACCGCTTCCAGGACAAAATGCGCCGGGGCACCGCGCA
Organism: Alcaligenaceae bacterium; assembly: GCA_029267415.1. Classification (GTDB taxonomy): domain Bacteria; phylum Pseudomonadota; class Gammaproteobacteria; order Burkholderiales; family Burkholderiaceae_B; genus JAJYRX01. The sequence continues at coordinate 6,798 of JAJUIY010000022.1, forward strand.
GATGTATATGTGGGGATGGGTGGCCGACTACCCCGATGCCGAAAACTTCTTGTTTTTGTTATATGGGCCCAATGCCAAAGCCGTGAATGGCGGTGAAAACGCGTCAAATTACCAAAGCGCCGAGTACGATCGCCTATTCAATGAAATGCGCTATCTGGACGACGGTCCCGAAAAAGAGGCGGTGATCCATCAAATGGTGGATGTGGTACAGCACGATGCCCCGTGGATGTTTGGTTATTACCCCATGTCCGGCGGGGTGTGGCATGGGTGGGTGCATAACGCCAAGCCGACGCAAATGGTGCGTAACACCCTGCAGTATTACCGCCTCGATACTGCCCAGCGTGCCGCCGCCATTCGCGAATGGAACCGGCCGGTGTGGTGGCCGGCCTGGCTGTTGGCGGCGGTGGCCGTGTTCGGCGTGGTTGTCCTGTGGCGCACCGCCCGGAATCGCGATCGCGCAGTTACGGGTACCCGGCCCGTGAAGGAGGTGTCATGATCCGCTATATTGTGCGCCGCTTGTTGTATGGGGTGCTCATTTTGTTGGGCGTTAACCTGCTGACGTTTGTCTTGTTTTTTGCGGTAAATACCCCCGACGACATGGCGCGTCTCTCTATTGGCGGCCAGCGTGTCAGCCAAGAAGCCATCGAGCAATGGAAAATAGAGCGGGGCTACGACAAACCGCTGTTTATCAATACGCAGGCCGATGGCAGTGCCCGCTGGACGGACACCATTTTCTTCACGCGTTCCGTACCCTTGTTGCGTTTTGATTTTGGTTTTTCCGACGAGGGCCGTGACATCGGCCATGAAATCGTGACTCGTATGGGTCCCAGCCTGGCCTTGGCCATACCCACGTTCATACTGGGCCTGTTTGCCAGTGTGTCGTTCGCGTTGTTGCTGGTGTTTTTCCGCCATACGCGGCTGGATTTCGCGGGCGTGGTGTTTTGCGTGGTTCTGCTTTCCATCTCGGCGCTGTTCTACATTATTGCGGGTCAGTGGCTGTTTGCCAAAGTGCTGCGCTGGGTGCCGTATTCAGGCTACGTGGAAGGCTGGAACAGCCTGCGGTTTCTGGTGCTTCCGGTGCTGGTTGGCATTGTGTCGCGCCTGGGCGGCGAATCCCGGTTTTATCGCACACTGTTTTTGGAGGAAGCCGGCAAGGATTATGTGCGCACGGCACGCGCCAAGGGGATGTCCGAGCGTGTTGTGCTGTTCCGCCACATACTGCGCAACGCCATGTTGCCGATCCTGACCGGCACGGTCTCCGCCATTCCGCTTCTGTTTATGGGCAGCCTGATTTCGGAATCGTTCTTTGGTATCCCGGGGCTTGGAAGCTACACCATTGATGCCATCAATGCGCAAGACTTCTCCATTGTTCGCGCCATGGTGTTTTTAGGATCCAGCTTGTACATCGTCGGGCTGATACTGGCCGATATCTCTTACACCGTGGCTGATCCGCGGGTTCGGTTCGAATAGTCATGCCTAAATTTGTATTTCTTTGGACCGACGTTTTTGTGCATCTGATGGTGCTTGCCATGCTGGGTTACGGCGTGCGCATTATGCGCAGCCCATCGCTGCGGTCGGCGTGGTCCAGCGTTGCCCGCACGCCGTCGGCCATGTGCGCTGCCGTGATATTGCTGTTTTTCCTGATCATAGGCGTGCTCGACTCCATCCATTACCGGCCGCTGTTGCCGCCATTGCCACCGTCGGTCTCCACGGTTGCGGGCGCTGCAGACGCCACGTCGTCGTCGGCGGATGCCGGTGCCGAGGCCACACCCGTTACATCGCCTAATGAAGCCGAAAGCCCGCCACGCATCTACTCGCCGGTATTGCGCTCGGCCTTGGACGACTTGCTCAGCCTGACGCAATTGCCCAACCGGGAGAAAACCTATTCCGCGCCCTTGGCGATACGCCAGTTCACGAAAGAAACCGAACTGATCAATGGTGAGGCCGTGCGCGATTTCCCACGGCTTCAGTATGCCGGTGCGCATCTGAGCGATGAAAGCGAACACTTGGCCGACATACAGCGTCGTACCGGTCAAGGGCTGCTTCAGGGGGCGGGCCTATCGGTGTTGTTGGCGTTGCTGCTTACCGTTGCACATTGGCGCAGCCAGCGATCATGGGGGCCTGCCTGGCGCTATTGGTGGACGGGGCAGGCGGGCGTGCCCTGGCGCGCCGTCTGGGTCACCTTGACGATACTGGCGTTGGTGGCCTGCACCGCGCTGTCGCTAAGTGTTAATTACCATGTGCTGGGTACCGACCGCACAGGCAACGATGTCTTATGGCAGTGCCTTAAAAGCATACGCACGGCCCTGGTGATCGGAACGCTGACAACCGTCGCCATGCTTCCGCCGGCCTTGGGCTTTGGCATTGCTGCCGGGTATTTCAAAGGGCGTGTGGACGATGTCATCCAGTACATTTACACCACGCTGACGTCCATACCGGGTGTGTTGCTGATTGCTGCTGCCGTCTTGATGATGCAGGTATATATTGACACCCACCCTGAATTGTTCTCTACCGTAGCTGCCCGCGCTGATCTGCGTCTGTTCATGCTGTGCCTCATTTTGGGGCTTACCGGCTGGGCGGGCTTGTGCCGCCTCCTGCGTGCCGAGACGTTAAAGCTTCGCGAACTGGAATACGTGCAGGCCGCGCGCGCGTTTGGAGTAGGGCACTGGCGCATTATGCGCCGTCATCTGTTACCCAACGTCATGCATATTGTGCTGATCACCATGGTGCTGGAGTTTTCCGGGTTGGTGTTATTCGAGGCCGTACTCTCTTACCTGGGCATTGGTGTCGACCCCAGTATGCATTCCTTTGGCACCATGATTGATGCTGCGCGGCTGGAAATGTCGCGCGATCCCATGATTTGGTGGAACCTGTTGGGTGCCTTTATTTTTCTGATGGTGCTGGTGTTGTCGGCCAACGTGTTTGCCGACGCCGTGCAGGCGGCATTTGATCCGCGCACACGCCGCTTTCGCCCGCGTCTGGGTCTGCGTACTGACGCGCAAGTACCGGGCCAGGACGTGTCCGGCAAGGGGGCGGGTTCATGACAAGTACGCAAAATCTCATGCCCGATACGGTCCTTCTGGTTGACGACCTCTCCGTTCATATTGCCAGCGATGCCGGCGTGGTACAGGCGGTAGAAAACCTGAGCCTGGCCATCCAGCGTGGGCAAACGTTTGCACTGGTGGGCGAATCCGGAAGCGGAAAAAGCATGACGGCGCTGGCCTTGCTTCGTCTGCTTCCCGACGCTGGCTGGATTGAAAGCGGCATGGTTCACTTGGGCGAGCGGCCCATTAACAGCTTGCCCGAACACGAAATGCGCCGCGTCCGTGGCGGTCAGATCGGTATTATTTTTCAGGAGCCTTCCACCAGCCTGAATCCGGTCATGACCATCGGACAGCAACTGATGGAAGTACTGCGCGCCCATACGCCCTTGCGCGGGCGGGCCCTGACGGACCGGGCCGTGGCCTGGCTTGACCGGGTGGGCATTCCCGACGCTGCGCGGCGTCTGAATGACTACCCCTTCCAGTTTTCCGGTGGTCAAAAGCAGCGCATCATGATTGCTATTGCCCTGGCGGCCGAACCGCGCCTGCTGGTGGCTGACGAGCCCACCACCGCGCTGGACGTCACCGTGCAGGCCCAGATTCTTGACTTGCTGGCCGATATTCAGCGCGAGATGGGGCTGGCCATATTGCTGATCACCCATGACTTGGCGATTGTGCGGCAGGTGGCCGATTATGTGGCGCTGATGCGTGCAGGCAAGGTGTTGGTCACGCAGGAAGTTGATGCGTTTTTTGCTTCCCCTGGCCACGAATATGCACATGAGCTGCTGGCCGCGGTACCGGGGCTTGAAAAGCGGGGGCGGCCCCTTTCTGGGGTGGCCGTGGCGCGTGATGGTTTGTTACAATATCCATCCGTTGCGGCACAGACCGACGTATCCACGCCGGTTCTTCAGGTCAGCAATTTGTCGGTGGCGTACCGGCGCAAGGATGGTCTCTTTTCCGGTGCGCCGCGCGGCATTGAAGTGGTTAAGGACGTGTCCTTCACGCTGCATAAGGGTGAAACCCTGGCCCTGCTGGGCGAGTCTGGCTGCGGCAAGACAACCGTTGCCAAAACCTTGTTGCGTCTGCTGGATCGCGATGCCCGTATCGGAGGGTCAGCGTTGCTGGATGGCCAAAATTTGCTGGCGGCCCGGGGCGCACAACTCAAGCGCTTGCGCCGGTCCATCCAAATCGTTTTTCAAGACCCTTACGCATCGCTCGACCCGCGTATGCAAGTGGGTGAAATACTTGACGAGGGGTTAGCCGCACTGAAGCCCGAGCAGCCGCGCGCCGACCGACAAAAAACGGTACGCCGGCTGCTTGATCGCGTGGGGTTGCCGTCGGATACCTCGACGCGTTACCCACACGAATTTTCCGGGGGGCAGCGCCAGCGTATTGCCATCGCGCGCGCTCTGGCGCTTGAACCGTCGGTGCTGGTATGCGACGAGCCCACATCAGCGCTGGATGTGTCGGTGCAGGCCCAGCTGCTTGATCTACTGCGCGAACTGCAGGCCGAATTTGGCATGGCGTATTTATTTATTACGCACAACTTCGGCGTTGTCGAATATTTGGCGGATCGTATTGCAATTATGCATGAAGGGCGTATTGTAGAAGCCGGTGATGCGGTCAGTATGTTGAAGGCGCCACAGCACCCGCAAACCCAGCGTCTGCTGGCCGCGGTACCCCGAATTTAAGGTTGGATTTTTGTATGTCGTTGAAGGTTTTCGATCTGGAGTGTGCCAGCGGCCACATTTTCGAAGGCTGGTTCAGTGGTGAAAACAGCTTTGACAAGCAGGCCGAACAAGGTCTGCTGACGTGCCCCGTTTGTGGCGGCAGCGATGTTCACCGCAAGCTTTCTGCCCCGCGTATCAACTTGGGCAAGGCGCAGCCTGACCACACCGTGACGGCGTCAGCAGCCAAGCAACAAGCGCACGAACAAGCGCAAGCGGCCACATCGGATGTGGCCGCCGGTTCGGCCAAACTGGCACAGATGCAAGCGCAATTACTGCGCCATATGCGCGAGATGGTTAGAAGCTCGGAAGACGTGGGCGACCGTTTCGCCCAAGAAGCCCGAAAAATTCACAGTGGCGAAGCACAAGAGCGCCTGATACGGGGCCAGGCAACCATTGAAGAACAGCGTGAATTGTTGGAAGAGGGCATCGGTGTGATGCCCGTGCCGGACTTCTTGAACGACGACAAGCTGCAGTAGCGGCGTTAGACGGCGTCAAACGCGGCCGCGGTACTCGTTGGTGCGGGTGTCGATTTCGATTTTATCGCCGATGTCGCAGAAGCTGGGCACACTAATGGTTAGGTCGTTACCCACAGTGGCCGGCTTCATCACCTTGCCCGATGTGTCGCCGCGTACGGCGGGCTCGGTGTAGGTAATTTCGCGTACAACCACATTGGGCAGGTCGACCGAAATGGGCCGCCCCTCAAAAAACACCACCTCCACTTCCATACCTTCTTCAAGGTAGTTTAGCGCGTCGCCCATCGATTCGGCGTCAATTTCGTGCTGGTTGTATTCCTCGTCCATGAAAACATACATGGGGTCGGCATAGTAGGAATACGTGCATTCTTTGTGTTCAAGAATAACGACTTCCAGTTTTTCGTCGGCCTTGTAGACGGCCTCGCTGGGGGCACCGCTGAGCAAGTTCTTGAATTTGAACTTGACGACGGCCGAGTTGCGGCCCGATTTGTTGTATTCGGCCTTCTGGACGACCAGAGGGTTGCCGTCAATCATGACGACGTTGCCAACGCGCAATTCCTGAGCTGTTTTCATGTGTCCGTAAACCTGGGGTAAGAGTCAAAATAACACGCTATTTTAACCTGTTAGCGGTCGCAACGGGAAATCCGGCACAAAAAGTCAGCAGGTTTGAAGCCAGGTCTGGCTGAGCGGCAAGCGCATGACACCATGCTGCACTTTGCTGTTCCCACCGCGTCCATATGTCCGCTTGCAGGTGGTGGGCAAGCCCAAGGCTAAATGCGGTCTCATCGCCCGCTGTCCAGTGCCTTATCAGCTTACGTGTATCAGCGTGCAGGGGTGTGCGCGCCAGCCAGGCGTCCAGCTTCACCCAATGCGCATTTTCGGCTTGGGTGTAGGGCTGCCAAATCATGGGGCGACCCGCCCAATGGGCGCGGACCCACGAATCCTCGCCTCGCACAATGTTCAGGTCGCAGCTCCATAGCAAGCGATCAAAGTCGGGCTGACGCAGGAAAGGAATGCGGCGGATCTGCAACCTTCCTGTGCCGGCGTCGATCGTGTCTTCAACACCGGGCCAGACGCCATCGGGCAGCAGCAGCACGGTGGGCCGGCTATTTGCGGCCAGGGCTTGGGCCAGTGCGGACAATGGGGCGTCCGGATAACAGAACACCAGCACCAGGCGTGCTCCGTTGTCGATGGTGTCGATGTCTGTCGTGTTCAACCCACATTGTGCCAGCAGCGCACGGCGCGCGGCGGGGTTGGCTTGCCAGGCATTACGTTTTTCCAGCAGGCCAGGCTCGCGCAGTAGGCCGCCTGTTTTTACAGTAAACCCGGGGAAGAAAAAGTGCTTTCGCAAGCCACCCGGCTGCAGGGAAGGCTGTAAATGGAAACCTTCGACCCAGTCTTCTGCGCTCAGGTATTCAAGGTTTAGCCACAGGCAGTTACGCTCTGGCATAGCGTTAAGGACTGCGGGCGGCAGGTCGCACCCAAAGGCTTCAATCACGACGCTGTTTGCGTCGGCACGGGCACCGGATCCTGCAAAGTACCGCGCCGGCGTGTCGGTAGTCCAGTGCAAAATCTGAACACCATCCAGCTGCTGAAGGCGTTGCTGCGCATTGACGCCAGGCTCGAGGCGCTGAAAGGTATGGAGATCGTCCACCCAAAGACGAACGTGGTGCCGGTGCGGTGCCGCGGCCAGCTGACGTGCCAAGCGCCAGCACACGCCAATGTCGCCAAAGTTATCGACAACCTGGCAGAAGATATCGAACCACAGCGGGGTGGGGCAACCTGGGTGGTGGCGCATCAGTGGAACTGAATGGGCTCCAGGTTGGCGTCTTCGGGCAGTTCGGGGTGTTGCATATCGCCCAGCGCATCAGGAAAGTAGGGAGCACCGCAGTCTTCACAGTATTCGCAGGCGTGCAGTCCGGGAAGCCGGCGAATTTCGGTAACGCCTTCTTCCTTCAAAATGGCGGCGATTTCATCGGCAGTACTCAGCTGCCCGGCATCGATCAGGTCGGCAAAGGCCTCTTCTTTGCTAAGCACTGGCCACAAGCAACCATAAATGACGGCTTTGCTTGACTGGGTACTGAAACCGACACGGTATTCTTGTATGACGGGATCACCGCAACCCACAATAACCGCACGCAGCTTGTCGCTGGAAATATTTACGGCGGTGTGCAGCCAGGCGATGGCCGCACGCAGCACCAGTGGCCGGATCTTATGGTCCGCCTCGCGGTTATTGCTGTAGTAGGCATCCACGCCCAGGTATTCGGTCCGGCAGCCGGTAAAAAGCGGATCGAGTACGGCCGAGCACGCATGGGCCCAGTCGTTGTAACACTGTTGGCGGCGTTCGCGGGCGTTGGCGTCGCTGGTTTGCCATTTGAACAGGGCTTGCCCGCGCGGCACCACAATGGCGCCCACAATAAACCGCGTGTCGGCAAGAATGCCTTCAGAGGCCGGCAAACGGCCCCCGTTGACGTCGTGCGAGGTGCCGGCAAAGGCGGCTTGAGCAAGCTGCTCGGCCCATGCCCGTGTTTCGTGAAACGATTGCGGCATGACGTCAAAATTGAGCAAGTTGGATGCAATGGCCAGCTTTGCATCGTCGGCCACAATGGTTTTGCGCAATGCCTGACAAATGGCAGCGCGCTGGGCATCGTCAAGCTGGCCGTCAGGTAATTTATAGCGGGTCCAGGCAATGATGGGCGCCGAAAACAACAAAGCATCCCATAGCTGGCCGTCACGTTCGAAACTGAGCGATTCGGTTAAAGATTCGGCCTGTTCGAAGAGAATTTCGTAGCCTTCGGGGTTGTTGCGACTTAAATGCTCTAGCGCGGATTCTGTTGTGTTGTTTTTCCGGCCACCAATTATTTTCTCGAGCTGAGCCGTTAGCAGGCCTTCCCAGTAGCTATCTTCAAGGTTGCTTCCGGAATGCGACAACGCGTCGGTTAATGACAACAGCCGCTGGGCATCACGGTTAAGGGAGTGAGCAGACATAAAAGAATCGACACCAGGACATAACTAGAAGAAGACTAGTGTAACCCTTAAGTGTGAGGCGATGGGAGGGGGAATTCGGCAGAGAATACCGGCCGGAAAGTATGTTTCCGGCCGGTTGCCATGGGCGGTTTAGATACCGACGGAGTCGGCGATTTCCTTGAAGTCTTCGATTTGGTCGAAGTTCATGTAGCGGTAGATCTCGTCACCATGAGCATCGATGACGCCCATGTGCTCCAGGTACTCCTGACGGGTCGGGATGCGGCCCAGGCGGGAGCAAATAGCGGCCAGCTCGGCCGAACCCAGGAACACGTTGGCGTTTTTGCCCAGGCGGTTGGGGAAGTTACGCGTACTGGTGGACATGACGGTGGCCCCTTCGCGTACTTGCGCCTGGTTGCCCATGCACAGTGAGCATCCCGGCATTTCCATGCGGGCACCAGCAACCCCAAGGACACCGTAGTGGCCTTCTTCGGTAAGTTGCTTCTGGTCCATCTTGGTGGGCGGTGCCACCCACAGACGCACGGGAATGTCGCGCTTGTCTTCAAGCAACTTGGAGGCAGCGCGGAAGTGGCCGATGTTGGTCATGCAGCTGCCAATGAAGACTTCGTCAATGGTGGTGCCGGCGACGTCGGACAAGGTTTTGACATCGTCCGGGTCATTCGGGCAGGCCACAATTGGCTCGTGGATTTCAGCCAGGTCGATTTCGATGACGGCGGCGTATTCGGCGTCGGCATCGGGCTCGAGCAGCTGCGGGTTGGCCAGCCACTCTTCCATGCCCTTGATACGACGGGCCAGGGTGCGCTCGTCTTCGTAGCCGTTGGCGATCATCCACTTCAGCAGCGTGATGTTGCTATTGAGGTATTCGATGATGGGCTCTTTGTCGAGACGAACAGTACACGCGGCCGCCGAGCGTTCTGCCGAGGCGTCAGACAGTTCGAACGCTTGCTCGACCTTCAGGTTGGGCAGGCCTTCGATTTCGAGAATGCGGCCGGAGAAGATGTTTTTCTTGCCCTGTTTTTCGACAGTGAGCAGGCCTTGCTTGATGGCGTAGTAGGGGATGGCATTGACCAGGTCACGCAGGGTAACGCCAGGCTGCATTTCGCCCTTGAAGCGTACCAGTACAGATTCGGGCATATCCAAAGGCATGACACCCGTGGCTGCCGCAAAAGCAACAAGGCCCGAACCTGCGGGGAAGCTGATACCAATGGGGAAACGGGTGTGCGAGTCGCCCCCGGTACCGACGGTGTCGGGCAGCAACATGCGGTTAAGCCAGCTGTGAATAATGCCGTCGCCCGGGCGCAGCGATACACCGCCACGGGTGCTGATGACGTCGGGCAATTCGTGGTGGGTGCGGATATCGACCGGCTTGGGATAGGCGGCGGTGTGGCAGAACGACTGCATAACGAGATCTGCCGAGAAGCCCAGGCATGCCAAGTCTTTAAGCTCGTCGCGGGTCATGGGGCCCGTGGTGTCCTGGCTACCCACGGTGGTCATGCGAGGTTCGCAATAGGTGCCGGGGCGAATGCCTTTGCCTTCGGGCAGACCGCAGGCGCGACCCACCATTTTTTGAGCCAGGGTGTAGCCCTTGCCGGTATCAACGGGCTCTTCGGGCAGGCGGAACAAGGTGGTGGCGGGCAAGCCCAGCGCCTCGCGGGCACGGGCCGTCAGGCCACGACCGATAATAAGAGGGATACGGCCGCCGGCACGTACCTCGTCAAACAAAACTTGGGATTTAACCTTGAACTCGGCAATGACTTCACCGTTCTTCAGGGCCTTGCCTTCGTAGGGACGCAGCTCGATGACGTCGCCCATTTCCATTTGCGACACATCAAGCTCGATCGGCAGGGCGCCGGCGTCTTCCATGGTGTTGTAGAAGATGGGGGCAATTTTGCCGCCCAGCACAACCCCGCCAAAGCGCTTGTTGGGTACGTAGGGAATGTCTTCGCCGGTGTGCCACAGCACAGAGTTGGTGGCCGATTTGCGTGACGAGCCGGTGCCGACCACGTCGCCCACGTAGGCCACAGCGTGGCCTTTTTCTTTCAGGCTTTCAATAAACTTGATGGGGCCAACTTTACCGGGCTCGTCAGGCTCAATACCCGGGCGCGGGTTTTTAAGCATGGCCAGGGCGTGCAACGGGATATCGGGGCGGCTCCAGGCATCGGGTGCAGGCGACAGGTCGTCTGTGTTGGTTTCGCCGGTGACTTTGAACACCGTAAGCGTGAGGCTTTCGGGCAGTTCGGGGCGGCTGGTAAACCATTCGCCATCGGCCCAGCTTTGCAGAACGCTCTTGGCGTATTCGTTGCCGGCATCGGCTTTGTCCTTGACGTCGTGAAACGAGTCGAACACCAGTAAGGTGTGCTTCAGGGCATCGGCCGCGATGGGGGCCAGCTCGGCATGGTCAAGCAGTTCGAGCAATGCGCTGATGTTGTAGCCGCCCAGCATGGTGCCCAACAGTTCGGTAGCACGCTTGGGGGTGATAAGGGGGCACACTTCCGAACCGTGTGCTACCGCGGCCAGGTACGAGGCCTTTACTTTGGCGGCGTCATCAACGCCAGCGGGCACACGGTGGGTGATGAGATCAAGCAGATATTCTTCTTCGCCGGCCGGCGGTGCCTTCAGCAGTTCGACCAGATCGGCAGTCTGCTGTGCATTGAGGGGCAGGGGGGGGATGCCCAACGCGGCGCGTTCGGCGACATGTTGACGATAAGCTTCGAGCATACAGGGCCCTTTTTCAGTGTGTAGGGATAATGGATCAGGGTATGTACTGATTGTAAGAGGAAGGCGCGTACAAGGCAACGGTCTTATGTCTTATATAAGATATAAGTTACGCAATTGGCCGCCATGGTGCGCCGTGACAACGTTGTGCGACGGCCGACGTGGCGCATCGGCGTGCCGGCCGTATCGTTGGAGAGGCCCTTGCCAGACTGACAGCCGCCGCTATGCACGATGCCATCCACCGACGGTGTCGCGTCGCGCGTCACGGAAGCAGGTCTTGGTATTCAGGGTGGCGGTTAATGTAGGCATGCGCATATGAGCATGCCGGGCGTACCTTCCATCCTTCGCGCCGTGCCGTATCCAGGGCGGTGCGGGTCAGGTCGCCTGCAATGCCGCGCCCTTCCAGCGGGCGGGGCACGCCCGTGTGGGTGATGGTCATGACGCCGTCAGACAAGGTGTAATCAAGGCGCGCCATCTGCGCGTCCTCTTCGTACTGAAACTGCTGCTGCGCAGCGTTGTGCTCAATGATTCGGTTCATGGCGTTTCTCATTTCTGGCTCGTCGTTATTGTCATTGTAGGCTTGCCTGTGCCCGGGTGACTGGCTTTGGGCTAAATGATGTACAGATTGACGTAATCGTGCACCGGCATGGACGGCAGGCGCTCGGCATCCAGTGAGGCGGCCAGAATTTGCGCCTGCTGTTTCTCGGAAAATCGGCGGGCCAGGTTGTCGCGAAACTTGGCTTCCAGCACAGGGATACCTTCGTTGCGCCGCCGACGGTGGCCCAGCGGATATTCACACACGACCTCATCCAACCCGGAGCCATCGTGAAAGCGTAGCGCCACACCGCTGGCGATTGAGCGTTTGTCCGGATCGTGGTAGTCGGCTGTGAAGGCGGGGTCTTCAGTGCATTCTATTTTTTCACGCAGGGCGTCGATGCGTGAATCGCGGGCGACGCCGTCTTCGTAATCATTGGCGGTAAGCCGCCCGAAAATAAGCGCAATGGCCACCATGTACTGAATGCAGTGATCGCGCGCTGCCGGGTTGGTCAAAGGCCCTTTCTTGTCAATGATCCGCAGACAAGCTTCATGGGTGCGGATGTGCACCTGATCAATATCGGCGGCCGTTCTCCCGGAGGCCAGCATTTGTTTATGCAGCGTCAGGGCCGCTTCCACGGCCGTCTGGGCATGGAACTCGGCAGGAAAGGCCACTTTGAACAAAATGTTTTCCATCACGTAGCTGCCATAGGGGCGCTGGAACGCAAACGGACGGCCCTTGAACAGCACGTCGTAAAAGCCCCATTCGGGCGCGGTAAGGGCGCTGGGGTAGCCCATTTCGCCGGTGGCGGCAATAAGCGCCAGCCGTACCCCGCGCGACGTGGCGTCGCCCGCGGCCCAGCTTTTGCGGCTGCCTGCATTGGGCGCATGCCGATACGTGCGAAGGCTGTGGCCGTCAAGCCAGGCATTGGAAACCGCATTCATGATTTCTTGCCGGCTCAGGCCAAGCAGGTGCGCGGCAACCGCCGTGGAGGCCACTTTCACCAAAATGACGTGGTCCAGCCCTACCTTGTTGAAGGAGTTCTCCAGCGCAATGCATCCCTGGATTTCGTGCGCTTTGATCATGGCGGTCAGCACATCGTGCATGATCAGCGGCGTTCGACCGCTGGCGACGGCCTGGCGCGACAGCCAGTCGGCCACTGCCAGAATCGCCCCCAGGTTATCGGACGGATGCCCCCATTCTGCGGCCAACCACGTATCGTTAAAGTCCAGCCAGCGCACCATGGTGCCAATGTTGAAGGCCGCTTGTACTGGATCCAGCTGAAAGCGTGTGCCCGGTACGCGCGCGCCATTGTGAACATGGCTATCGGGCACCAGCGGCCCCAGCAGTTTGGTACACGCGGGGTAATCCAATGCCTGAAGGGCGCAGCCCAGGGAGTCGATCAGGCAGTGGCGCGCGGTGTCATATGCCAGGGTACTATCGATGGTTGCATCGCAAACATAATCAGCGATGTCGCGGATAACGGGGTCAAACGGGGTGCGTGCAGCAACGCTAGTGGCAGACATAACGGCCTCCGGGTGCAGGGTGGGGCCGCCGGATGCAGCATGGCAGCGCCAGGGTGTCGCGCGTGTTGCTGATTAAAGATAAGACGTAAACGGTGTGTTGCGAGCAGCTGATGCTCGTGTAGGCATTTTAGACCGCCCGACCCCATCGCGTCGGTCGGGCGGTTTGCAGGGATGAGTGCCGGATTAGTCGCGATCTTCCAGCGGTACAAATGGGCGGTTGTCGGGGCCCGTGTAATTCGCCGTTGGGCGAATGATTTTGTTGTCAACGCGCTGCTCGATAATGTGCGCCGCCCAGCCGGCGGTGCGTGCAATCACGAACAGCGGGGTGAACATGGCCGTGGGCACACCCATCATGTGGTAGGACACAGCCGAGAACCAGTCAAGGTTGGGGAACATTTTCTTGATGTCCCACATGACGGTTTCGAGGCGCTCGGCAATATCGAACATCTTGGTGTTGCCCTGCTGAACGGAAAGGTCGCGTGCCACAGCTTTGATCACTTCATTGCGCGGATCAGAGACGGTGTACACCGGGTGGCCAAAGCCAATAATGACTTCCCTGTTTTCTACGCGCCGCCGGATGTCCTCTTCGGCCTCGTCCGGTGTGTCGTAACGCTTCTGGATTTCGAAGGCGACTTCGTTGGCGCCGCCATGTTTGGGCCCACGCAGCGCCCCGATGGCACCCGCGATGGCCGAATACATGTCAGAGCCTGTGCCGGCAATGACGCGACTGGTAAAGGTAGAGGCGTTGAATTCGTGCTCGGCATACAGGTTCAGCGACGTGTTCATGGCGCGTACCCATTCGTCGCTGGGCTTTTCGCCATGCAACAAATGCAGGAAGTGCCCGCCAATGGTTTCGTCGTCGGTGCGTACGTCGATAATCTCACCGTTGTGCGTGTAGTGGAACCAGTACAACAAAGCCGAACCCAGGCTGGCGATCAGGCGGTCGGCAATATCACGGGCATCAGGAATGTTGTGATCGTCTTTTTCCGGCAGCACACACCCCATGACGGACACCGCGGTACGCATGACATCCATGGGATGCGACGCGGCAGGCAGCGTTTCCAGCGCCTGCTGTACTGGCAAGGGCAGCCCGCGCAGGCTGCGCAGCTTGGTTTTGTACGAGGCGAGTTCAGCCTTGTTGGGCAATTTGCCGTGGATCAGCAGGTAAGCCACTTCCTCGAATTCGCAGTGGTCGGCCAGGTCCAGAATGTCGTAGCCGCGGTAGTGCAGGTCGTTTCCGGTGCGCCCGACCGTGCACAGCCCCGTGGTGCCGGCCACGACGCCGGACAGGGCCACGGACTTCTTCGGCGCGGGCGGGTTGCTCATGATTCC